>CAYTCJ010000003.1:69504-134309 GCA_964436545.1 uncultured Candidatus Saccharibacteria bacterium
GTGGAAGTAATAACGGAGGCTCTGGTGATACAGATTCAGGTTCATCGGGCGGTGGTGACACGGGTGGCGGAGATACCGGCGGTGGTGATACTGGCACAGGAGAAGGTGCCAATCAACAAACTAATTACGATGTTTATTTAACTGATGCCGGTAAAGTGGTGTATGTAGATGGTTTTGGCGTGGTTACAATTAGAAGTGATGGTAGTGTAGTAAATGAAAATGGCAGTGTAGTTTCTGGTATCAGTCAAGAAACGCTTAATGCCATTAATCAATCAACATCTGTTCAAGATTATCGAACTACTCCATCGGAACAAACTCAAACTACCACTAATAGAAGTGGGGTAGATGATGGCGCTGGTAGACGCACAAGCACTGGTGGTGATGGGGACAGGCAAAGACGAACTGCTGAAGACGATTCTAGCTCTATTAACTATGATATTTATTTAACCGATAGCGGGAGAGTGGTGTATGTAGATGGTTTTGGCGTGGTTACTATTAAGGATGGAGTAGCCAAAGACGAACAAGGAAATGTGGTGGCTGTGCCTGAAAGTATTATTCAGCAGATTGAAGCCATTCCCGAAGGACAAGCCAAAGAAGACCACCGCACTCCGGCTCCCACCGGACCAACTATTCCGGAGCAAGGTTACCAAGTGTATGACAATGTGAATGGTCGGCAAGCGTATGTGGAAGGTTATGGTATTGTGACCATTGCCCCTAACGGCACGGTAACTTCCCAAACCGGCAATCCGGCCAATATTCCTGCCGAGGTAATTACCGCCATGCGTAATTCCACTTTAGTTACGACTCAAGACGGGGCGACGCGCACGCAAAATGGCCAAGCGCAAGTTTATAGAAATGGCGCGTGGACAGCAGTCAATCCGGGCGCGGGTAATGGCGGAGGTACACAAACTCCGGCTCCTGTTGCCGGCAGTAGTAGTCCTATGCTTACTTCCGGAATTTCCAACAATCCTTTAAGTTTTGGGGTGGTGGGTCAGCCTTGGACATTAACCATTTCCGGCAATCGGGGTGAGTCAGTTTATATTGTGGGCGGAATGAATGGCCAAACTACCCGAACTTTACTCGGCACCATTGGGAATGATGGGAAATTGGTAATCAGCGGAGTGTTTGGCGAGGGTGAGGTGGGTAATTGGCAAGAGCAGTATGTAGTGGTGAGAAACGGGAGAGATGTATCGGTGGGTAATGCAAGTTTTACCGTGTATTCATCTCCCACTGCCATGCCTTCCACTAATCCGATTAATGGTTCTACAGCTACGGTAGATGGTGTCACATGGGTGGCTAGAAATAATCAGTGGCAAAGAAGCACAGAGCCTCAAAGGCCTACCAGTGCACCGGTAAATACCCCAACTGGTGTATTGTCTACCGCTAATGGCCAACCTTTAACTACCGGAGCTGTTGGTCAAAATTGGCGATTGGTAATTCGCGGAAATCCGAATGAACAGGTTTATATTGTGGGAGGAATGAATGGCCAAACTACCCGAACTTTACTGGGCACCATTGGTGGAAATAATGAGCTGGTCGTTACCGGCACCTTTTCGGAAAGTGAAGTGGGTGATTGGAATGAAAGATATGTAATTGTTAGAAATGGGCAAGATGTATCTGCTGGTAGCGCAACTTTTAGAGTTCAAGGCGTTCAAACCGGCACACCGAGCGAACTTGGAATTACGCCCACTCCCGGCGCTACGGCTACGGTGGGCGGGGTGACTTGGACAGTGCAAGATGGACAGTGGGTGAGAGCAACTACTGCTAACGGAGGTATTAGTAGTACCGGGGTGTTTTCCGGTCAAGCTCCGGTGGGGGCCAATGGCCAGCTGTTACCCGGCTGGACTGTAAGCGGTAACCGTTATTACAACACGCAAACCGGCGTATTTTCTAATCGTGACGGCAGTATTCAAGCCCGCACCGGTAATGAATGGGGCGATGGCATGCTTCGGGCCTCGGTGAGATCCTTAAACTTAACTTATTACGATACCAACCAAGCTCTTACCACAGCGGTAGATAACGGTGGCGGTGGGTTTAACATTGTGCCGTATAATCCGGCTTGGGGGAGTCAAGACAACTATAGCTTTATTACTTACGAAGGCGCTCAGCAAGTTTTAGCATGGCTGAATGCCAATGGTATCACGGGCGGACAAATTGTAACCGGACCGGTGTATAACCGTAATGCGCCGGAGTATATGATCCATTTTTCCAATGGCACATCTTTAAATGCGGGGTTAGTGGGGCAGGCCATTATGCGAGAAGGTTATAACGCAATAGATAATTTACAAGCCGAAGCCAGCAGGCCTGGAACTGATAGGTTGGGAGTTAATGTGCAAGTTGCCACCGGCACGCCCAGAGATTTATTTGCACCCAGTGGGGGGGCGAATGCTCCGGTCAATGCCGGTTCTACCATTATTCAAAATTCCGTCGCGACTAATGCCAACGGTCAAGTCCCCACGGCTTTAACCAATGCCACGGTGCAAGTGGGGCAGAATTTATCTACCGCTTCTGCCACTGTCGTAGTAATAAGCAATATCACTGCTCTTAATGAACAAGGTCAGAATGCGGGCAGTCGCTTGGGGCCGAATTATAAAATTGAAATCGGGGGGCAAGGCCTGAATGCTTATAATCGCTTTGAGTTAGTTATCAATAGCCAAATTTTTAATATCACGAGCGCGGTAATTAGTGAAAATAAAATCACTTTAACCGTGCCAAGTAATATTCCCGGCAGTTTTGTGAATGCGCCGACTCGCATTAAGTTAGGTTCGGCTAATTCGGCCATTACCCAAGGAATTTTGGGACCCATATTCTTTTATAGCGGTTCTGCGCCTGCCCCAACTACAGCCTCGGGAGTTAACAGTTCGGGTACTGGGGCTCGAAGTGGAACATCCACAGCGACCACAGCTAATGATGATGAAGATGATTTGGATTTGGAAGATGAAGATGACGATACCAACAGTTTTTGGAATAATTCAAACCGCACCGGTTCCGGAAGCGGGCCAACTAATCCGGCTACTACTAATACCAATAGTGTAAATCGCACCAGTACTACTTCTTCTACCGTTACCGGTACTACAACTAATGCCGGTTCCACCGCTACCGCAGTGGCTAACGGGAACGCAGCCGCCGCTGCTGCAGCTGCTGCCGCTCGGGCAAATAGTTCAGCTGGGACAGGTACCACCAGCACTACCACGAGTAGAACCTCTACCACTTCCACAGCGGGCAGTGGTTCGGCCAGTAGTTTTTCCAGAGCGGGTAGTTCGGCTACGGCTGGGGTTACTAACAACGATGATTTGGATTTAGAAGAAGAGGAGGAAGATGATACCGCAGAAAGTTTTTGGAATAATTTAAACCGCACCGGTTCCGGAAGTGGTTCCGGCTCTGGAGGTACGGGCAGTCGGACAGGTACCGGAGGTACGGGATCTGGTTCGGGAGCAACTGGCGCAGGGAGTGGAGCTGTGGGGAGTGGAGCCGGAGTAGGCACAGGCTCTGGAGCCACGGGTAGTGGAGCCACTGGAGGAGCAGGTGCCGGTGGTGGAGGCGGAACAGGGAGTGGAAGTACAGGTGGAGGGGCTGGGAGTGGAGCCACGGGTGGGGGAAGTGGATCAGGAGCAGGGGTTGGAACGACTACTACCACAACTGATGCTACGCAAAATCAAACCATCACGCAACTTACCGCACAAATCGGTCAGCTAGAAGGGAAAATTACGGCTTTAACCAACCAGTTAAATGCGCCGAATCAAACCAGTGCCGATTTACAATCTGCCAGAAATGAAATTACCGGCTTAAGGCAACAAATTACCAATTTAACCAATTCCATCGCTCAATTACAGGCGAATCCGATAAGAGTGTTTGATTCAGGGATTACTATGCAAAGTGGTTTGCAATTTCCACAGGGCCTCCAGATGCCAGCCGGTTATCCGGCGAGCGGAGGAGCAGTAAATGCCGATGCCTATTGGAACAATTTAAACCAAGGTCAAGTGCAAAGCGCTAAAATTACTAAGGGGAGTTATACGGTTAAAAAAGGTGATTCATTGTGGAAAATTGCGAAGAAATATTATGGCGATGGCGCCAAGTGGCGAAAAATTTTAGAAGCCAATCCGGACTGTTTGGCCAGACGAGGGGATACCAAAACTTTGAAAGTCGGGTTTAATCTAGTCATTCCGGAATAATATTCGCAGATCACTAATTACACAGATACACAGCTACAGACCAATAATTTATGCCCGAAGTTTATTTACATTCCGAAATAACAAAAAAGATTATTGGTGCGCTTTATGAGGTGTATAATGAGATTGGGTTTGGGTATCAAGAAAAATATTATTACCGAGCAATAAAAAATAGTTTAGTAGCTTTAGGATTTAAGGTTTCTGAACAACTTTTATCTAGAATAATTGTTGCTGATAAAATAATTGGACGGTATTATTTAGATTTTTTAGTAGATAATGCAGTTGTATTAGAACTTAAAGTAGCTGACCGTGTATATCATCAGCATATTAGGCAAGTATTGGGGTACTTAAAAGCAAATAATTTAAGAATTGGCATTATTGGAGTTTTTAGTCCGCAAGGTGTTATAATTAAAAGAGTAATTAATTAGTCTACAAAGCATCTGATAATACAAATACAAAAATAGCTTTAAGTAATCTGTGTATTTGTGTTAATCAGTGATTAGTGGAAAACAACTATGGAAAACGAACATCATCACACTCACTCTCATTCTAAAGAATTAACTTTGCCCATGAGCGTGCTACTCGCTTCAATTATTTTAGCCGGCGGTATGCTGGGGGCGAGTGCTTTAATGGCTCAAAATATAAAAACGGTTTTGGGCACCGTAGGCAAAACCAATACCATTACTTTGCCCACTAACCCCAGCCAGCCTTCTCAGCCTTCGGCTGTACCTTCTGCACCGGGCGGAGTTGTGAAGGTGGAAGCTCGCAAAGATGCGCCGGTTTTAGGTAAGGGCAAAGTGGAAATTGTAGAATTTTCCGATTTTCAATGTCCGTTTTGTCAGAAATTTTTTAACGATGCGTATAAGCAAATTAAAGCCAAATATGTAGATACGGGTAAAGCCAAAGTAGTGTTTAGGCATTATCCTTTAAGTTTTCACCAGAATGCGCAAAAAGCCGGGGAAGCTGCGGAATGCGCTAGCCGGCAAGGGAAGTTTTGGCCCTATCACGATGTGTTATTTCAAAAAGCTCAGGCCGATGGCAAAGGTTTGGAAGTGGAGAGTTTAAAACAGTATGCTAAAGACTTGGGTTTAAATACAGGGAAGTTTAATACGTGTTTAGATAATGGCGAAACCGCGGGTATTGTGAGCGCTGATACCACCGCAGGTAATAATGCCGGCGTGTCTGGCACACCTACTGTCTTTATTAATGGTCAAAAAGTGGTGGGCGCTCAACCTTTTTCTGCCTTTGAAAGTATTATTGAATCTGCCTTAAAATAAAAGTTAGTTAAGTGTCCGGTGTAATTTAGACTAAATATGCAAACAATCGAAAAAAAAGTTTTATGGTTAGTGGGTTTAACCGCTGTGCTCGTGGTGGTGGTTTTAGGGGTAGTCAGGTGGCAAAATAATTTAAAACGTCAGGCCAATACGGTTTTGCCGGAAAGGTTTGCGTTTGAAAATAAAATTTTACCCAAAAATTTTCCCGAAGATTTTCCGCAAGTGGATTTAAACCAGAAGACTTTGCAAAATGAGGAAGTGACTATTATGGGTAAAAAGCAAGCCAAACGCCAATTTTTAAGTGAAAAATCTTTGCAGGAAAATTACACGCTCTACAAACAATATTTATTGGAAAAGCAATGGCAAATGGTGGCCGATGTAAACAATGACACTTTAAAAACTTTAATTGCGGAAAAAAATAACCAAAATTTTATTATTATTCTATCTACAGATCCGACAAGTCAGAAAGTTTTGGTTAACGCCACAGTGGAATATTAAACAATGACAAAATAAAAACACCCTTTGCTTTATGCTCGGGGTGTTTTTATAATGTTTGATTTTTAGTAAATGAAGAATAATGCATTATTAATTAGGTTAATGGTCAAGGTTTTTTGGTTTAATATTTTAGACAATTTCTCACTTTTGTGGGTTTTTGTCTAAAGGAGTTTTTAAAAATCCAGTTTAATTATTTAAATTAGGATTTTTTAAAGAGAGAAAGAGAGGCGGAAGCGGGAGGTGAGAAAGATGTGGTTCATCTATTCTACCTCCCGCCTACGGTTGGCGCCCACGCGGGGGTTGCCCGCGTGGGGCGAGAAAACGGGTTGGGGAGGGCTGTCATTACGGCACCTCCCCTGGTTCTGGCGCCGGCTCAGGGGCCGGCTCGGGCTCGGGTGGCGGGGGTACAGCGATGTAGATTTGACTCCACTCGCTAACCAAACCCTCCCTGGCAACCCGAATCCAAATTTCCCCCGCCAGTAGGGGAAGTTTGGCCACGACTTCTGTGCTCGTCGTGGTGAGCGTCTCAAGAGCCTCGGGGATAGCATCGCCGGCTTCCGAAAAGCCGGACAAAACTTCCACCGAGGAGCCGTCTAGGTTCTCACCGCAGAACCGAGCGAGTCCCCCAGGGACCAATCGCTCGGTTCCTTGCATCGGCATGACGGCGGAGGGTTCCCCCTCACACACAGTCAGCCGAGGTTTGGGAACCTCGACTGTAACGGGAAGCGGGCCGGCGGAGGCGCGATTACCGCGCGCACCGACCAATAACTGGAACTCGCCGTCCTCATTGGGACGGGAGGTGACGCACGTGTGGTCGTTTGCGACCCGCACGTCGTCCATCGAAGCGCTTCGGGCCAAGACCTGGTTGGTCTGGCCAAGCGTCCCAATGCCGATGCCCCAGCTGGCACCAGATTTGCCCCTGAAAGATAGGAACCATCCATCCGAGGGGGCCTCGGAGGTGGCGAAACAGGCATCCACCGTCTCACCGCGCATTATCTGCGGGCGAGACAGGGTGAACCCTGTTACGGTGATTGCGGGTGGGGGTAAAACCGTCAGCTGAGCCGGTTGGCTCCGGACTGACGTTTTTCCATCCGAGACCCTGACTACGAACGTCAGGTTCCCGAGAGGGAAGTTTTTGCTCGAGCACACAAGCTCCGTAGAGCTCCGTGCCGAGCACGCGTCCACCGGCGCCCCCGCGCCGAGAACGAGGTCCGTCCGCAAGCCCCCTGGGAACCAGAGACTGTCACCAGTGATGGTGAAGTCCTGTCCCTGTTGGACCGTCGACGGGGCAACCGAACTAACCCGTGGCGTTGAAAGGCGGAAGACCCGGGTAACGTTCCCGGACGGGGAGAAGTAAATCGCCCCGTTGTCGTCAATGGCGGTCGCGTGCCGCACGAACGACGAAATCCGGACCCCGAGAACAATATCGCCCGTTTTTACGAGGCGACTAGTCCCGAGGTAGAGGGTGTCAAACTCTCGTGAGTCCAACATGAGCCCTCCTCCTTCCACCAGCAGTCCTGCGGAACTGGCCGCGCCCGGTTGGACCGGCATGGCACTAGCTGGAAAAATCAGCGAGGATAGACTACCCGTAGGTAGCACCTCGTAGATTTCCAGATTGTCTCCCGCAGGGAAGACAAAAGCCCGTCCGAGGGCCGCAAAGAGAACCGATTCCCGCTGGGGCAGTCCCACGACTGCCTTCTCGCCAATGAAGGCCTTGCCTTGGCCATCGGTTGATACAAAAGCCCCGTTGGGCCCCAGTGGTGCCGCGTATAGCGGCGAAAAGCCAGATGGAATGGGCAAGTACTCGGACTTGCCATCCGCCGTGAGGCGGATGATTCGCCGCTGGCCAGCGGCGAATCCTTGCATTACCACAACGTCATCCCGCGAAGGGACAATGTCGGAAGCAAAGGTTCCGAACTGTCCATCAGTGGGACGTTCGAAAACCTTCACAACCGCCCCGTTGAGGGGGACGTAGTAAAGTGTTCCATTGCCAATTTTCGCCGGGTGCACGAATGCACCGACCTGGAAATTAGCAAACCAGAGAGCCTGATTCGTTAGGCGCAAGGACGCTGGGAAGGGCATCCAAAGCCCCCGCCCGTTGGTCGTCCACGCCCTTAAGAATAAGGGCTCCTTGGTGTCTAATTTACGCCAGACACCTTGGCGACCCACGAAGACGGCGTGGGCACCGGTTTGGAGCTCGCACGAAACAGCCAACCATTGGCCGTCCGGCGAGACCGAAAATTTGATAAGTGCCGGACGAAGGGGCAAGCCCTCCGCCGGTTGGAGGTTCCCGGCACACTCGCCGGGTAGGGTGACTTCGCTAGCCACCCTCCCTCCGAAGATCTCCCCTGCCCATGCGGGGGAGAGGTGGGCGCTGACGATGGTAAGGACCACCGCCAGCGCCCAGCTGGTGATCCTTTCAAACCTCATAGCTACCTCCAAAGAAGAGCAGAATTAGAGAATAGAGAAAAGCGATTAGAGAAGAGGGGTAAGAGGCAGACAACCTCTCCCTACCCTCTCCTCATAAGGAGAGGGGGAAAAAAGAAAATACTATTCTCTTTGCACTTTTACACTACTCACTAGCTTTCTGCGCTTTTTTGGAGGCAGTATGAAGGCCTAACTACTAACTGATAATTGATAACTAATAACTTGGATTCCGTATTAATCCGCCAGATGGCGGACGGAATGACACGTTATAGTTATGGATTCCCTAAAAAAGTCATGGATTCCGGCTCCCACCAGAGGTTGGCAGGCATGGCCGGAATGACAAAATTGGGGAAATGACAAATAAAAACCCGTTTATTGTATAAGTCCTCCGACTCAAACGCACCAAAATTACCATTTTTAGAGATGGTAAAAGAAGCGCGTTAATGTAAACGTGCTAAGCGTATTATAAAAGATTTTTAAGAATTTGTCAAATTTTAGAAAAATGTCAATAGTTGGTTATCCACAATTTTTTTAAAGCCGAAATTTGTGGTATAGTAAATGCAGTAATCAGTAACTGCTGGTTAAAAGTTGTTATTGAAAAAATTTAACCGGAAACAAATAAAATGAAACAAAAAATAAAGATTATAAAATTACTTAGTATAGCGGGATTTGTTGTATTTGCCAGTTTTTTATTTAATTTAAATGTCCAAGCTTTACCTTATGGAGGCAGTTGTGATGATGGAGATTTGTGCACTACTGACAGTTTTAATAACGCAGATGGCCAATGTGAAAATATTCCAAAAGATTGTTCCGATACAAATGCGTGCACTGTTAACGAAACTTGTAATTCTGCTACTGGCCAATGTGAGAGTTCGCCTTTAAAATGTCCAGATGGTGAGCCTGCTCAATGTAAAAATTATACTTGTAATCCTGCGAGTGGTTGTGTGGTAACTAATATGCCCAATGGTAGTAGTTGTAATGGCAGTGGTGTAAGCTGTTCTATTACTTCGTTTGCTTGCAATAATGGTAGTTGTTCAGGTTCTGGTGGTCCGTATGCTTGCACAGCAAGTCGGTGCAATTTGGCAGGGACTTGCATAGATACCCCAACAGGTCCCAATGGTTGTACTACAGGTCCGGCTATTAATGTAGATGACGGTGATGCTTGCACCAAAGATTCTTGTGATGAAAATAGTGGCATTCAGAATATAAACCAACCAGTAGATGGCGGGTGGAGTGATCCAATATGTGGCGAATGGAGCTCTTGTTCCGGAAATCCTGGAACCCGAAGTAGAACTTGTACAAAGCAATGTAATAATCCAGCTCCTTCTTGTGAAGGAGATTATTGCCCAGGTTCAAATTCAGAAACGCAAACCGAAGCTTGTGGTCAATGCACAGCTAACGAGGCTTGTGGAAGTGGTTCTTGCACCGGCACTCAATATTGCACCAATGGGGTGTTAAGTAGCTGTGATTATAGTGCCAGTAATGGAGGTAGTTGTGATAGTGGTAATGGTGTGTGTGCTAATGGGACTTGTAATCCATCACCTGTGTGTGGCAATGGGGTGACGGAAGGTAACGAAACTTGCGACCAAGGTAGTGCCAATAATGGCGCTTGCCCTAAAACTTGCGGAAGTAATTGTCAAACCAACACTTGTATAAGTGGGGGAACTGGGGGAAGTGGTGGGTCTTGTGCGAGCAACGAAACAGCTTGTGGAAGCAATTGCTGTAATGACCAAAGTCAAATTTGTAATGCCCAAACGTTAACTTGTGTAAATAAACCGGTGGTGAATTGTTTAAGTGCCAATGATTGCGATGATAACAACCCTTGCACCAGCAATATTTGTGGTTCAGATGGTAAATGCGATAATTCCCAAGGCACTTGTTATAAATGTTCTACTACTCCCAGCACGAATGGTTTTGGACATGTGAGTTATTGCAAGCAGAATGAAACGAGCGGGCAAGGTAGTTTTCAATCATGTAGTGACTCATGTACTGGTGGCTCCGGTTCATCCTTTGTTTGCAACAACACCTGCTTTCCCAGCACGGCTTTTGGCGCTTGTCGGCAATTAAATACCAATGTGCAGTGTATTGAATCTAGCGGAGGACAAACCCACTATTATAGGGTGACTTATACGGGCACGGTATGCGATGGCTTTAGCGGTAATCCGGTTGACCCCAGTTGTACCACTTCGGGTTGTGCTTGCGTGCAAACTTCTTGCACTTATTCAGCTCAGCAAAATACGCCCGGAGTCTGGAATAGCGATGTGTTTAGTGGGAGTTGTGCCGGTAGTGGAAGCGGTGGGTCGGGTGGCACGGTCTGTGGAAATTTGGTAACCGAAGCGCCTACTGAACAGTGTGATGACGGGAATGTGGCTAATGGTGATGGCTGTAGTGCCTCTTGTCAAATTGAAAATAGTATTACCATTAACTCCATTCCGGTTTCGCAAGATGTTGTTAAAGGGAATTCTGCGGTTTATGCCATTAAGTCTACTTATTCCGGTGCGAGTATTGCCAATGCTAAATTTACGGTAAGTAATTGTCCGTCAGGTTCCACTTGCACTTTTGGCAGTGGCAGTAATACCCAAACCACTGCTTTTAACAGCAGTAAATTAGCCAGTGTAATTTTAACCGTGACCTCCGGCAGTAATTCCGCAGTGGCGAATAATACTTTAAACGTGAAAGTGGAAAATGCAGTTTGTGCCGGACAGAGTGGCTGTTTGTCTGCCAATACCAACATTAATTTTAACGTGTTAAATCCAACTGTGGTGAATGCCAGTTCTTGTTTGGGCGATGTTACTGCGCCCGATGCGGTAAATGCGGGGGCGAGTTTTAATTATTCGGTAACCACGAAAAACGTGGGCAGTAGCACTTGGCATAATGGCAGTAATGGACCAAATGTTTATGGCATTACGGCATGGCCCAGAAATGTAGATTATGTGTTTGGTGATCAGGTTACTATTTTGCCAACAAGCAGTGTATTACCTAATAACAACATCACTTTTAACGGCTCGGTAACTGCGCCTACCAATCCACCGGCGAAAGGCTGTACCCAAGTGGGAAATAATTTATACAGTTGTCCTTTAAGCTTAAGAATGTGGCAACATAATGTAGGCTGGTTTGGACCAATTTGTAATAAAAATATTAATGTTTCAGTAGCACCTCCAACAGTAAATTTAACTATTAATGATCGGACGGAAGATACTCTTAGCCGAGGTGGAAGTGGAACTTTTAGATGGACAACGAGTGATGCCAACAACTGTGTATCGTTAGGCAGTCAGGGTACTTGGAGCACGCAAGGGGGCGGACAACCGCTGATGTCTGCCGGTGCTACTGGTTCTTTGAGCAGTGGGTCGGTATCTACCGGCAGTTTAAGCCAACCCGGGTGGTGGCAATATAGCATTAGTTGCAGTAATAATTTTGGCGTAACCAACGATAGCGTATGGGTCTTTGTGCCGGATTGCAACGAGCCTCCGAGCTTAATTAGTTCTTCGGTGACTCCGGCTACGGTAGCTCCGGGGGGCAGTTATTCCATTGGGTGTAATTATGGTGTTCAGCCTACCACCACGACCATTAATCCGGTTCCCAGCAGTGGCACTTGTTCGTTTATGGGTTGGTCCGGCACTGGCGCCAACTTTGCTTGCACAGCGCCAACGACTCCCAATACTTATCCAAATTTATGCACCATTGGCACCAACAATTTAGGCCAAGCCAATACCATAGCTCCCCATTATTATTGTAAGCGCGACAGTGGCATTAATAGCACAGTCGTTTCTGCCGGACCGCCTCCTACTGTGGTTTTACAGGCTAATAACCAAGATACCAGCTCTGGTAGTCCCTTAGCTGTGCCTAGGAAACAATCTACGAATGTAAGTTTATCTTGGACAGTAACTAATGCCACCAGTTGCACTGCCAGTAAATCTACAAGCGCGCCGGGCACTTTTACGGGTGATAAAAATTATACAAGCGGAAGTGAGGAAAAAACCGCTTTTATAACTCCCGGTGTTCATACCTATACTTTAACTTGCACAGGAGCGGGCGGGACAGCCAGCGACACCGCGTATATTTCTGTGCCTCAGTGTAATGCTACAACTTTTGTTGGCGGGAGTGTGTCGCCCGCAACTTTAACTTTACCCAACACAAGCTACACTTTAACTTGTGATTACGGAGTAAATACCAATCAAATTTCTCCGGTAGTGGGCAGTGGATCTTGTGCATGGAGTGGAAATTGGAATGGAACTTCAGCGGTGTTTAATTGTACAGCTGGCAATACGCCAAATACTTACACAAACTCGTGTCGGTTAGTGCCAGAACAACCGGATGATTACTATTGTGCCAGCACTAATGCCATAAATAATTTAGTCATTCAACAGGCGACCACTCCACCGCCTACCAATTTAAGCGCTGTATTGGCGACTTGTCCTTCTCGCAATGTAAATTTAACTTGGGCAAGCGGAGGAGGTAGCGGAGCGACTTACAATGTTTATAGAAGCACGAGTAATAATAATAATTCGGCGTCTGCGAGTTTAGTGCAAGGCAGTATTAGCGCTTTAAGTTTTACCGATACGCCCAGTGCGGGTAGTAGTTATAACTACTGGGTATCTGCCAGCATTAATGGCGTGGAATCTACCCGTGTCTTAGCTACCGGCAGTCCGGTAGCGGTTACGGCTTGTGCGGGCAATGGTGCGCCGGTGGCAGTAGCAAAAATTTCTACCTACGATGGCGGTTATCAAAAAAGTATAACGGTTACCAAAGGCGTGCCTACAAGAATTTATCTTTCGGCCGACGAGAGTGATGATCCTAATGGATGGGGTGATAACCAATATGGTATGGATAGCGGAACTGCCAAGTGCGAATGGAATTACGATTTAGATCAATCGGCCTTTAGTGTAGATAATACAGTAAGTCGTCCTTCTAGTAGAGGGAATTGTGATAATTTTTCTGAAAATGGGAGTTATAAAACCTTTAATGATACTCCCGGCACTTATACCTACCAGGTGTTAAGACTTACCGATAAACCCGGGGCAGTGTCTAATATTGATTTTGTCCAAGTAACAGTCCAAGAATTAAAACCGACTATAGTATTAAGTCCCACGAGTTTTGTTTTTAATGCCGTTTTAAACGGCAGTAAACCTCCGGCGCAAGATTTACGCATTACCAATACCGGGAGCGGAGCTTTAAATTGGACTTTTGAACGCACAGGGAATGACCCGTGGTGTAATTTGCTTACAGCTTCGGGAACTAATATCCCGGTAAATTCCGGTGGAACTATTTTAGCTAATGGTGGATATGTAGATGTTAAGGTTTCGGTCAATGATCCGACAGTGGAAGGCAGTTTTTCTAATTGCGGTATTCGCATTAAAGATGCCAATGCCACCAACAGTCCTCAAGATGCCGGTGTGACTTACAATGTGTCCAGTGCTTCGTGTCCGGTTGGTACGGTTTCGCTGTCTGCATCCACTATCAACCCCGGTCAAACTGTTACGGCTTCCGCTCCCAGTGGCTTTAGCGGTGGCAGTTTTGCATCTTCTAATCTTGCGGTTGCCACAGTAAGCGGAACCACCATTAGCGGAGTTTCTACCGGCACCTCAAATATTTCCGGCACCGGCTTTAGCCACACCGGCGGAGCCACCAACTGCGCGCTTGCCTCAGCCACTTTAACTGTGAATAATGCGCCACCCACCACCGGCACTATTAATGTGCGTTATGCTTTAGACAATAGCAATCAAGCCGGCAGTGTGAATATTAATTATGGAATAAGCGGGCCTTCGCCCGTAGCCAGTGGGAGTTATGCGGTAAGCGTGTCGTCTTCCCATCCTAATTCGCAACCCGGCAGTTATACTCTTACTTACAATTCCGGTGGCCCAGCCAATGCTTTAATCGATCCCAATACCCCTATTACACCTTCGGTTACCCAAAGTTTAACTGCCGGCAGTAGCATTACTTACACCTTTAACTTTTTAAGCAAACCGGCCCCGGTGTGTCCGACCGGATCGTGTTGTCCGGGCGGAGATAACAGTTCTACTACTTGCGGAGGCGGGGGAGGGAGTGGTGGAGGTTATACAGGCGTGGCTTGTAAGACCATTAAAATCAACTGGACCGATGGTTCTACCAATGAAGATGGGTTCTATGTGTATGCCAACCAAACCGGCACCGCGCCGGCAACTGCTGGCGAAAAGACCGCTCAAAGGGTGGCTACGGTTACCACCACCACTAAAGCCGGCACCGGCCAAGCGTATACGTATACTTTTAGTGCTCCCAATACCAACCCTTACTATTTCTGGGTTTCGGCATATAATAATGCGGGTGGAGCCGGAGAGTCGGCATTAATGCCCATGAGTAATAACCCCATATCTGCCAACGACTGCACCGCGAATATTGTTTCGTCCGATAAAGATATGATTACCGTAGCCGGAGTGAATCCGACGGCGACAGCTTGTAATGGTTCCGCCGAAGGCACGTATTTAGGCGCCACTCCAATCAAGTTTTTTGGCGGAAATCTTATTACTTTTGCCATTAATGTGTGTAATAACAATAATAGCTTTTATGATGCAAAAGATGTAATTGTCACTGATTATTTAACTAACCTCAAAAAACCCGCCACCGGGTGGAATACCAAACAATGCACCGGAGGGGGCGGGAGCGGAACTTGCACCAATCTTTCTGTCACAGAAGCGGGCACTTCGCCTAATCAAACCTTAACCTTTAGTTTGCAGAATGTCTTAATTGGGGAAGTAAAGAGTATTTTAGTCACAGCGGAAATTGCACCCGCACCGTTAGGTTCCACTTCGCGGTTTAATAACCGAGCAATTATAGATTATAAAAAAGAAGATGGTTCGCGCAGTAACCGACAAGCTTCCACGCCGTGGTTGCCGTATTTTTCCGCCACTTCCACGCCTAGCAGGATAGAAATTCCGGGAAGATAGGGAGGAGAAAAATTTCTAATTCCTAATATCTAATTCATAAAAGAAGAAATTGGTTAATCAGGAGACAAGTGGACAGGACTTGATTCGACAGATACGAAGTATGTACGGAATAAAAAACTGGGTCATACACAATAGTGGTTGAGTAAAATGAATACCCACACTTTGTCATTCCGGAAGCCCGGAGGACTATCCGGAATCCAGGTTTTGTTATGAGTTATGGATCCCGGCTCTCCTAAAGCCTCGGCCGGGATGACACAATTAAGTAAGTTTGTCGTTGTTGAGTAAATATGCCCAGTCAATTACTCTTTAAAAAGCTGTCCTTAATGGGACAGCTTTTTAAAGAGGTTAAATATTTTATACCAAAACCTTAGACAGAAAATTACTAGCGCAAAAATTAGGGTATATAGTAAAGTTTTAAAAATATTCGGGGCAGGGGGCGGGTCTAAATGTAGAGTTAAGGGGATTTTGGTGCCAATGGCTACGTTAGCATCGGTTTGGCTTAAGGCGCTGGCTGTAATGGAGAGGTTGGTGTTCATAACAACCCCCCCTACCCTCCCTTTGGACAAAGGGGGGGGAAGAGAAGGAGATTTGGATAAAGAGAGGTGATCTTTAGAGATAGCATTTTTATCATCTTTTGAGTCAGAGGTAGTAGGGGGGGTTGATAAGCTTAAACCCACCTTAACTTTTTTTTGCGCGCCGGATTCCAAAGTAAAGCTTTTGGGTGTAATGTCTATTAAGTCTTTAAATTCATCGGCATAGACTTCAAAGAGTAAAACATCTTGGCTGGGGTTTGTGATGCTTAAAGTTTGAAATCCCGAGGTATTTAAATTCAGGTGGTCGGGAAAAACCGCCATGCCCGAAGCTTGGGTGGTAATGGGTATAAGTAAGAGTATGAGGGTTAAAAATAGTTTAATCATAATTTTATTAGTTATAGAACCTATGGGCTTACTAAATTTTAGTGTTCAGGCCAATGTGGAGAACCCAAAATTTAGCTTTTTATTGATAAGTGCTTCTCGACTCGCCTAAAAGACTCACTCGAAGACTATTAATATACTAAATTGGTGGACCGTAGAAGTTTTAAATTAGTTGCTCTGCTGGGCCCACCCAGCAGAATCACATTGGAATTATTTTTTAGCGGAGAGTGAATAATTATTAGGTATGGTGCTTAATTAATGTTTATTTAAGTTTAATTTCCAATGTTGCTCTGCTGGGCCCAAAAAATTAATTGACCGGTTTGGTTGCCAGGGTTAGCGCCTTGAGGGATGGTTAACGAACTTTCAATTACCGCTGTTTGACTGCCGGATACGGTTTTTTTGAATTGTTTCCAAAATTTACCTTCCAGAAGTAAGTTATCCTTAAAGATGGGTCCGGTTTTAACCTCGGCTTCAAAGACTAAGGCTTTACTGCCTTGGTTTTTTAACGTTAAAGCTTTTTTGGCAGTTTGTCCACCCTTAAGTTGTCCAAAACTTAAACTGCCCGGTTCAATGGCAAAGGCAATAGTTTGGTTCGCCGGATTAGTAGTGGAGGCGCCCGCAACCGATCCGCTTTGCACATCGACACTTAAATCTATGCCGGCAGTGCCGGGATTGCCGAATTTTAGCAAAGTTTTGGCGCTTCGGACAAACCCAGGTTTTTCCCCATAAATTTTATAGTAGCCATCGGGTAGGGAGAAGCTTACTTTGCCTTGGGAATTGGTGTTTGTGTCCGTAGTCAGGGGTGAAATTTTTACATTAGCCTCGGGCTTGTTAGTAGTGTCTTGGGATTCTACTAATAAATCTACATTCTGCCCGGAAGTTATTTCGGTAGGGGTAGCGGTAAGCTTTAACGGTTTTATGGCAATGTCGCCATAAGCCCAGAGCACTTCATCGCCTTCTTTAAGTTGATAATCTGTGGCGGATTGGTTTAACTTCACCAAATTTACCCAGTATTGCCAACCGCTATTTCCGCTGGCTTCTTCGGCGTTAATTTTAGTTAAATAATTTCCATCTTTAATGTTATAGGTATATCCGCAAAGCGTGGTAGCGGTTTTAATAATGTCCATAGGCGTAGTGCCCGGGGTTTTGCCTTCGCAAATGGTTTCGCTTAAGCCTTCAATTCTAAAGTTGTACTGGAGTTTAACCGGCGTAATAATGTTTAGCGGGAGAGTTTTGCCTTCTAAGGCAATTATGGCCCATGCGGTATTGTCGGCACTTAAAGCATTTTCTCCCAAACCCGGATAGATAAAATAACCAAAAGTGTGCTGGTAGCTTTCTAAATAATCTTTGGGAGTTTTTCCGGACTTTTGCCAATCTGCCAAATTGGCTTTTAAAGCATTCAGCGTCCACATAACCCAAGCGGTAGAAGAGGTGTCGCTGTCCGTGCCCCATTCAGATTTTGGGTCATAGGTAAAACCGCCATCAGAATTCTGACAGGTTTTTAAAAAGTTAATGGCAGATGTAATTTTTGTATCGGTAGGGGAGATGCCCACGGCGAGTAAGGCTAAGATGGCAGAAGCCGTAGTGTTAGAATCACTGGAAGCCGACAAGGCATAACCCCAGCCACCATCGGAACTTTGTTTGGCTAAAACAAATTTTTTGGCATCTTCAATTATGCTATCGTTAAGCGGTTCGCCCGAGGCGACTAAAGCCAAAATGCCAAAAATGTCATCGTTCACGGTTTGGGTATCGCCAATTTGGTTAGCCGTGTAAAAAGTTTTTAATTTGGCGACTAAATCTTGCGAACCGAATTTTCTGGGGTCTTGACCAACGGCAGTAATGGCTAAAATCGGTTTGGTAAAATCAATGGCATGGGTGCCGGAAACAGTTTTTAAATAATCCAAATCCAAACCGGTTTTCCCTAAAGCGGTAAGTCCCATAGTTGACCAGCCGTTATTGCTGTGGGCCAATAAATATTTTTCGGCTGAAGTTTTGTCGTAAGCTTTCGCAACTGTGAGCGGAGAAAAAAAGCTCAAGGTCAAGCTTAAGAGTAGGAGACTGGCATAAAACGATTTGCTTTTCATATTTTTTAAAATTAATAATTATTTTTTTGCTTTAAAATTTTAGGGGATAGGACTCCGCCAGCTGGCGGATAGGTCATATAGGTCGTATAAGTCGTATAAGTCTTATTTGTCACATATGTCCTATCTGTCGCATATGTCCCATCTGTCTTATTTGTCCCATACTTCTTTTTTTATATGTCCTATTTGTCTCATCTGTCCTATTTGTCGCATCTGTCCTATTTGTCCCATATTTCATTTTTCTTATTTGTCCTATTTGCCACATTTGTCCCATATGTCCTATTGTCAGGCTTTAGAGAATCTTGCGAAAAAAAATAAATCGTTGCCAAAGCAACGATATAATTTATCCTGCTTCGGGAAATTTCTACAATCCAAAATAGACCAGACTCGTTTTGCCAAAAGTGGCAAACATTACTGTTGCGGCACAGTCCCGGAATATTATCCTACTTCGTTTAAAGCTTCGTAGGATATTCACCAGAGTTCCTTTTTTGAATTACTTAAATTGTTTTCTAACAATACTCCGAATAAAATAATTTGTCAAAATTTGGTCAACTTAGCTGTGGATAATTTAACCTAAAGTTATGCGAAAACGTGTCCCTAAAACAAATTTTTAGCAATATTGCGTGGAACAGATAATTTTAAACAAAAATCGATTAAGTTCACAGTTTCATTATAGTTTCAGAGAATATATAACTTTTAATTTTTGCGACAATACAATATAAAAAGTATAAGTAGATTATTACTCAAATTTTGTAATGGGTTACCAGCCAAAGAATTCATTTCCTGAATTTTATAGTTTATAAGTCTGGAGACTAAGAACAAAAACTTCAATTAAATTAAAAGCGCAACAAACTTTATTGGAGTTTGGGTTATAGCGTATCCGAGATTTTACTTTTTCTGCGCTTATTTTAAAGGAGACGTATTTTGTAGGCAATTTTCTGCAAAACCTAATTTTCAAATATTTTGCATGCTTAAAATTTTAATTGAGTGAAAAAATGTCAAAATCTTTGTTTTAAGATATAAGACATTCAGCCATTTGGCTAAGTTGGGTGTGTTAGCTAACTTAAGTTAAGCTTTTAAATTGATTGTATTTAGTTTCACGTAGGAAAATCTATTTATAGGATTTTTTTTTCAATTTTCGTGAATAATTATATTAAGGATATTGCCATATATTTAATAGCGACAAAAATAAAATTTAGGCTTGGTTTTAAAAACCAAATTTAAGTATTTAGGTATAAATTTAAATTAGGGTTAGTATTAAATTTATGTTGTAATGAGTGAAACATACTTTTGTAAAAAATTTTGTGTTTTTTACAAAATTTTTTTGCTTAAAAGTCTTTAAAAACTTGTTTAAAAAAAGTATAATATATATATAAGTTAAATTAATAAATCGGATATCCGAGATTAACTAAATCCACTTAAGAATAAGCGAAGTTTAAAGTGAAAGATACAAAAAGCAAAAATCAAAATAATTTCATTTCTTTATCTGAAGCAAGTGAAAAAACCGGGTATCACCAAGACTACCTTGGTTTTTTATGTAGAACTGGAAAGCTGGAAGGTTTTAAAATTGGCAGAAATTGGGTAATCACTCAGTCGGCTTTGGAAAGCTTTTTGGCCAATAACGCCAGTGGGCAAATTGAAGCCGTGCAGACCGTGCCGGTGAAGGTTATTGCACCTTCGGCGTCTGTCCCTGTGCCGGAAGTGAGGGCAGTAAGCCAAGAAGTGGAAAAGAGTAAACATGATCTTTCCAATTTGAAAAGAAAAGTTTTTGAAGATTTAAATTACCGCATAGGTAACTTAAATACTCAGCTCAATGAACTGGACGCTAAATTGGCTAACAGTCAAAAAGCGGTGGCTTTGCCGAATCAAGTCGCCACGGTTTCCACTCCGGTTTTACCTGCCGAAGATTTTGAGCCAAAAATCAAGCCGGAACTGAAAACTAAATTTGCTTCGGCTTTGGCTGTGGCTTCTAACCTGGAACCGGAGGAAAAAACTTTTGCTCCGCTTTCGGTGTTAAGCAAAGATGCTTTGTTAAAACTCAAAGAAAGTTTTCGGGTTAAGGCCAGAAATAATTTTTTGGCCCCGAGCTTGGCTATGGGTGTGGCGGTGTTGGCTTTTGTTTCTACCGTGGCGTGGAATTATTTGCAGGAAGATTTGTATAGAAATTATCAAACGCCGGCTGTGGTTTATAAAAATAATTTTGTGCCCCAGAGTCAACCCGCTTCCAGCACACCACCGGTCATAATTCAAAACGGTAACCAAATTGTCATTCGGGACAGATTCACCACCGAGACTGTGGTGAAGTCTTTGTCAGCCGATGCTAACTTGGTGAATCAACTGATAGACCAGAGATTAAATAAATATTTGGCCGAAGGAAAATTTAAAGGTGAAAAAGGCGACACGGGCGCTCAGGGTCTGCAAGGCAGTAATGGTCAAACCGTGGGCGCTGGCGGGTATGTGCCGTATGCCTATTACGCGCCGGTGCCGGCGAATAATTTTACCGGTGGCACAAGTTTGTCTTCCACCCAACTCTCCGCGAACAGCGGAGTAATTACCACTTTAAGCGTGGGTGACCTTACCACAACGGGCAATGCGAGCATTGGTGGAACATTAAATGTTTCGGGCAATACGGGTTTATCTACCGCGAACATTACCACACTCAATGTTGCTGGCACATCTAACTTGGCTACCACGACCATTAGTCAATTAAATATTTCCGGCAATGCGACCACCACGGGTAATTTAACGGTGCTGGGCACTTTTAATTTAAGTGGTTCGCTGTCTTCGGCTAGTGGCACTTTTTCCACCTTAGTGGTGAATGGCAATGCCACCACCACAGGTAATGCTGTGGTATCTGGCAATCAGCTAATTAGTGGCACATTGTCGGTGGTGGGCACTTCCACTTTAGCGACTACTTCTTTATCCGTGTTATCTGTGTCTGGTGCTCAATCTGTGATAGGCACTTCTACTCTGGCGACCACCACCATTACAAATTTGTCTGTGTCCGGCAATTCCACTTATACCGGCAATTTAACTTTAGCTACCATGACACCGGGGTCGGTAATTTTTGCCGGGGTGGGTGGAGTGTTAAACCAAAATAATTCTAATTTTTTCTGGGATGATGCCAACAAATATTTTAACCTTGGCACTAACACCATTTCTTCCACTCTTGCCATTCAAGGCAGTGGAGCGGTAAATCCTTTAACCATTGCTTCTTCTACGGGCACCACTTTGCTTACCGTTTTACCCACTGGCAACGTGGGGATTGGGACGACAAATCCAGGGAATAAATTAGAAGTCAATGCGGGAGATATAAATATCATTGGCTCTGGTCAAGCATATCGTCAGGGGGGGTCGTGGCTCATAGGTATGCTTGGTACTTCAGCTTATGTTGGGGGTGGTTTGAGTGGTGATTTGCAATTGGGTGCGAATGCCAATGGTCAAATTACCATTAAAAATGGTGGCAACGTGGGCATTGGCACCACGACGCCATCAAGTCGATTGGATGTGTATGGTGCTCAGAGTGCTATCTCAGCAACAATTTACGGAGGCTCAACAGTTGATAGCGCTCGCCGATCAGGTACACTGGCTCTTGGTGATGATACTACTGCTCAAGGCCGACTAAGTTATGGATATGGTTCAGGTGTACTTTATTTGGACAATACATACAATCATGCTAATGGTGATATTTACGTCCGAACTCAAACATCGGGTACACCAGTTAATGCATTAGTTGTAAAAGGTGGCGGTAATGTTGGTATTGGCACTACCACTCCGGGAGCTTTGTTGCAGGTTGCAGGTACATCCGCTAACCCCAGCAATGCCAATGGTCAATTGCGAATTAGCGACAATAGCAATGGAATAAAGCGTTTGTTGCTTGGTGTAAATACTTCTGCTTCCACGATGTATAGCTTTATCCAGTCAGTGGAGGCAGGGAATGCCTGGCGCGATTTAGTTCTACAACAAGAAGGTGGCAACGTGGGTATCGGCACCACGACTCCGGGTGCGAAGTTGCAGATTTATCCGAATGCCAATTCCACTATTGGTCTGATTGTGCAGGCCGATAACAACGGAGCTTCTAATATACAGCAGTGGCAACAGGCTAACGGCACATTGGTGGCCGCGGTTGGTAACAACGGTTCAATTGGGATTTTAGACGGTTCCAAAATTTTGCTTGATGGGTTGTCCGGGTCTTCGTATTTGCAGGAGTCTGGTGGTTTGAATATAGTTTCCGGTTCCGGCAGGGATATAGTTTTAAGCGCCGGTGCCGGTGGTGAAAGACTAAGAATAAAAAATGACACCGGCAACGTAGGCATTGGCACCACGAGTCCTTCTCAGGCTTTGGAAATTAATGGTAATTTAAGATTCACTAACGCTGGTTCTTGGATAGATTTTGGGAATAATAAGTCCATTTACAATTACAACAATAATTTAAACTTTATTAATGGTGGTCCTTCTAATTCGGTTGTAATGACCATTGCCAATTCTAGCAACGTGGGGATTGCCACCACAACCCCACAGGCCAGATTGTCCGTGCAAGGTACGGGGACAGGTGGTGCTTTGTCATTTGCCACTTACAATTCCAACGCCCAGGATATTTTAACAGTCACTGATAATGCTAACTTGCAAATTGGCAGTACAGCCGGAAATATTGCCGGCACACTTACCGTTTATAACGGCAGTAGCGGGGATTTTAGCATAGCCGGCAATACTAGTACCGGGAACGTCACTATAAATAACGCAAACTCTGCCGGGGGAGATATTAACATCCAAACTCGTGGCACTTCTGCCATTTATGTAAAGAATGGGGGTAACGTCGGCATTGGCACAACTTCACCTTTAGCTAAGTTAGATGTGTATGGCAATTTGAATGTTGCCACAGGTTCTACTCCTACTTTGTTTGTAAATACTGCAACAGGAAATGTTGGGGTTAATACTACTAATTTAACGGATAATTTTACAATAAAACCAACAAGTGCCGGGAAAGGTTTGGTAATTAGGGAGTCTGATGATGGTAATGAGGCTATAAGAGCTCTGGGTTTTACTGCCGGTGGGTTACTGTCTTTGCAGACCGGTGGTGTGAACTCCATTTATTTTGATGCTACCAGTGCATCGGGTATAACCTATTTTAATACCGGCAATGTGGGCATTGGCACAACAACTCCACTTAGCAAATTAGCTGTAGTAGGCACCGCTGGTGCCAATCCCATTTTAGATTTAGCTTCCTCCACCGGCACATCGGTTCTTAGAGTGGCAGAAAGTGGAAATGTGGGGATTGGCACAGCGAGTCCAAGTGCGAAGTTGGATGTACAAGGTGGTTCTGGTCTTGCATTGATAGCAAGAGGTGGGGATTTGGGTTCGGGAACGACAATTTTTACCGTTCAAAATAATAGTGGCACGGGAATGTTCAGCGTGAGGGGGGATGGAGGAACGGGTATTTATACTGGATTGGGTATTGGTTCAACATATGCTGGCACTCAACCACCAACAAACGGGGCGATAATTCAAGGAAATGTTGGTATTGGCACTAGCGGGCCTTCGGCTCCTTTGGAAGTTAGAGGTACAGCAAATAATGGTTCAGTTCAGACTGTTCAGTATTTAATTAATCCAGGAACAGGAAATGGGACTGGGGCTCAATTAGCAATAGGTTATTCAACTAGTAGTGCAACACAGTACGGAGCTATTCAAGGGTATTATGATTCTACTTTAGGAGGTACTAAATTAGGACTGGTTGCAGGAGGTACAACTTTCTTGACCGGAGATAAAAATGGCAATGTCGGTATTGGCACCACCACTCCACTTAGTAAATTAGCTGTAGTCGGCACAGCTGGTGCAAATCCCATTTTAGATTTAGCGTCATCTACTGGAACGAGTGTGCTTAGAGTAAGTGAAGCGGGGAATGTGGGGATTGGAACGACTACACCAAATGTTGGTTTATTGATAAATAAAGTTGGCACTTTGTATGGTTTGAGTACTGCACTGCAAATTCAAACAGGAGCAATCCTTGCACCAAATAATAATGGTTTGTACACAGTTAATGCTGCTGGTACAGATGTTGTTCCGCTTATAAAAAGTGATACATCAAATAATACATGGATAAACCCAGGGGGTGCTGGTGTTATTAGATTTGGTGCCGGCGGTAGTAATGAATATATGAGACTGGATACAAATGGTAACCTAGGCATTGGCACCACCACCCCTCTAACCAAGTTAGTGGTAGCTGGAGCTACTAATAGTGGTATTACTCCCACAACAGGCACTTCGTTAACTTTAGACAGTATTAGCACAGACAACTATTTGACTGTTATAAGTAATTCCGCAAGTAACGCGGGACTTATATTTGGCAGTCACTCGTCGGCTTTTACCGGAGCTGTGGTGTATAACAATCCCAACAGTCAAATGGCCTTTAAAGTAGGTGGAAACAGTACCAAGATGGTTATAGATAGCAGTGGAAATGTGGGCATTGGGACTACAACTCCTACAGGAATAATTGATGTAGTCGGTGGAAATAATGCTTATACTTATTTTAGAGGTGCAAGTGGACAACCTGCAATTCGTCTTCAGAAATTGGATTCAGCCACGGAGTTTTTAATCCGTGCACAGTCTAACGGTACAAGCCTTGAAAATTCGCTTGGGTCTGAACATTTATTTATTACCACTGCTGGCAATATCGGCATCGGCACCAGCACCCCCGGTCGGACACTTTCTGTTGTAGGTGACATAAGAGCCACGGGTATTTTGTATGATTCATCTAACTCAGCTGGCACGAGTGGGCAATTCCTTATGACTACTGCTACCGGTTATGCTTGGACAGCTACATCTACATTATTTGGTGGTAACCAAATCACCGGCAGTGGCACTAATGGTTATGTAGCTCGTTTTACTGGAGCCAACACTCTCTCTACCGGAGTCTTAATAGACAACGGCACAGTGGCTGGAGTGAATGCCACATCTTCCAGCTATACTTTTAACCTTCAGGGCGCTAGTGGTAAAGCCCCTTTAAACATTGCTTCTTCCACCGGCACTTCACTTTTGGTAGTGGACCAGACTGGGAATGTGGGGATTGGGAATACCTCACTATTTTCAAAATTAAATATCATTGGTGATATTGG
Organism: uncultured Candidatus Saccharibacteria bacterium; assembly: GCA_964436545.1. Taxonomy (GTDB): domain Bacteria; phylum Patescibacteriota; class Doudnabacteria; order UBA920; family UBA920; genus JBBTRN01. The sequence continues at coordinate 94,897 of CAYTCJ010000003.1, forward strand.
GCAATACTCTTCAAGTACAACAAGTGCAGGTTCTCCGTTAGGAAGCTCATTATATCTAGGAGATATTAATTTTTACAACAGCTTGTATTATAACAGTGCTCCAGGATTGAGTGCGGTTTATGACTCTGCGCACAATGTAGCAGCGGCATTGGCTTTCTATACTTATACAGGTAATCAGAATTCAAGAACAGAAAAAATGAGAATTACAAGTGCTGGCAATGTCGGTATTGGAACGACAAGTCCCTCGGCAAAATTGGCCATTGAAGGTTCAGATGTGAGATTAAATTTAAGTGATACTAGTGGTTCGGCACAATCCTTGATTGCCTTGCAAAGCTCTGGTGCGACAAAATGGTTTACAGGAAAAAATGCTTCTAATGATTTTATTATTTATGACAATGTTGCATCAAGAAATGCTTTGCGTATAGCTCAAAGTGGCAATCTATTTTTGCAAGAAGGTGTCGGCAACGTGGGTATTGGCACCACGACACCAAACTGGAAATTGCAAGTAAGTTCTTCCGCTACATACAACAACGATGCCGGTGGGGCTTTTGCCATTACCGATTCCACCACACCGACTAAAAAAATCTTTTTAGGATACGATGCTTCAAACGATGTTGGTTTTATAAACACTGTGCAAACCGGAGTAGCCAATAAAAACTTAGCCATAAATGCTTCCGGAGGAAATGTCGGTATCGGCACAACATCAATGGCGGTTAAGCTTGTAGTGGAAGGCAATACTAATTTATTAGGCACCAATAATGATGGCGGGGTTGCCACCTCGGCTTTAAATGTTAACGGTGCTTTTATGACCATTGGTGATTATTCTGGTGCACAAACTTTTTCTAATGGTATTGGAATTAAATTCAACGACACTGGGATTAATCACATGAGTATGAAATATACCCCTAGTGCCGGTAGGTTGGATTTTGGTCCATCGGACACTAATTCTTATTTAACTATAAATAGCGGACAAGAAAGATTTAGTATAAATATGACTTCTGGGAATGTAGGCATTGGAACCACCACTCCCCAATACAAACTTTCAATAGATACTGCTGGTAATGATTATGGTGTAGTAATGGGACAGTCTGGAAGTGCCACTGGTAAAATATTAGGTTTAGGATACTTCCTAACTGGAGATTATGGTGTTATTCAAGCGGTTCATCAGGGGACTGCTTATAAGAATTTGGCAATTAACCCGAACGGGGGGAATGTGGGTATAGGCACAGCGAGTCCAAATGATAAGTTGGAAGTAGCGGGTGGTACAACTGGTCGTGTCTTAATTACAGATGGTGGTGGGGCAAACAGAAAAGCATTAATTTTAGAGCAACCTGGATATAGTGGAAATTCTTATGCAAGAATAGAAGCTTACGATTATGGAGCTTCATCAGTTAAATCTTTAGCTATAAATGCTCTTGGTGGTAATGTTGGTATTGGCACAACAACACCTGTAAGTCAGTTAGAAATCTATCAATCTGCTAATGTAAGTCCACAATTACGAATAGGCAACAACTACTTTAACCGAGGAATTGACTTTGGCTATGACACCAATTCCGCCTTTATACAAGGTAAAGCGGATATTCTCTCTGCTCCCATTAGCTATCATCTAGCTTTAAACCCGAATGGGGGAAACGTCGGCATTGGCACCACCACTCCATCTGCAAAACTTTCTATTGCAGGTAGCACCAATGGAATACACCTTGGTCAGTGGTCAGGTTCATCTGCATACAATGCTCTCTACTTAAATAGTTCTCCGTCTGTAAATACAACTTATACCCTGCTCGCCAACGATACTGGAAGTGTGTTTTTGAATGCCAATGGTTCAGGTTCTATATATTTAAGGGAGGATAACAATAATCTGATGACCATAGATAATAATGGAAATGTGAGCAACGTCGGTAATTTGCTTGTAGGAAAAGATGCATCAACCCAAGATGCTTATATAGATGTAGGGAATGCACGGTCAGGTAATGGTTATTCTTATGTTGATATTATTGGCGATGCGACTTACACCGATTTTGGTTTAAGATTGATAAGAGGTAATGGAGGGGCTAATGCTTATTCTCAACTGGTTCACAGAGGCACAGGCACACTTTCGCTTTACACAATGGAAGCTTCTCCAATAGAGTTTTACACCAACAGTAGTGCATCAGCTAGAATGCATATTGCGAGTGGGGGAAATGTGGGGATTGGGACAACGGCTCCTGGTAGAAAGTTGGAAGTTAATGGCGGAACAGATACTACTGGAAGGATAAGAATTTCTGGGGGTGGTGGTTCTGAACTAATTTCAGGTAATTTGGAATTTTATCACCAAACATCTGACCATAATTATAATTTAGCTATGGTTAATAACAATACCTTGACTTTGTTCAAAGGAACTTTTGGTGCAACAACCACGCCAATTATGACTTGGGATGGAACTGCGGGGAATGTGGGGATTGGCACCACTACCCCACTTAGTAAATTAGCCGTCGTAGGCACAGCTGGTGCCAACCCGATTTTAGACATAGCCTCATCATCATCTACTTCTATTTTAAGAGTAAGTCATACGGGCAATGTGGGTATTGGCACTACTTCTCCAGCTGGCACCTTAGCCATTAAAGACAGCCTTAGCTCCAGTGGTTATTCTTTAGTGATTAACGACTATTATAAATTTAGGGGTGATGGGAGATTTAATTTTGGTAATAATGCAACTCAAGGGGTTCTCTCTTGGGATGCCGGTATAGCTATAGTTGGGGCTCAGGTAGCTAATGATTTAAGTTTACACGCAGGCGATGTGGAAAAAGTGAGAATTACAACTGCTGGGAATGTTGGTATCGGTCTTAGTTCTCCAACAGCTAGATTAGAGGTTAGAAACTCTGGTACAGGAGATAGTGCTATATATGTAACCAACACAGTGGGTGGTGCACAAGCAACTCTTGGTGCTTGGTCGTCAAATGATGGTGCTATGCGACTTTGGAAAGCTGATGGAACAGAAAGTGTTAGACTCTTGGCAAATGGTGCAAGTCATTTAACTGGGGGGAATCTGGGTATTGGCACAGTGAGTCCTTCTTTTGCTCTTGATGTAAATAGTAATGTGATTGGAGTGGGTACAAAGTCAGCTAATGCGGGTTATGGTGGGCAAATAAGGTATAGAGATGATACCGGCACAGCAAGGTGGATGATAGGTCTTAGTGGATCTGCCGGAGCTACGGCTTTGTATAACTCATATAACCTTACAAACGACCAAGTTTACATAACCACCACAGCCAGTGGCAGGGTGGGGATTGGCACTAACCACACCTCCCCACTGCAGGCTTTGTCGGTAGCTTCGTCTTCACTTTCGGCAATTCCGGCTTTAGGCTTATCTACTGCCAGTGGGCAATTTTCGGTGTTGGGTGATAGCGGAGCTTATGGTTTAAGGGTGGGTGTTCTATCATCCGGTGATGTTTTCCAACAAGTAGATAGATTTGACGGCTCTGCAACTGCTTATAACTTACTCTTACAACCTAGAGGCGGTAAAGTGGGCATTGGCGTAACTTCCGCTTCCCAAACTTTGCACGTTGTAAGCACAGATGCGGTTGAGCCGACACTTGGCACTGCTCCTTCCTCTGGGGTGTCTATGCTGGGCAGTAATAATGCTTATGGTTTGTTTATTGCCAACAATGGAACTTCCGGTGCCACGTGGCTACAAAGTATGAGAAACGACAGTGCAGTAGCTTATGCGTTAAACTTACAGCCCAGTGGCGGGAACGTGGGCATTGGCACATCTACTCCAGCCCAAAAACTGCATATTAGCGGTTCTGATTTATATACTAACGATTACGGTATTTTAACCATCTCCGATTCCAGCTCACCCAAAAAGCTAATTTCTATGGGAATGGACGGCACCAATAGTGTGGGACACATTCAAGTCGTTAATAGTGGTTCTGCATATTTGCCTTTGGCTTTAAATGGTAATGGCGGGAATGTGGGTATTGGCACATCTACGCCATTGGCAACTTTGGAAATTTCCGGCACTTCTCCTTTGAGACTAACCCGTCCCGGACTTAACTCATATAATTCCACCATATCCGGTTTAATGTCCGGCACTTCCAATGGTGATTTATTGTGGGAAACCAACCAAGCCGACGGTGGTTTTGCTTGGCGGGTAAACAGTGGCAACACTTTTGCTCTGGGCATTACCGAAGCGGGGAATGTGGGGGTGGGGACTTCTACACCAACTCAAAAATTGGTAGTCGTGGGAGGTAATATTCGTCTTTCAAATAATCAAAGTTTAATGTTTGGTGACTCGGCTGAGGCTGATGTGCCGTTGATAAAAGTTGATACTAGCAATCAAGCATTGTTTACCAATGGAAATAATGCCGCCTTTATTTTCTCAACCGGTTTCAGTTCTAATGCCAATAATAACTATATTTTCCAAACCAATGGTGGCACTGAGCGAGTAAGATTTCAATATGATGGGAATGTGGGTATAGGCACAAGTAGCCCACTTCAAGGTTTGCATATTGGCTCTAACGCCAGTGGTAAGAACGTGCAAGTCGCTAATGGCTGGCTGTGTGTGGACAATAACGACTCTTGCACCGGTGCTTCTACGGCCGGCACGGTTTACGCGGTAGGCGCATACACCACCGGTGCGGACGTGGCGGAAAATTATCCAACTAACGAAAGTTTAGAAGCCGGAGATGTGGTAATGGCAGATGGTGGTTCTCCCATCTTTGTCAAAAAAGCAAATATGACCAATATGTCCAATACGACCTATAGGTCCAATGCTGTGCTCGGTGTAGTTTCTACTCAGCCCGGTATTTTATTGAATGGCTATAAAGCCCAAGAGTTTAATAGTGCTTCCACTGTGCCGGTGGCTTTAAATGGGCGAGTGCCGGTAAAAGTTACTAATGAAAACGGCAATATCAAGATTGGCGACTACTTAACTTTGTCTAAAACTTTCCCGGGCTATGCTATGAAAGCTGTGCATTCCGGCGAAGTAATTGGTCAAGCTTTGGAAAACTTTGAAAACGAAACTATTGGCACATCAGGTAAAATTTTAGTCTTTATGAGTTTAGGCTTTAGAAATATTAACAACACTTTTGTCTTAGGCGAAGACGATGGGCAATTGGCTAATGCGACCAGTACACCCCCTCTTTTCCAAAGAGGGGGCAGGGGGAGTTCATTCTTAATAGATCAACGTGGTTCAGGCAACATCTTACAGCTCCAACAAAACGGGGTAGATAGATTCTTGGTAGCCAATGACGGCACTTTGTCACTGCTCGCACAAACCGCCTCTACCACCAAAAATATTTTAGAAGTAAAAAATGCTTCCTCCACTGTGTTTGCCATTAACGCTCAAGGCGATGCCCAATTTATTGGCAAGATTATGGTGAGTAAAAATACGGCTGGTACCGCCGTGGTGAAAGAGGGGGATAATTTAGTGAGAGTGACTTTTGAAAACCCATACCCCAGCGTGCCCAAGGTAATTGTAAGTGTAAATGGTGTGCCGAATTTCTTTTACGGCGTGGTGGATAAGAGCGAAACCGGATTTACCATTCAGCTAAGCGAACAAACCCAAAAAGAATTCAGTTTTGATTGGGTGGCATTGGTTCAGCCGGAAAATACCCAGTATGAATCGGGCATAAGCTTTATAGTTTCTGCAAACCCTCCGCCGGCTGAAACACTGCCTCCGGCTTCCGAAACACCGCCCGCAGAAGAACCACCGGCAGAAACTCCTCCGCCGGCAGAAACTTCTAATCCGGACAATTTAACTAACCCGCCGGCTTCCGAAACACCACCAGCCGAAGAGACTCCACCGGCAGAAAACACTCCACCGGCAGAAACCGGCGGTGAGGTAGCCGGCACACAAACCGGCCAATAAGACAAATAGGACGAATAGGACAAATAGGACGAATGGGACAAATAAGACAAATGGGATGAATAAGATGAATGGGACAAGCTGGCGAATAGAAAATAAGCAAAAAGACAATAAGACAAATAAGACAAATAGGTCGAATGGGACAAATAAGACAAATGGGATGAATGGGACAAGCTGTCAAATAGAAAAAAAGCAATAAGACATATGGGACAAATAAGACAATATGACCTATACGTCATATTTGTCCTATAAGTCCTATACGACCTATAACATATAAAATTAAAACAAAATTTTATGACAGACTTAATAGCACAGCACGGCGGTTATCAAAATTTAAAATCATTTCAAGGAGCGGAAATTATTTTTGATTTGACTTTTGAATTTGTTCAACGCTTTGTTAAATCATTGAAGTGGAAAGAGCAAATGGAAGGCGCTGCGCGCGGTGGCAAGCAAAATATTGCCGAGGGTTCTAAGACTTCAGGCACATCCAAACAAAGCGAGTTAAGATTGGTTGATGTTGCCAGAGCTTCTTTAGAAGAATTATTAAATGATTATAAAGATTTTTTGCGCGTCAACAATTTGCTAATTTGGGACAAAAACGACAAGCGGATTTTGGCAATTCGAAAACTCGCCTACGCACCCAATAGGTCCTGTAAGTCTTATATGACCTATATGTCAAATAGCGAATCATTCGCCAATTGTTTGATTTGCTTAATTCATCAAACCAATTATCTGTTGGACCAACAGTTGCGTGTTTTAGAAAAAGATTTGGCTCTGAAAGGGGACTTTAAGGACCGTCAAAGGGCAATTAAAAAATCCGCAATGTTGAATGACGGGCCCAGTTTTGAGGAGTTTATTAAATCTTTTGGTTTAAAACGTCTGGAGAATGGACAAGTGGTAAAAATAAATGATGAAGACAAAATAGGACCAATATGATCCATAGGACGAATATGTGTCCGATAAGTCCTATACGACAATAAGACAATATGACCTATACGTCATATTTGACCTATTGGTCCTATAAGACATATACGACCTATAAGACCTATTCGTCCTATGGCTGTTAAAACAGTTTTTCCAAGTCTTCCGTCAGGTTAATCTCTTGAGTTTTAATTAGGCGGATAAAAAATTTCTTTCCCAGTTCTAAAAATTCTTTTTCAATCTCTTTGTCCAATTCATAGGGAGAGGCCCAAATAGAGTTCTGCCACTTTTTAAAACCTAACTGCTTTAGTTTGGCTCTTAAAATGTTTCTTACAGCCTTGTGTTTTTCCGGCACATCAAAAATGACCAGTTTCCACATGCCATCTTTTTTCGGCACTTTAATTTTTAACAAGGTTAAGCCTTCAGATGTAATTTTCCCCAAGAGTTTATCTTGCTCGTTTTTTTTCTCCACCAAGCCCGCGCTAATCATGCGGAATAAGGCATTATAAAATTCTTTATAGCTTAGGGTGGGGGCTAAGATTCTATGGAGCGTGGTAAAAGCCACCCAATCGTTTTTTTGGAGAAAATGTAAAGTGTTAATGGTGAGTTGGTTAAAGGGACGGGACATTGATTAAAATTTTTAATTTCTAATTTTTAATTCCTAATAAAAATATAGTAACCTGTTTATTCATCTAAAAGTATACTAATTTTGGGGATAAATCACAAATATTTTTGTGCTATAATATAAATTAGAAATCCAACAAGATATGAAATTCAATGCTAAAAAATTACTCGTGATTTTTTGTCTAAACCTTGCTTTTAGCAATTTAATGTTTTTTAATATTTCTGAAGCACAACTTGATTACGAAAAAACCCATACCCCCAGCTTAGACCGGATTGCGGTTCTGTCTATGCCTGCCTATGCACAAGGTATTGCCATTAGCAGTAAACCAAATACGACTAATTTTTCTACCGAAGCTTGCAGTCCTGCCATTTCTCAATCTGGCACTTTGGTTCAGGTTCAAAATACTTTTAATTTAAACCAGTCAGCGGAATGTTTTCGGCTTACCGGAGTTGTAAAAGCCACAACCTTGACCAAGTTGGCAGTTGAACCTTTAAAGTTAGGCCGGATGAGTGTGGTGGTTATGCCCGACGTTCAACTGGTTAAAGAACATTACCAGTTTCCTGTCTCAACCGAGCCAACCGCTGTGCCTCTAATACCCATAATGGTTTTTGTGAGTGTTATATTTTCGGCGGGCAAAAACTTTTTAATTAAAAATAAAACCCGCCTTACCTTAAGTTTAAAAAAATCTTTAAGTCTGCACCAGCTTCAGGTGATGCGATGCTAAAAATCAGCTTAGCCTCTTTGCGGTTTTAATAATTTAAACACTAAAAATAAATACATTCTGTCTTGTTAAAAGGTTAACATTGATACAATGTGAGAATAAAAAATATATATGCCAGAAGAAATTAGAATCAGCCGACCGGCTTCACCGGTCATGCCTACTCAAACAGCTCAACCTATGCCAGTAGCCGGTCCCGGCAACAATAAAACCCCTTGGATAATTTTAGGCGTAGTGGTTGCCGGAATTGTGATTTTAGGAGTGGTGTTCAGAGATAAATTATTTGGTAATGGGGGAATGAAAAAAGCCGAAGTCACTATGGCCAAGGCGTCCGGGTATCAGGCCATGTTTTTAACCAACGGCCAAGTGTATTTTGGTAAATTGACCGATGCCAATGCCAACTTCCCAACCATGACCGATGTGTTTTATTTGCAAGTAGTCCAACCCCCACTTCAGGGTCAACAAGAACAAGCTCAAGCTCAACAAGGGCAACAAGGCCAACAGCCTCAAATTTCTTTAGTGAAATTGGGTAACGAGCTTCATGGACCAATGGATGAAATGAAGGTTAACCGTGAACATATCTTGTTCTATGAAAATTTAAAAGAAGATGGTCAAGTGGTGCAAGCCATTAAAAACTATAAAGCCAACCCACAAGGGGAAAAGCCCACAGAAAATAAGTAAGCTAAGGACATACGCAAACGCGTAAGCTCTATAAAAAAACCGTCCCGCCCTTTTAAACAAAGGGCGGGACGGTTTAGTTAGGAAGCTATTTTATACTTTTGACTAATTGATCAAACATTTCCGGATGTTGTATGGCGAGTTCGGAAAGCATTTTGCGGTTAATTTGGATATTTTGCTTTTTCATTACACTGGCAAATTTGCTCCAAGTGGTGCCATTTTCTCTTAAGGCGGCGTTGGTTCTAACGAGCCAGAGATTTCTAAAATCTCGTTTTTTGTTCCGACGATCTCGGTAGGCATAGGAATCGGCCTTTAAAAGAGCTTGTCTGGCATAGACAAAATTGGTAGAGCGACGGTTAGTAAAACCTTTGGCTCTTTTAAGTAAACTTTTTCGGCGTTTGTGGGCAGTGGTGCCACGTTTGATTCTGGTCATATGAGTTTAGTAGTAAGTAGTAGGTTGTAAAGTTGTAAGTTACTACAACTTACTCACTTACAACTTACAACTATTTATTTATAAGGGATTAAGCTGTGTAATTTTTGATGAACTCTGCCAAGCAAAATGTCGCGACGCTTATTTTTGGTAGTTTTGCCGGTTTCTCTGGAATTAAAGTGATTCTGGCCGGTTTTTCGGGTCATTAGTTTACCCGAGCCGGTTTTTTTAATTCGTTTGCTGGTTCCTTTGTGAGTTTTGACTTTAGGCATAAATTAGTAGTGAGCAAAAATGACATAAGTGACAAAAGTGAACAAAAATCAGTGTAATTTCATTTTCGTCGTTTTTGTCATTTTTTAATTTTTTTAATTTACTTTGTTGGGGCAATGGTTATGGAAAATGTTCCACCCATTTTTCTAATGGGCACTTCGGTGCGGTAAGGATGGGTTAATAATTTAATGAAGTTATTTAATTGGTCTTTGGCAATCTCGGGAAAAGCTTGTTCGCGACCGCGCATTTTCAGTTCAATTTTAACTACATTGCCTTCGGTCAGAAATTCATCTACTTTTTTGGCTTTCACTTCCATATCGTGCTGGCCAATGCGGGTGGAGAGCCACATGGTTTTTAGCTCGGTTTTTTTGCTTTTCTTCTTTGCTTCGCTTTCCGCCTTCTTTTGTTGGTATTTAAATTTGGCAAAGTCAATGAGTTTGCAGACCGGTGGCTGGGCTTGAGGAGCGACTTCCACTAAGTCTAAACCATGCTCGTTGGCTAAATTAATCGCTTCGGATAATTTGAAAATCCCGAGCTGTTCACCGGTTTCGGTAATCACTCTTACCTCAGGAGCTTTAATTTGCAGGTTTATCTTAACTTTTTGTAGCACAATTTATTTACGACGTAGAGCGAGAGAAATGATATGCTTTTCATATCATTTTCGAGCCGAGGAGTTAATATACTTTGAATACCTCTTAGCTTGCCATGAGACTTTATAGCAGTGCCTTATCTTTGCTAAAAAAGTCTTCTACTTGTGGGAGAACTTTTATATTTTATACCAATCTATTTTAATATATTTAAGTTTTCGTGTCAACCCCGTTAGAAGTCGGATGCCTTAGGCATCCGCTGTCCCGATTTTACGCGGGACAGACTTCTAACGGGGTCAACCCAGTAGGTAGAATCACCTTGTTAGATAAAAGGTTATTAGACTTGATTCATTTACACAGAATTAGCCAGACGGCTAAAGGGAAAAACTAATTATAGAAGCCAGCCCGACGGCAAACATGATGGCAATAATCAGCCAGCCCATAGTTTGTTTACCCCGACTGTTAGCATAATTGCCCATAATTTTTGGCCGAGAACTAATTTGGACAATGGGGATTAGAATAAACGGTGCCACCAGTCCGTTAATGACCGCGGAGAGAATTAAAGCTTTAATGGGGTTTAGACCAACTAAATTTAAACTAAAACCCAACAGCATGGCAATAATAATCGTGCCGTAAAAAGCTTTGGCTTGCTTTAAAGTTTTGTACAGGCCATTTTTCCAGCCAAAAGTTTCCGCTAAAGCATAGGAGCAACTGCCGGCTAAAACCGGGATTGATAACATCCCGGTGCCTACAATCCCCACAGTAAACAGGCCGGCTGACCACTGGCCGGCTAAAGGTTTTAAGGCTAAGGCGGCATCGCCTGCCGATTGAATGTTAAAAATTTGATTCTGATTTAAAACCGAAGCTGTGGTGGCAATAATAAAGAAAGCGATTAAGTTAGAAAAAAACATCCCCACCCACACATCCAACTGCATTTTTTTTATTTCCGCCGGCAGGGTGGGGCTTTGTCTGGCTTTGAGAGTGGTTTTGCCTTCCAGAATTTCTTCTTCCACTTCTTGGGAAGTTTGCCAAAAAAATAAGTAAGGGGAAATGGTAGTGCCTAAAAAGGCGCAAAGTAGCACAATGCCGGCTGAGGAAAAAATTTCCCCATTCGGTAAAAAGCCTTTGAGAAAAATTTCTTTACCGTTTAAATTGGCATAAAAGGCGGAAAATACATAGGCGAGCAAAAAGAGCGCCAGCCATTTTAAAATTTGCGAATAGGTTTTGTAAGAGGAAAAAATTTGCAGTAACAGGCTTAAAATCACAAACCCCGAAGTGAGAAAGTAAAAATCCAAGCGGGGGAAAACCAGTCTCACGGCTTCTGCCATGGCGGCTAAATTAGCGCCAATATTAAATACGTTGGCCAAAAAGAGTAAGCCGGTTATGAAAATTAAAAAACTTTTGGGATAATATTTTTTAATGTTGCCCGCTAGGCCTCGGCCGGTCACCATGCCAATTTTGGCGCACATTTCTTGCACCATGGCCATTAAAGGAAAAGTATAGGGTGCCAGCCAAAGAAAATTAAAACCGAATTTGGCCCCGCTTTGGGCATAGGTGGTAATGCCCGAAGGGTCGTCGTCGGCTGCGCCGGTAATAAACCCGGGCCCTAAATTTTGCCAAAATTTTCCGGCTTTGCGAATGGGCTGAATGATTATGTTGGGATGTTGGTTTTTCATGAGGAAGCTTGTGTCTTTAGGATACTACATTCTACCTGAATTGCCAAAGAGGCTTAATGTGAATTTCGGGGAGCAAAATAGTGTTTTGGATGATATTGGGGATAAGCTAAAAATTGTGTGATTTTTGCCCATTTTTTTCGCTTGACCGCACTTTATTTGTTTGTTATCTTACATTAGATAACCAATGCAATACCCCACACTCGATACTAATTTTATTGATTTTAACCCCACCCTGAAATAGGGCGTGGGGTTATTTTTTTATTCACATTATCAATACAAATAGTAGAGAATAACCCTCCGAAGCTTTAGCGCAGGAGGGTACCACCTAAATAAATTACATTTATGTTCAAATTTACGAATAGTACCTGCCTGCCGGCAGGTCAGGCGAATCTACAAATAACAACGAATTTTATTTTCGCATTCGTGGATTTGAAAATATTTGTAGATTTGTCTAATTTGTAGATTTGATTTATGACTTCCATTGAAGGATTCATAGTAAATATAGATGGCGTAAAGCGTGGCCGAGTAGAAATTGGCGATAACGGCTTAATTGTGGGAATAGCCGAAGCTACCGGCAAAGCCGACATTGTTTTAAATGATGAACTGATATTTCCGGGGTTTATTGATTTGCACGTGCACGCGCGGGAGTGCACAGACCATACTTGGGATTACAAAGAGGATTTTGTGTCTGCATCGAATTCTGCCATCAACGGGGGCGTGGTAGCCTTTGCCGATATGCCGAATAATCCCACGCCACCCATAGATGACGCGAGTTATGCGGAGAAATTAAAGTTAACCGAAAAATCAGCTGTAGAAATTTTGCTGTATGCCGGCACTAATCCCACTTCTCGGCCTTTGCAAAAATCCGTGCCTTACAAAGCCTACATTAGCAAATCGGTGGGTGATTTATTTTTTGATTCTTTTGTCGAATTAGAACAGTTTGCGCAAACATACCAAGGCCAAAATGTAAGTTTTCACTGTGAAGATCCGGAAATTTTAAAAGCCAATTCGCATCAAACGGCTCATGAGCTAAAGAGACCGGAAAGCGCGGAAGTTTCCGCAGTAGATATGGCGCTCCAAATGATGGAAAAATATCATTTGCAAGGCAAGATTTGCCATGCTTCCACGCCTGAGGCCATAGAAAAAATCAAACAAGCGAGACGGAGAGGCGTAAAAGTTACTGTAGAAGTTACTCCGCATCATTTATTTTTTGACCAAACTATGGTTCAGCCGGAAGCCAAAAGCAGTTTTCAAGTCAATCCGCCGATTCGCCAATCGCCGGAAACTCGGCAGTATTTACTTCGCGCCTTAAAACACGGCGATATAGATTTTATTGCCACAGACCATGCTCCGCATTCATTGGCAGAAAAAGCTACAGGCACCTCCGGTCTTACTCATTTGGATACTTTTGGTCCCTTTGTTACGTGGCTGATGCAAGCGCATCAATTTACGCCTCAAGAGATTGCGCGAGTTTGTGCCTATAATCCGGCTAAATTTTTTAACCAATTTTCTCAAAATCCATACGGCCAAATTGCTTCGGGGTTTGTGGGCAGTTTATCGATTATAGATATGAATGAGCCCATTACGATTACAAAAGATGTTTTAAAAACCAAAGCCCAGTGGTCGCCGTTTGAAGGCTTAACGTTTTCTGGCTCAGTCGCGATGACAGTTATTAAGGGCAAGGTTTATAAGATTGATAAATCATTGGCCGAAAATTTCTAATTAACCTATAGCTTATTAGAACAATTAAAATAATTTACAAAGTATGACATCCGAATTAATTCTTAAAGACGGCACACGGTACGAAGGAGTGAGTTTTGGTGCCAATCTCCCTGCTTTTGGCGAAGTGGTGTTTATTACCGGTATGGTCGGGTATCCGGAATGTTTTACCGACCCCAGTTTTAAGGGGCAAATTTTGGTAATGACCTATCCGCTGTTGGGAAATTACGGGGTGCCAGACAAAAAAACTTGGGAGTCAGACAGAGTTCAAATTTCCGGTTTGGTAGTGTGCAATTATATAGACACGCCGAGTCATTACACCTCTCAGCAAACTTTAGCCCAGTGGCTCAAACAACAAGGAGTGCCGGCTTTGGAAATTAAAGATACACGGGGTTTGACGCAAAAATTAAGAACACACGGAGTAATGCTGGGACGTTTTGTCATTCCGGCCAAGTCCCGACTAAATTCGGGACACGAGCCGGAATCTAAAAAAATAGATTCCCTCCGTGGGTTGGCGGATCGCGGGAATGACAAAGAGCAAGAATTTCAGGATCCCAACCTGCGTAATTTGGTGGCTGAAGTTTCCTGTAAAAAACCTTATATGGTTGAAAACCGCAATCCTTCGACTTCACTCAGGGCAGGAAAAACTGTGGCGTTAATTGATTGCGGAGCCAAATTTAATATTGCGCGTTCGTTAGCTAAACGGGGAGTAAAAGTGTTAGTGGTGCCCTGGCAGACCGATGTTTTGAAATTAAAACAGAAAATTCATGGTGTAATGATTTCCAACGGACCGGGCGACCCACAAATGGCTAAAGCCACGATTGAAAATGTGAGAAAAATTTTAGCTAAAAAATTGCCCACGTTTGGGATTTGTTTAGGCAACCAGATTTTAGCACTGGCAGGCGGAGGCACCACGTATAAACTTAAGTTTGGCCACCGAGGGCAAAACCAGCCGGCGGTGTTAGCGGGCACCCACAAAGCTTACTTAACGACGCAAAACCACGGGTTTGCCGTGGGAAAAATCCCCAAAGGTTTTAGAGAATGGTTTTATAATGGGAACGATAAGACCAACGAGGGGATTATTCACAAGAGCTTGCCGTTTATGTCGGTGCAGTTTCATCCCGAAAGCTACCCGGGCCCAACCGATACCGATTGGTTGTTTGATGAATTTATAAAAAAATTGTAAGCTATTAAGTTGTAAGTTAGTAAGTATGAAAAAATTTAAAAAAATTCTTATCTTAGGCAGTGGGGCGCTTAAAATCGGCGAGGCCGGGGAGTTTGATTATTCCGGCAGTCAAGCCATTAAAGCCTTAAAAGAAGCGGGGATTAAGTCCGTGTTAATTAATCCCAATATTGCCACTTTTCAGACCTCGAAAGCTTTAGCCAACCAAGTGTATTTTTTGCCGGTAAACCCTTATTTTGTGGAACAAGTTATAAAGAAAGACAGGCCCGATGGCATCTTGTTGTCTTTTGGCGGGCAGACGGCTTTAAATTGCGGTTTGGCTTTGGAAAAATCCGGCGTATTAAAAAAATATCACGTGCAAGTTTTAGGCACGCCGGTTAAATCCATTGAGCTTACCGAAGACCGCCAAATGTTTGCCGATCATTTAAAAACCCTCAATATTCCGGTGCCGGTAAGCGGTACTGCCACCACTTTAGCCGAGGCGCAAAAAGTTGCCGAGCAGATTGGTTTGCCGGTAATGGTGCGGGCAGCGTTTACTTTGGGCGGACAAAAATCCGGCGTAGCCAAAACCGCTAAACAATTAAAGGAAATTGTGAATGGCGCTTTGGCAGTAAGTCCACAAGTGTTAATTGAAAAATATTTACATCACTATAAAGAAGTGGAATACGAAGTGGTGAGAGATAGGTTTGATAACTGTGTGACCGTGTGTAATATGGAAAATTTTGACCCTTTGGGCATCCACACCGGAGATTCCATAGTCATTGCGCCGAGTCAGACTTTAACTAATCACGAGTACCATAGCTTAAGAGAAGCTTCCATAAAAATTGTTAAATCTTTAGGGATTGTGGGCGAATGCAACGTACAGTTTGCCTTGAATCCACGCGGACTAACGCGAAATTTAACGCGGACTAAAGCGGAAGCTGTAGGTTCCTCCCCCCTTGTGGGGGAGGCTAGGAGGGGGGATCAACCGGACTATTATGTGATTGAGGTCAATGCCCGGCTTTCAAGATCCTCTGCGCTGGCTTCCAAAGCTACGGGCTATCCTTTGGCGTATGTGGCAGCCAAGTTAGCTTTGGGTAAAAGTTTGCTGGAAGTGCAAAATAAAATTACCCAAGTTACTCAAAGTTTTTTTGAACCGGCTTTAGACTATGTGGTGGTTAAAATGCCTCGTTGGGATTTGGAAAAATTTAAAGGTGCGGAAGAAAAAATCGGTTCGGCAATGAAGTCAGTCGGTGAGGTTATGGCGATTGGCAGAAATTTTGAAGAAGCCCTGCAAAAAGCGGTGCGAATGCAATCGGGTCAAACCGAAAGCATTACCGATAACGGTTTTGCCAATCATACTGCCATTAAAGAATTTTTAACCACTCCGACGCCTCGCCGGGTCTTTGCTGTGTCAGCAGGTTTAAAAGCCGGCATGTCAGTAAAGACGATTCATAAGTTAACCGGCATTGACCCTTGGTTTTTATACCGAATAAAAAATATTGTAGACGCGGAGAGGGAACTGATAAACCCAACCGGTAATTCCCTCCCCCCTGTGGGGACGGTTAGAGCTAGCCCCGTACTTGATACGGGGGAGAGGGTAAAGATTGAGCATCAGACTTTGTTAAACCTTAAACGATTGGGTTTTTCCGACAAAAAAATTGGCCAGCTGTGTGGCCAGACCGAATTTGCCATTAGACGTTTGCGTAAGGCTTACCAAATTCATCCTTCCATTTTTCAAATTGATACTTTAGCCGGCGAAGTGCCGGCGCAGACCAATTATTTGTATCTTACATACCATGGCGGGCATAACGATGTAAAACCTCTGGGTAAAAATGCGGTTTTGGTTTTAGGTAGCGGACCTTACCACATTGGCAGTAGCGTGGAATTTGATTGGTCGTGTGTGCATGCGGCTTTGCAATTAAAAAAACATCGGAAACATTCGGTAATCATTAATTGTAATCCGGAAACCGTATCTACCGATTACGATATGTCCGACCGACTGTATTTTGAAAATTTGTCTTTTGAAACCGTGGCGGATATTTTTGAATGGGAACACGCCGGGGGTTTGGTAATTTCCGTGGGCGGGCAAAGGCCTAACAATTTAGCGAAAAAATTATCCCGGGAAGGGTTTAAACTCCTTGGGACTTCGGCAGAGAATATTGACCGCGCGGAAGACCGAGTAAAATTTTCGGCTTTGTTGGATAAGCTGGGGATTTTGCAACCCAAGTGGGAAAGTTTTTCCAACTTAAAGACTGCGGAAAAATTTGCGGAAATGGTAGGTTATCCGGTTTTGGTGCGTCCGTCGTATGTGCTGTCCGGCAGTGCCATGAGCGTGTGTTATAACCAGGCTCAGCTGGAAACTTTTTTAAGTAAAGCGGTAGTCTTAGGCGCCGAGCATCCGGTGACCATTTCCAAATTTGTAGAAAACGCTAAAGAATTGGAGTTCGATGCCGTGGCGCAAAACGGCCAGTTAATGATTTATGCCATTTCCGAACACGTGGAAAATGCCGGAGTGCACAGCGGGGATGCCACGATTGTGTATCCCACGCAAAGAGTGTATGCGTCCACCGAGTTTCAGTTAAGGCAAATTGCCAAAAAAATCGCGCGGGAATTAAAAGTAACGGGTCCCTTTAACATTCAGTTTTTAGTTAAAGATAACAAGCCTTCGGTAATTGAGGTGAATTTGCGGGCGAGTCGAACTTTTCCGCTTTTGTCCAAAGCTTTAGACGCCAATTTTCCGGAAATGGCAGTGGATGCGTTTTTTGGCAAAGCCAAAAAATTTGATTACGAATACCCCAACCGTGTAGTTGTTAAGTCGCCTCAATTTTCTTTTGCTCGGCTAAGCGGAGCAGATCCGGTGTTGCGAGTGGAAATGTCTTCTACCGGAGAAGTGGCGGCTTTTGGGCGCACTTATGACGAAGCGTTAATTAAGTCCATTATGTCCGCGAATAATTTTAGTTTTGCCAAGAAGCAAGTGTTATTATCTTTGGGCGGGGAGTTAAATAAAGTCAAATTTGTGGAATCGGCTCAGATTTTACAAACTTTAGGGTATACGATTTTTGCCACCGATAGCACAGCCAAATTTTTAACCAGTCAAGGGCTTAAGTGCCAAACGGTAAAAAAGGTTTCCGAAGGTTCGCCGAATGTGGTGGATTTGGTGCAAAGCAAAACTGTGGCTTTTGTGGTAAACTTAAGTCAGCAGAGCGTAAGAACCGCCCCGAGCCGGCAACATCAACATTTAACCGACGGTTACCATATTCGGCGAGCCACGGTAGATAACCAAATTCCTTTGTTTACCGATTTGCATTTGGCCCGAGCGTTTATTAAAGCTTTAAGTAATTTTAAATTAGAAGATTTGGAAATAAAAAGTTATAAAGAATATTTAAAAAATGACAAAAGTTAAAAAAATAATAAAAATGACAAAAGTTAAGACCGTAATTACAATTTAGTTTTGTCATTTTCGTCGTTTTTGTCATTCTTGCTCATTTATTTTATGAACCACATTCTTACCGGTAAACAATTTGCCGATAAAAATTTATTAGATAAGCTGTTTGCCAAAGCTGTAGAATTAGAACAGGCGGATTTAAACGGGGGTATGCCCAAAACTTTGGCCGGCAAAGTGGTGGCTACTCTATTTTTTGAATCCAGTACTCGAACTCGGTTGTCGTTTGAATCCGCAACTTTGCGTTTGGGAGGCAATATTATTTCCGTGGCTGATGCTAAAACTTCCTCTATGTCCAAAGGTGAGAGCATAGAAGATACCATTAAGGTAGTTTCCGGTTATGCTGATGCGATTATTTTACGTCATCCGGAAAATGGGGCCGCGGAAAAAGCGGCTAAAGTGTCCCTTGTGCCCATTATTAATGCCGGCGATGGATTTAATGAGCATCCCACGCAAGCTTTAATGGATTTGTTCACTATGCAAAAAGAATTGGGGAGAGTGGAAAATTTAAAGATCGCTTTTTTGGCAGATATGCGCTATCAACGAAATATTCACTCTTTGTCCGCAATGTTTGGAGTGTATGAGGGAGTAAAATTATATTTAATCGGGCCGAAAGATTTGCGTTTACCCGAACGGTATAAACAGCAATTAGTGGCTAACAGGGTAGAATTTACGGAACTGGAAACTTTAGACTCGGTTTTGCCGGAAATAGATGTGTTGTATGTGGCGAGAGTCTTTAAAGAAAGATTTGCCGAAGAAGCCGAATATGAACGTTTAAAACAAGCGTTTTTTGTAGATTTAGCCACCGTGGCCAAAATGAAACAGCAATCCGCCATTCTTCACGTAATGCCGAGGGTTTACGAAATTGACCCACAAGTCGATGCCGACCCCAGAGCGGCATATTTCCGCCAAGCTAAAAATGGGCTGTATATCCGCTCCGCCCTTTTGTTGCATGCCCTAGGCTATTAATTTTTTTATATTTTATTACCAATTATCTTACATATGTAAGATAATTGGTAAAGTTTAAAAAGTTACCTATACAATATAAACCTTTTAAATTATAGATTTAAAATGATGCTTTAATCTGTGTTCGTCTTCCGGGTCCAGATTAGTTGCCTCTAGAAATGTAATATAAGGATCCAAACCATAGTATTTGCTGAGAAAAGCCAATTCATCGCGGGGGTCAAAAGGATAGACCCAAATTGATTTTTGAAAACTATAGGCCCCAATGGATTTTATCTTTTTTCTGAATGAGTTAATTTGACTCCTGAATTCAATCGGTATATCGGCTAAGATGAACCACCAAGTTTTTTTCCACTGGTTATTTTTGGGCAGTGAAAGACTTTGTAAATTAAGTAATTTGAGTTTTTTCCTTCCTTTTTGAGTAATTTTTACTAAAAAATCATCACCTTTAGGCAGAAGTTGGATATAGTTATGTTGCCTAAGGTAATAAATAACTCGACTAATTTTCTTTTTTGACCTTTTGGTTTGGTGTAAATACCCTTTAGTATATTTTTGATTTGGTAGCAATTTTAACAGTTTTAGTGCATTTGGAGCCACTAAAGCCACAGTAGTTATGCCTAGAGAAGCAATGACTCCTAAAGTGATTGCTGACATATCTTTTAATCTTGAGACTTGTTCCGGAGTTAGATTTAAAAGCGGTTTAGGCAAATTGGCCTCAATGATTTTTGCCAGTGATGCTTTGCTCATATTATTTTTATTTTATATTTTTTTAGTTTAAAATTGCTTTTACCAATTAACTTACATATGTAAGTTAATTGGTAAAATATGTTAAATTAGGATTTTGGTTGGACGTGGGGATAAATTAGGTATAAATAATTTCTTAAGAATCCATTAATACTAGACCTCAGAAATATTGGTAAAAATTTGGTAGTGTTTGGTTTTAACCACTCCCGCAATGGGTAAGTGGTTAATTTGCGCTTGACCGGCCAACAATTCTTTAAATTTGGCCTGTTTTTCTGATCCGCAAATAAATACAATGGCTTCATCAATATATTTAAATAAATTAAAAGTTGCGGTTACCCGTTCCGGGTATTTATGGGTGGTGTCCGCGCGGTATGCGGTAATGAGGTGTGAATTTTCAAAAGCAGTTTCAAAAAATTTAACGTCTGAACTGGGGAAAATGCCGGCGGTGTGGCCATCGGGCCCCATACCCAGAGTGGCGAAAACTTTACCTTGAGGGTGTTGATTTAGCCAATTGGTAATCCCAATTTCCAAACGGGTTTGCATGTCGTTTAGGTTTTCGTTTAAGCGGGGGAGCGTGCCAATAAAATTAGCATTGGCATTTAAGGCTAAAGTATAAAAATCTAATTTTTGAAGCTGTAAAAAATTATTGGCTTCAGGTTCTTGGCTAAAGCGTTCATCGAGCAGAGTAATGGTTAAATTTTCACCCATGCTGGATGCATCAATAAAATCTAAAATGGAAAAAGCCGATCCGGCAGAAAGTAAAAGTAAAATGGGGCTGGATTTATTCTCGGCTAATAATTTATTTAAAGCTTCACCGGCGCCGGCCGTAGCTTCGGCTTGGCTTTGAAATTTATTTATTTTCATAAAATGATTCTAGCATTATTTTATTTTTTTGGAAAATAAAAAACCCGCCCCGCAAAAAGCGGGGCAGGGTGGGTTACAAGAGAAATTAAGCTCTTTGTACGTTTACCGCATTAGGACCTTTGGGAGATTGTTCTACTTCAAAGCTTACTTGGTCGCCTTCGTTGAGTTCTTCAAACGAAACGCCAACTAAAGCTTTGCTATGGAAGAACACGTCTTTATCCATACCTTGAGAGGTAATGAAACCAAAGCCTTTATCGGTTTTCTTTTTAATTACGCCGTTCATAGTGTGTAAAAAATTAGATTAATGAAAAAATGTATTTGTGAAACTCGACTACTTTTCTAAATAAATTTTGCTTAGATAGTATAACAAACTGGCTGAATAATAGCAAATGCTATTTTGGTTTTAAAATTATAAATTTTAACCTTGTTTATTTTAGTGAGTGGTTCGTGGTGGAGATGCCGGGAGTTTAACCCGGGTCCAACATTTATCTATCTTTTTATTCTTCACAAGCTTAGTTAGCTTAATATCCGCCAAAGGCGGACTTTAATGTTTGTTAGCTAACCAAACAACATTAAAGTTGATTTAGAATGCCTTAGGTATGTTAGTCTAAATCATGCCAACATATCGCATCCCAAAATAAGCTTGGGGATCTTTTCTTTGGGAGAAGAAAAGGCCAAGTGTTGTTACCTATTAGGCTACAACAGGAACTAAATCGGCAGCTTTAAAGGCGGCAACGACTTTGTTCCAAGAGTTTTCTATAGCATTTATAGATGCTTGGGGTAGTTTAACGAGATAGTCCAAGCTTGCTCGTCTTGCATATAAAAAGATGTCAAAGTGCTGTCAAAAACCGTCATCCCCATAAACCATTGGCATAGTATCAAGTTTTAGGTTTAAATGCAATGGTTCTATGGTATAAATTTGATTTTTTGGGTTATAATTTATTATAATAATTAATATAAATTATTAAACTTAATTAATAGTTATGCACACACCAGAGCAACCAGAAGATTGGAGAAAGGTAGCTAATGTAAACGAAGCTATCATAACAGCCAAAATGCCTTATTTGTTAAGTTTTGGCGACAATGTTGCGGTTAGTAATTTGCAAGATGGGAGAATAGTTTTAGTCGGTGCAAATAAATATGGAAATGAACATGTAGTTTACAGATATAATCCACAAGCTCAAACAGCGGAATTAATAGCCGATGATACCAGAATTCAAAGAGGTGGGGAGTTAGCTAAGCAATTAATTGACTCAAAGGATTTTAACCATTATATGGAACCTGAGCAGGCTTTTGGGATACTGGCTAATTTAATGGGTACTCCGGTAGAGCAAGTGAAACTCATGTTTCCAAAGGCTACTAATTACAACCAAATTTTATTAAGTAGAGCTGTAGATAGTTTGAAAATCGGAATTAATTTTAATTTGCCAGATCAACCAGGGTTAATGTCTTGCATATATGATTATCATTTAAATACCGGAGTGCTAGAATATGTTTACAGTAATAATGGGCAAGGCAACGTTTGGGCTAAGTGGAATGACGGTAAGTAAATGAGCAAAATTTTATTTGCTTTAAAAATGGCTTTTTGCTACTATTTGTCAATCATGCTCACAGCATGAAATCAAATGGAGGTGGCTATGAGAGCCATTTTTTTATTGCTCTTTTTTCTGCCTCCGCTTGAAACGCTGTGGGCAGAAGAAATTTTTAGGACTGAAACCGAAATTCAGTCCGCCCCCGGGCTTGAGCGGTTCGGGGTTTCGCAGTTTTTCTGGTTTACTCATAAACCAGCCACCCATTCACGTTTCGCTTTCGGTGCGAACGTGCGGTATTTTAGGTTCAGTCCTACGAACCGCGCGGAGTTCACGGCAAGCGGGACTATGTACCTAAAGACCGGATTCATTAATTTGAATCCGAGCCGAACCACGGACGGTCGTTATACGACCGCCGTAGTGCTCGGCTATCGGTGGGGGAAGAAGTGGTCAGCGGTGGCGCTCGCTGACCCAAAATGGCGCCACAGTAAAACGCGCCCGAATACGATTTTTAGCAAGGCGACCTTTGGCCGAGGTCCCTTGCACGTTCGCGCCGAGAATTTCCACGTGGCAGGAAACCACGTGAGTAGTTATCTCGGCGTCGAGGTACGGAAAAAATTCGCCAACCATTATGAGGTCTTCGCTTCGCCGATGATCTCTTTGATTGGCAAAAACCGGTTAGTTCTGCAATTCGGCCTCAGGACTAATTGGCAAACCTACACCGGCAAAACGAAGTAGCGAGAGGGAGCTAGTCGTTTTGCCGGTTTAAAATTATCTAAAAAAATTTATTCTGGTATTCTGCAGAATATGAGAATAAGTTTTTTATTTTGCGGAATAAAAAGTTTTTAAGTCAAACAATTGATTATTTAAGTAGACTTCCACGGTTTTAACTTCCGGAAACTGCAAAGCTGTGCCAGAGATTTGTTCAATGACTCTGGGTTCATCACACACGCCCCCAATGCTACCCATACTGCCGGTTAAGTAAATTTTGGCAATTGGTCCGGCTAACTCAGCCCTGTCAAAAAATAAAACTTTCTTACCCTCGGTTCTTTGCACGCTATAAATTATGTTAGTTAATTCGGTTTCCGGATAAGCGGAGTCGGAAAAAGATTGGGTTTCCAAACCAAATAAAAACTTAAACGCCTCATTTAAAGGTTGGCTCGAGGGGGATGGGTTGGTTTTAGTTAAATAGACCAGACTGTCATCACAGCCGATTTTTTTGCCCTGTTTGCCATTGTCGCTAAGAGCAATGACTGCCACTTTTGCTTGATTATTGGTGAAAGTGGTATCGGTAATGCAATCAAATTCAAATGTTTTATACGGTATGCCAAATAAAGTATAAGCAGTAGCTTCTGATTTATGATTTTTATTTTTTTCCGTTTGACTTACCACTTTTAAGCTTAAAAGTTTTTGTAATGGATGGTCAAAAAGTAACGAGCCTTCAATTTTTGCGCAGGCGTCCAGCACTGGATTAACGGATTTAATAAAAAGTTTTGGAATCATTATGCCGGTTAACAATAGGCCAAAGCTAAAGAGTAAAATTGTTTTTTTCATAAATTAGTTTATTATGGCTTTTAAATCTTTTAAATCTTTTTCCGTAATATCCCACTCGTAAACATCGCAATTAGCCACATCTTTGAGTAAGTTTTGGGATTGGTGAAAAATTCTAATGACTTCGGGAAAATAAAATAATAAATTCCGAATCACCCCGCCGTGGGTAATAATGCCAATATGATGATGGTCGTAATTGAGAGCTAAATCTAACACACCGGCCAGCACCCTTTGGCTCACTTGCCCGGCGCTTTCCCCGCCAAAACTGCGGTAATCGTATGTTTGTTTGGTTTCCAGTTCGTCAAAATCCGGCACTAAAGTTTTAATTTCGGCTAAAGTTTTGCCGGAAAGCGAACCAAAATCACGTTCGCGAAACCGGTGGTCATACAGCACCGGTACGGAATTTTTTAAACTTTGTTTTAAATAGGCCGTGGTTTCTTCGGCTCGGCGTAAGTGCGACGTAATTAATAAGTCCAAATCCAAATACTTAACTACGGGAATTAAAAAATGTTGAATATCGGCAATGCCCTGACTGCTTAAATATTCGTCGATTTTTACGCCTTGTTTGATATTTAAAAGATTGCTCGGCGTTTGAGCGTGACGAATAAAAAATAAAGTGGTTTTGTCTCTAATAACCATAAAGTTTAGGCAATGAGTTTTTTGGCGGTGCGGGCGGTGGCTTGAGCTAAAACTTTCACTTGTTTTTCGGTAGCTTTAAAATCTTGGCGATAGTATTCTACGTCTTTCACAATTTTTTTGAGTTCGTTTTCCGCCAAATGCGCCATATGTTTGAGGCGCTTAAAAATTTTTATGACATAATAAAACACCATAAGCCATAACAAGCACACGGCAATAATTGCAACGGAGATGACGGTGTAAAAAGTATTTTCTGTCATAGGGGTATTTTACCACATTTTTTATTTTGGCGTGTATTTGTTAATGAGTTCTTTTAAAATTTGCTCATACTGTTTACGAATAGTCGGATCTGAGCCGATTTCCAAAACTTCATCGTTTAAATTGGTGGCAGAAGCTGTCCAGTTAAAACTTCCGCTGGCATATTGTTTTTCTGTCACTAAAGCTTTTAAATGCATAATGGCACTGTGGTCGTGCTCAAAAACC
The DNA here is from genome assembly GCA_964436545.1 of uncultured Candidatus Saccharibacteria bacterium. Lineage (GTDB taxonomy): Bacteria > Patescibacteriota > Doudnabacteria > UBA920 > UBA920 > JBBTRN01. The sequence goes on from CAYTCJ010000003.1 coordinate 119,743, forward strand.
GGAATGCCCGCATTTTTAAGTTCCGTGACAATTTTATTTTGCAGTTCTATGTCGCGGGTTTGTTTTTTATCTACCACGCCAATTATTTTAACGCCTCGGTATTGGGCGGCTAAGAGGGCGTCTTTAATGTCTAAGCGAGTAAAAGTGTAAATGGCAAAATACACATACTCATTTGCCTCTCTAATTACCTGAATAATTGCTTTGTTGAGTTGGTGGTCCTGATTATAAAAGACTTGAACTTCTCTTTGTGGTAAATAGCGGTGAGTGTAATAGACTTGAGCCGAGAAGGCAATTAGTAAAATAATTACCGCTATGTAAATTTTTTCTTTGTGTTTCGGAGCCATATTATAGTGCTGTCATTCCGAATCCTGATATCCATCAGGACAAGTTTATTTCGGAATCTAAAAATTAAATAATTTTATTATATAAATCGTCCCAATTGGGATTTAGTGATTCAATCAAATTTATTTTCCAGTTTCTGTGCCAATTTTTTAATTGTTTTTCTCTTAAGATTGCCGATTCAACATTTTCAGTCATTTCATAATAGACTAATTTATGAAGTTTGTATTTTTTTGTGAATCCTTCCACTATATTATTTTTATGTTCATAAACTCTTCTAATTAGATTGTTTGTGACCCCAACATAAAGCACCCCTAAAGGTTTATTGCTTAGCATATAAATGTAATAAGTTTTCATGTTTTTATTTTATAAAAGATAGATTCTGAAACAAGTTCAGAATGACAGAGTATTAGAATGTTTTCCTAATTTCTCTTTCCATATCTCGTTTTTTTATGGTTTCGCGTTTGTCCGTTTGCTTTTTGGCTTTGCCAATGCCCAGTTTGATTTTTAGCCAACCTTTGGGCGTAGTAAAAATTTCCAAAGGCACAATCACCAAACCTTTTTCTTTGCCCAATAATTCGTTGATTTCTTTTTGTTGTAAAAGCAATTTACGGGTTTGGGTGGGGTTGTAGCCGGTTTGGTGAGCGTATTTGTAAGCTCCAATATGAGCATTGATTAAATTGACGGAATTGTTTGCCGTGGTTACATAAGCGCCAATTAAAGACACATTGCCGTTTTTTATACTTTTGACTTCTGCGCCGGTTAATACCAAACCTGCCACGAAAGTGTTTTTAATTTCGTAGTCAAAATAAGCTCGTTTGTTGGTTGCTAATGTGGACATGATTTAAAATCCTAACCGTAATATGCTATAATGAATATAAATTCATTAAAGTAGTCTATTTTATGCCAAGAATAACACATGGCGAAACTTATGGTACTGAGGTGGGGATTAATTTAGAAGTTATTCGTAAAGAATTAGCCAGATTGGGCGGAAAGGATGCAGAGGTACAGTTGCGTTACAAATTGGCTGAAACCGGTGATTACGGCAAGGGTCCTTTTGTGTTAGTAGATGTGAGATTTCCTAAATTTCCTAAAGGTATGGGGCAGACCACATTAGGCGGTATTGCGGTTTTTAAAAATAGTTCTGGTAAGTCTTTTGAGCTTTCCAGTTCGTATTTGTTACCAATCCCAAAATAATATATATAGTTTACCTTGTTTCACCTTTTTTGTCATATTATGTTATAATAAACTCAACTTATGAGTGAAACAGGGAAAAATTTTTTAGAACAGCTAATAAAAAAAAGTATTGCTGAACTGGGTTTTACTGCGCCGAAATTTGAAGTTTTTCGGCCAGATTTTAATTTTGGGGATTTTTCCACCAATGTGGCTTTGGTGTTGGCTAAAACCGCTAAGCAAAACCCCATGCAATTAGCTGAACAAATTATTGAAAAGTTAAAAATTTTTGATACTCACCACAACTTTATTATTACCCCAAAGGGCGGATTTATAAATTTTGCTTTAACCTTAAAACCGTTAATGCAAAATCTACAAGCCATTTTGGCTCAGCAGGCCAGCTTTGGTGCTGGTGAACTGGGCAAGGGGCATAAGGTATTAGTAGAGTATTTTCAACCGAATATTGCCAAGCCTTTGCATTTAGGCCATATAGAAAATGCCATTGTGGGTGACAGTTTATTTAAATTTTTTCAGTTTAGCGGGTTTAGGCCTGAGTCCGATACGCATTTGGGCGATTGGGGAACGCAGTTTGGGTTATTGCTTTTAGCTTTTAAAAAATATGGGGATATTAAAATTATTGAAACCCATCCGATATTGGAATTAAATAAACTGTATGTGCAAATTAATGCAGAGGCGGAAACTCATCCGGAAGTAAGAGAATTGGGCAAGGCGGAATTTGTAAAGTTGGAACAGGGCGACGAGGAGAACCGAGCTTTATGGAAAAAATTTAAAGCTTACAGTTGGCAGGAATTTGAGTTTGTCTATTCCGATTTGGGTATTAGGCGGGCCGATCACGACTGGCCGGAAAGTTTTTTTGAGGACAAAATGCCTCATGTGCTGGAAAAATTAAAACAAGCCGGTTTATTGGTGGAATCCCAAGGCGCACAAATTGTAAATTTGGAAGCTCATAATTTAGGCATTGCTTTACTAGTTAAGAGTGATGGGGGGACTACTTATTTATTGAGAGATTTGGCTACTTTAATTTTTAGAAAACAGCAAGGGTTTACCAAGCAGTACTATGTGGTAGATGTAAGACAAAGCCACACTTTAAAACAGACATTTAAAATTATTGAGTTGTTGGGCGCCATTGGGCCAGCGGAAGCTGTGCATGTGGCGTATGGATTTTTAACTTTACCCGAAGGTGCCATGAGTACCAGAAAAGGCACCATTGTGAATGCCCATGAATTTGTGGCCGGAGTAAAAGCCGAAGCACAAAAAATTATTCAAGCCAAAAATCCCGACTTGCCTCAGCAAGATCAAGTTGCCAAGCAGGTGGCGGTGGGAGCGATTAAATACTTTATTTTATCGCACAACATTAAAAGTGATATTGTATTTGACCCCAAACAAGCCATTACGTTTGATGGTAATACCGGACCGTATTTGCAATACACTCACGCGAGAATTTATGGGGTACTAAGAAAAGCGAATGTTCAGCTCATAACTTTGGTAGACCCTGCCTACACGCCGGAAGTTTTAAGTGCCTATGAATTAACAGTGTTAAGAAAATTGGAGCAATTTCCGGAAATAGTGGAGCGTTCGGCCGAGGAGTTATTGCCTAACTTAACCGCAAATTATTTATTTGAGTTAGCGCAAATGTTTAACAGTTTTTACCAGAACGTTTCCATTTTGCAAGAACCGGATGCGTCATTAAAAACTTTTCGCTTAAGTCTAATTTCCGCCACGGCGCAGGTGCTGAAAAACGGTTTAAATTTATTAGGTATAGAAGCGCCGGAGGAAATGTAGTAAATGGAATAAAGAATTATGAATGAGGAATTATGACAGCAGAACATCAACCCCCACCAGAGGTTAAAGGCCCAGAAATTTTAACCCCAGAAAAAGCGACACGGTTATTGTTTAGGTTATTTTATGTTTCGCAAGGTAATCCGTATTTATTAAGGTATGCTATGGCGTGGGTGCATAACCGGTATCCAAATTATAAAATAGCTGAAGAACAAATTAATGATTTATTAACTCAGTTTACACCAAAAGCCCATAGTTATTTACATTCAAGCCCAGGAACCCCATCGCGTCATGTGGCAGTAGGTCCTAATGAAGAAGGCTTTACAGTTCACCAGGGGGTAACTGATTTGGCTCGGATTCTAAATGCGAATGAAGAGTGGACAGTAAAAAAATTGGTTGAGGGCGGTTTATTGCCACCTAATTTAAATGTAAAAAAGATAATTAATAAATCTTTAATTGAAAATTTGGCTCGTATAGCGATTGCGCGTGATCATCATTTTTTAATTACCTTAGGTGGTAGGCCTACGGGTCAAGATAAATTTTTTAGTCAGGTCTGTGGGCATGCATTATTAGAACAACCTTCCGGCATAGCGGAAACCGATGCATTATTCGAAGCAGTGGGCGAATGTGTAAACGTTCAAATTAGCAATGGAGATTGGAATAGGCATTTTTTCCCTAATTTATATGCTATGGTAGATAAATATAATCAGGAACATCCTAATTCTCAGGTAAAATTACCAGAGGGCAGAAGTAATGCGTCAGCACAAAGACCACCAGATTCAATGTTAGTTTAAAAAATTCATGAATTTTATAATATGCAAAAGGATGTTCAACAATTAATTAGCAAAGAAGATTATAACAAAATTAAAAAAGCAGTTATAACTCTTTGCGAATCATAACCGCTCTTATTTTTATGCCCTGCCAAAGGGCGGGGACGAGGCTGAGTCTATTTATAGACATATAAAAATGTAGAAGTATAAGTTTTGTCAAGAGTCAGATTTTCGTTTAAAATATAAAAACTATATGTCAACAACCGAAGAAAACTTACCGGCCGTATCTGCGGAAAATAAAACATCGGCCACGCCCGATTTTAACCAACTGGAGTTGGAGATTTTAAAATTTTGGAACGAGCAGAAAATTTTTGAAAAGTCCTTGGAGCAAACAAAGACTCCGCCAGCTGGCGGAGAGCCTTTTGTTTTTTACGACGGCCCGCCATTTGCCACGGGACTCCCACATTATGGGCATATTTTAGCTTCTACGATTAAAGATGCTATTCCGCGGTACCAAACTATGCAGGGCAAGTTGGTGAGACGAGTGTGGGGTTGGGATTGTCACGGGCTACCGATTGAAAATATTGTAGAGCAAGAATTAAAAATTTCCGGAAAAAAACAAATTGAAGAATTGGGCGTGGAAAAATTTAACCAAGCTTGTAGAGATAATGTGCTAAAATTTGCGGAAGAATGGGGGAGAATGGTGAATCGCATGGGCAGATGGGTGGATTTTTCGCATTCCTACAAAACCATGGACACCAAGTATCAAGAATCGGTATGGTGGGCGTTAAAACAAATTTGGGATAAAGGTTTAATTTACGAAGATCGGAAGGTGTTGCTCTATTGTTCCCGTTGCGAAACTCCCATCTCCAACTTTGAAGTCGCGATGGATAATAGCTATAAAACCATTACCGAAGAGTCTATTTATGCGAAGTTTAAATTACCTAAAGGCCAAAGGATTGGGAATGATTTAACCAATGATAAGACTTATGCTTTGGCTTGGACCACTACCCCTTGGACTTTACCCGGTAATACCGCCTTGAATGTAGGGGCAGAAATTATTTATGTCTTAGTGGAAGCCCCGGACGGAGAGCGGTATATTTTGGCTAAGGAGTTATTGGCCAAATTAACTGTGGCCTCGGAAGTGATTGCGGAATTTAGGGGCGCCAGTTTAACCGGTTTAAGTTACGAGCCTTTGTATGGCGCGGTTATTCCCAACGATTCCGGCAAAGCGCATAAAATTTATACCGCGGATTTTGTAACCACGGTGGATGGTACGGGGATTGTGCATAACGCAGCTATGTATGGAGAGGAAGATTATGCTTTGGCTAAAGCCAAAGATTTGCCTCGAGTGGATATGTTGGATCATAAAGGGCATTATGTAACCGCAGATCGAATACCGGAATTTTTAAGAGGCATGTTTTTTAAAAAGGCGGAAAAGTTTATAATTGAAGATTTAAAGCAAAGAAATTTGTGTTATAAAACTGAACATTACGAACACGCTTATCCGCACTGTTACCGCTGTGCCACCCCTTTGTTTTATAATGCCTTGCCAGCCTGGTTTATTAATATTCAGAAAATTAAACCTCGCTTGCGCGAATTGAATCAACAGTCAATTAACTGGTATCCGGAGCATTTAAAAATGGGTCGGTTTGATAAGAGCATGGAAAATGCGCCGGATTGGAACATTTCCAGAAACCGTTTTTGGGCTACGGCCTTGCCGTTTTGGAAATGCGTGGAATGTAAGGAGGTAGTATGTGTTGGGGCATTATCCGAATTAGCACAAAAATCAGTAAACATTCAGGAGGTTTATCCAAATTTTCAATTTTCAATTTTCAATTTTCAATCAAATCCCAATTTTCAATTTCCAGGGGAAGAATTAGCGAAGTTAGATTTACATAGACCTTATATCGATAAAGTAAAATTAAAATGTGAAAAGTGCCAAGGCGAAATGCAACGCGTGCCCGAAGTGGTGGATTGTTGGGTGGAAAGTGGCAGTATGCCGTTTGCGGAACTGCATTATCCGTTTGAAAACAGTCAATCAGCAGTCAGTAATCAGCAGTCAGTAATTAGCCCAGAAAGTTTTCAGAAGCGCTTTCCGGCGGATTTTGTGGCAGAATACATTGGGCAGACCCGAGCTTGGTTTTATGTCATGCACGTAATTTCGGTGATCTTGTTTGATCAAGCCCCGTTTAAAAATGTGGTTACCACCGGCAATATTCTGGCAGAAGATGGCAGTAAAATGTCTAAATCCAAAAAGAATTTTCCGGATCCGTGGATTTTAATTGAACGTTACGGGATTGATGCGGTGCGTTTTTATTTGTTGACCACGCCGGTTATGAACGCCGATGATTTGAACTTTAGCGAAAAAGGCGTGAGCGAAGTGAATCGCAAAATCAATTTGATTTTATACAATGTGTGGAGTTTTTACCGCATGTATGAAAAATCAGCAATCAGCCAATCCTCCTTCGCTGGAGCTATGGAGGACAGGTCAGCTAATCCTCCTTCGCTGGAGCTATGGAGGACAGGTCAGCTAATCAGTGATCACATTTTAGATAAGTGGATAATGGCGAGGTTAACTCAAACCCATAGCGAAGTGACAAAATATTTAGATGGTTATAATACAGTCAAGGCAGGTAAAGAAATTATCAGTTTGATTGACGACCTTTCCACTTGGTATTTAAGAAGAAGTCGGGATCGCATTAAAGGGGAAGCGGGTGAAGCTCAGCTGGCTTTGCAGACTTTGGCCGGAGTGTTGGCAGAAATTGCCAAATTGTTAGCCCCGTTTATGCCATTTTTGGCTGACTTTATTTTTAGAGACGTGACCGGGAAAGAATCTGTGCATTTGGCACGTTGGACAGCGCCTCAAGCTTTTGATTCGACCATTTTAGAGTCCATGGCCTTGGCCAGAAAAGTGGTGGAGTTGGGGCAATCGCTCCGAAAGGAAAAAAATTTAAAAGTCAGGCAACCGCTTTTGGCATTGGTGTATGAGTTTAAAGAGAATCAAGCTCTCGGGGAGGAAATGGAAGCAGTAATCGCAGAAGAGTTGAATGTAAAGCAAGTCAGCGGTCAGCGGTCAGCCAATCAGCAAGAATGGGTGAGTAAAGAAGATGGGAACATTAAGATATATTTGAACACACAAATTACCGAAGAATTAAAAAAAGAGGGTTTGGCCAGAGAAATGGAAAGACAAGTACAAGATTTAAGAAAGGGTGCGGGGCTCAAGCCCGGTGAATTGATTAATGTCTATTATAATTGCCAAGATGAAGAGATAGAGGGAATTTTATTGTCCATGTTAGACAGAAAAAAAACTTTTATCAACCAGGTGACTAAGGCTTTGGAAGTGGAGCCGGATTATGAAATTCAAACTCAGGTGGGTGGCAAAGCCATTTGGTTGGGATTAATTAAAATATAATCGTTACGAATTATGTACCAATTAACTTACATATGTAAGTTAATTGGTACAAGTATTAAAATCAGATTTAAATTACAAAATTCGAAAATTAAGCATCCGAAAATTAAGTATTTAGTCTTTCGCTATTTTTGTATTGAGTAGAAAATTTTATGCATCAGGATATTAATTACACCAGTATTGTTTTAAAAAAACAGCCTTTTAATGAGGCGGATGAAATAATCACTTTTTATACTCAAGAACAGGGTAAAATTCGAGCTTTGGCAAAATCTATAAAATTGGCGAAAAGTAAAATGCAAAATACCCTCCAGCAGTTTTTTGCGGTGCAAGTAGTCTTAAGCGGGCGAGGTAATTTAAAAACCATTTCCGGTACTGTGCTCCAGCATACTTATGTGGCCATGAGAAGCAATTTAGTGTCTATTAAGTGTGCTTTGGTGGCAGGGGAAATTGTGCTGAAGTTTACCCCCGATGGCGAAAAAAATGTTCCGGTGTATGAGGCGCTTACCGGATTTTTGGAGTTTTTAACCCCGTCTGCCCCGGCTGAGTTAGGGTTGATAAAATTTAAGTTGCAATTTTTAAAAGCCATTGGTTTGGATCCTAAATTCAGCCAAGAATTACGAACCCAACCGGCTTTATATGAGCTTACAGAAACCCTGGAGGAGTTAAGTTATTTACAGCTTACTGCGGGCTTAATGAGCCAGCAGACAATTGCCTTACAGCAGTGGTTATCGCAATTTTTCTTGCAAAATTTAGAAAGAGAAATTCGTTCGGAAAATTTTGTGGTATAATTATTTTATGGCAGAATTTCAAATTCAACCGGTAATCAATCCGCAGGCAAATATCCCGAATGAGCCTCCACTGACCAGAGTGGAAAGGTTTTTGGCATTTTTAAGAGCTAATCGGTTGTATTTGGGTTTTATTTTTTTTGGTTTGTTAATTATTGCTGTCTTGGCGTTTTTGGCGTTTCGCAAGGCGCCGGCGGTACCGGTAAAAGAAGCTAACGTAAATTTGGAAATTTTTTCACCCGAGGTTTTGCCTTCGGGTAACGATTTAATTTATCGTGTGGTAGCCAAAAATGACGATAAAGTAAATTTAACCAATTTAGAATTGGAAATTACTTATCCGGAAGGTGTGGCATTTGCAGATAGCAGTCCCAAACCCGCTAACTTAACCGGGAATATTTTTAACTTGCCTGATTTAAAACCCGGCCAAAATTTAACCGTCATAATTAAAACCCAAGCCATAGGTGATATTAATGCGGAAAAAGTTATGCAGGCTCGGCTACATTATAAATATGAAAATTTTAATTCCAGTTTCAGTAAAAGCGCCACCAGCGCCACTCGGCTTACCGCAGCGCAAATTAATTTGGAAATTGACGGGCCTAAAGATGCCAACACGGCACAGTTGGTAACTTATACCGTGAAATATAAAAATCAAGCCGAGACGCCCATAAAAAACGCCAGATTAAAGTTACATTACCCCATGGGTTTTAATTACGCCAGTAGCCAACCTTCTGCCAGTTTAAGCGGAAATATTTGGAATTTAGGCGATGTGTTGGGTTTTAGCGAAGGGCAGATTACTTTTCAGGGAACTTTTAACTTAAGCCAACCCGGTGAGACCAAAACCTTTGAAGCGGAGTTTTTAAGTTTGTCGGACAGTGGAGAATTTTTTAGACAAAATGTGGTGAGTATGGAAACTTATTTAATTAGCCAACCTCTGCTGTTAACTTTGGAAAACTTGAATCAAGAAGATGCAGGGATTATTTCCCCCGGAGACAATTTGAATTTTAATTTAAAATATCAGAATAATGGACAGGTGCCGGCCAGTGGCGTGAATATTGTGGTGAGTTTGGATTCCAAAGTTATTGATCTGAATTCTTTAAAAGCGAGTGGTGGGTTGGTTTCCGGTTCTACCATTACCTGGAATGCCGCCGGAGTGCCTACTTTGGAAAGCTTGAATCCTGGTGAACAAGGGAGTGTAAATTTTTCTGTGAATGTAAAAAATCCCGCGGTAAAAGATAACAGTAAGAATTTAACTTTAAAGCTTACAAGTAAAATTAAAGCCAATGAATACAGTACGTATTTACCGGGGGAGACTAAAGAATTTAAACTTACCAGCCCGGCTTATTTGGCGGTAAATTTAAAATATCTTTCCGGCAGTTTACCGCCCCAAGTGGGCACACAAACCAAATACAAAGTGAGTTTAAATGTTTTTAATAGCAGTAATGATTTTAAAGAGGCGGAGCTGAGTTTGTTTTTGCCGGGCGTGAGTGGCGGGTTTAATTTAAACTCCCTATCGGCTTCGGAAAAAAATAACGTGCAATTTGATCCGGCGACCGGTAAATTGCTGTGGAAGTTGGGAGTTTTGCCGGCTTATAGCGGGAAATTTTTACCGGTAAAAAATTTGGAATTTGAAATTGTGGTAAACCCGGCGCCGGCGGATGCGGGCAGTTATTTAACTTTGGTGAGGAGCATTAAATTATTTGCTAAAGATGAGTTTACTTTGCAAGCCATTAGTTTAAAAACCGAAGACCTTACCAGTGCCAGTTTGAGCGGGCAAACCGGTTATGAATCCGGTTTAGTGGTGCCTTAAAATAGGTTTTTAATTTTATGTCATGGATTGAGTTACTTAGACGTTATAGAAAACAGTTTGCCTCGCATCAACCGCTAATCGAGGTTTTAATTTATAAGCAAAATTTACTGCATAATTTAAAACAGTACCAAAAGTCATACCCCGAGCAACAATTTGCGCCGGTACTGAAGGCCAATGCCTATGGCCATGGTTTAGAGCCGGTGGCGGAAATTTTAAAAGCCGAACTTTTACCTTTTGTGTGTGTGGATTCGCATTTTGAATTGCGAAGAGTTGGCAAGTTGGCGCCCAAATTATCCGTATTGGTGATAGGTTTTACCCGACTTGAATCAATATTAAAATCACATTCCGAAAAATTCAGTTTTACCATTATTAGCTTGGACCAGCTGGTAGAATTGTCAAAAAAATTATCCCAGCCAAGAAAATTCCATTTAAAGTTAGATACCGGCATGCATAGGCAAGGATTACTTCCTTCTGAGTTTCAGCAGGCCGACAAACTTATCCGATCGAATCCGCACCTGATTTTAGAAGGTTTATGCAGTCATTTGGCTGACCCGGATAACGAAGCGGAGTCGGCCAAACAAATTAAAGTTTGGAACAGCGCGGTGGCATATTTTAAACAGGCTTTTCCTCAGATTAAGTTTTTTCATTTATCTGCCACCGGGGGATTAAAGTATAGTAAACAGATTGACGCTAACTTAGTGCGTTTGGGGATTGGCTTTTACGGTATAGATAACTATCAACAGGTTGCCTTAAATTTAAAGCCGGCCTTGGAGATGTGGACAATGATTTCCGGGATTAAAACACTCTCATCCGGAGAAAAAATTGGTTATGGTTTGACTTACACCACCACTCATCCTACTCAAATCGCTACTGTGCCGGTTGGGTATTTTGAAGGTGTGGACAGACGACTTTCTAACCAATCCGGTTTCGTAATTAGAGATACTTTTTGTCCGATTGTGGGCAGAATCAGTATGGATATAATCACGGTGGATGTTTCGGCCAATAAAAATATCGCCTTTGGCGATAGGGTGCAAGTACTTAGTGCAAATTTTCATGCGAGAAATTCTCTTAGTGCGTGGGCGGAGATTTGTCAGACAATTCCGTATGAGTTGCTCGTCAAATTACCTGCGCATTTAAGTAGAATAATTGTAGAGAAGTAAGGAGTTAGGGGTAGATATATCCGCGAATGGTTTTACTGCTGGTATTTAACCAGCGGTTATTGACCTTACCAAATTTTTCGTAATTCATTTCTGACAATAAAATTCGGCCATCTTCCACTTGTTCCACATAAGCTACGTGGCCATAGCGCGCGTTATCGGTAGTCACTACAATACTACCCACCACCGGAGTATGGCTAATGACAGCCCCAAAGCCTTTGGCATTGGCTAACCAGTTTTTGGCATTTCCGCCCCAAGGAACGTGGACTTTGGTGGCTACATACCAAGTGCAATAACCCCAAGGAAAAATATGTCCGGTGCCATTGTCCACATAGGCGGGTTTAACCGAGCCTTCGGGTTTAACCTTGCTCGGATCGCGAGGAGTTTTCTTTGTGGGTTTGGGAGCTTCGGGTAATTTCCCTCCCGGAATAATAACTAATTGGTCGGGTTCAATATCTTCCGCACTTCCCAAACCATTGTAAGCAATAATGTTTTCCAAGTTACTCCCATATTTTTTTACCAAATCCGGCAAAGTGTCGTTGGGTTTGGCTTTGTGCAAAACTCCGTCGGTGGGGAGAATAATTAAATACCAACCGGGTTTAAGGGTATCGGAAGTGAGTTTATTAGCCATTTTAAGGGTATTGACCGAGATACCGTGTTGTTTGGCAATACTGGCTAAAGTATCGCCGGCTTGCGATTGGTAAACTTGAATTTGTTTGGCAATTAAACTTTGTAGAGTATCCGGAGTAGGTTGAACTAAAAACATTTCGTCGTTTAAGCCGACCGGTTCTGCTTCTAATTCCACCTCAGTCAGGTAGGTAGAGGTTAGGCCAAAATCTTCCGCTTGAGCCAAAGGCACAAAATTTACATGGCTGGCAACCTTAGTGGTAATGGTGTTGTTTTTTTCGTTAAGTTTGCTATTTAACTGTGGATGATAACTTAGAAATTTAGCCGCATAGCTTTTATCGACAAAATCTTCAGACCAATTAAACGCCCAAACACTGCTAATAATTACAGTAAGCGCTAAAATAAAAACCAACAACTCCGAAGAAAACCTAAAGACATAATCGTAAGTATCTAAAGGTTTAATATGAGTAGCTGGAAAGGCGTTTAAATATATCCGTTTTAAACTGGGTAGGCGTTTTAAAAAACGGAATATGGCTTTACGGGAGTAGTATTGAATTTTAAAGGCATTGACTCTAACAGATTTAAGCAGGAGAGTTTGCCAGTGTTTGAGAGTATTAATATGACTTACTTTAGGCCAAATTCGAAGCTCTATGGAGGAATTGCTTGGTTTTTTTGGGAGCTTGAGGTTAAAAATAATTGGGATTATAGAGACTTCTGATTGGCTTAATTATCAGCTTAAGTTCATCTAAATAAGTGTATCAGCCATTCGGGTAAGTTTCAAGAATTTAGTCCACAGTTTACCGCTTTTAACCTAATTTAAGGCAAAATAAAAAAGATTTGGCTTAAGTAAGGCTAAATTTTGTTTTTTATTCGGAATAATATAAATATGGTAAGATTACCAAGTGTCTATAGATTTATGGATCTGACGAATTTAAACCCTAAACAACAAGAAGCGGTGAAGGCTCCCATGGGGCCGGTTTTGGTATTGGCTGGTCCGGGGAGTGGCAAAACTAAGACTTTAACCACTCGTATAGCTTACATTATAGAAAGCAAGTTGGTGCATCCGGCCAACATTTTGGCTTTAACCTTTACCAATAAAGCATCTAAAGAAATGCGTGAACGGGTGGGTAAATTGTTGGTGCGCATGCCGGGCGCGAGCGAGCATTTGACCATGGGAACGTTTCATTCGGTTTGTGCCAAAATTTTACGGAAAGAAATTACGCATTTGGGCTATCATGGGGATTTTATAATTTTTGACAGTCAGGATCAGCAGAAAGTTTTAAAAGAAATTTTGGAAGAATTACGCATCGATACCAAACGGTTGCCGGCCAGCTTATTTGGAGCCTTAATTTCTCGAGCCAAAAATTTATTGCAAATGCCCGCGGAATTGGATTTGGGCTTGGATTCGCCCTTAAGGGAAAAACTGCAAGAGGTGTATACTCGGTATCAAAACAGTTTGTTTCAGCAAAACGCTTTGGATTTTGACGATCTGATTATGCTCACGGTTAAACTGTGGGAAAATTTTCCTTCGGTTTTGGCCAAATACCAACAAAAGTTTTTATATGTGCTGGTCGATGAATACCAAGATACCAATAAGTCCCAATACACGCTTTTGGCTTATTTGGCTCAGCATCGGAATATTTTTGTGGTGGGCGATGATGCCCAGAGCATTTATAAGTTTAGAGGCAGTGACATTACCAATATTTTGAATTTTGAAAAAGATTATCCGGAGGCGAAAATTATTAAATTGGAACAAAATTATCGAAGCAGTAAAAATATTTTGGCAATTGCCCAAACCGTGATTGATATGAACACCGAGCAAAAGCCCAAAAAGCTATGGACCGAGAACGCGGAAGGGGAAAAAATTATTTTAACCTGCGAAGCGGATGAACAAGCGGAAAGCGAATTTGTAGCCAGAACCATTATTCAGTTAGCCTCGGGCGAAAAATCACCTGCCGGTGCTGAGGCATTAACTTACGAAACCGACTATGACCAAGCAGAAGTTAAAACTTATTCCATCTTGGATCGGTTCATTAAAGCTAAAAAACTCCAAGCGCAATTTGCTCGGGGCGCTGTGGGCGGTTTAGTGCCAACTTTACCCAAAAATCACGATTCGCTTAAGGAATACTGTGTGCTATACCGGACGCATGCTCAAAGTCGGGCAGTGGAAGAGGCGTTTATTAAAGCCAGTATCCCGTACCAAATTATTGGGGGTTTAAAATTTTATGAAAGAAAAGAAATTAAGGATATGCTGGGTTATTTGCGATTGGTGATGAATTTTAAAGATTTGGTTTCGTTAAAACGAGTGATTAACGAACCGGCTCGGGGGATTGGGGAAAAGTCCTATGAGATAATTCGGGATTGCCTATTAAATTTTAAAATCAAATTTTCAAATGAAACAAATCAACAAATGATTACAAATCAATCAGATAGTAGAACGAATGCGGAAAATTTATCTGAATTTAGAATGGCTTTTGCGGAAGTTAAGCTTCAGCCTAAGGCAAGCACGTCTGCTCAGGAGTTTTTTAAACTGCTGGAGACTTTAACCATTACCGCGCCCGATGTGACACTTTCGGAATTAATGAAAAGGATCTTTAAACAGAGTGGTTACGAAAAATCTTTAGCCGATGGTTCGGAAATGGGGGAAACGCGCACAGAGAACGTTCAAGAATTAATTAATGTTACGCACAAGTATGC
>CAYTCJ010000003.1:134319-134891 GCA_964436545.1 uncultured Candidatus Saccharibacteria bacterium
CGCAAATGCCTTGGCGGGAAGCTGCCACGGAATTTTTACAAGAAGTCGCGCTCATTTCCGAAATTGACTCCAAAGATGAAAACAAAGACGCCGTGACTTTAATGACCTTGCATAGCGCTAAGGGTTTGGAGTTTAATAATGTATTTTTTATTGGTTTGGAAGAAGGTTTGTTGCCCCACTCGCGAAGTTTAATGGATATGTCGGAAATCGCCGAGGAAGTGCGGTTGGCGTATGTGGGTTTAACTCGAGCCAGGCAACGGTTGTTTTTGGTGTATACTCACGGCCGAAGGATGTTTGGTAATTTTCAAAATTCCACCCCGTCAAGAATATTAAAAGTTTTACCCAAGGAAAGACTGAATCTTAAAGGTATGGCTAAAGAACATTTTGGGGAAGATGAAGCGGAAAATTTTTGAATTAGGACTTCCGCTCTTGCCACTTAAACTTCGGCAGAGCCGAAGTTCTAAAGTGGCTTTGGTCAATTTCTTCGTTAAAATGCTCCGTTATTTGTCGCCGTAGTAAAACTACGGCTCCAAAATAACCCTGCATTTTGCCTGGATCGTGATGATTTGGCT
>CAYTCJ010000004.1:0-56994 GCA_964436545.1 uncultured Candidatus Saccharibacteria bacterium
TTCCACACCCACCATGAGGGAGGGCAATAGTCCGGGGCCCGTGGTAACGGCAAGGTAATTTAAATTTTCAATTTGCAATTTAGAATTTTCAATTGCTTGTTCTACCACCGGACGAATGTATTTTACATGCGCTCTGGCAGCAGTTTCGGGCACTACTCCGCCCATATGTTTATGTAAAGCAATTTGGGATTTAACTACAGAGGATAAAGTTTTTAGTTGGGGAAAATAATTGGTTTTTTGGAATTCCAAAACCGCTGCCGAAGTTTCGTCACAGCTGGTTTCTATAGCGAGAATCATTCTGGTATTCTTTTTGCTTTGTCTGTTAATTGTCAATTGTTACAAGTTAATTGCTTTTACTGTTATCCCAGCTGGTTAACATTTCTAAAATTTGCCCGTGTGCGCTTGGAGTGTCATCGCTGGCAAATTTTTGGACTAAGGGTTTTATGGCAATTCCGCCTCTTACCGTAAAGTTGCCAATGAGGCGCATAAATTTTGGGTTCATTAATTGCCAGAGATCGTTAAATATTCGATTGCTTACATCTTCGTGAAATTCGCCGTGGTTTCTAAAAGAAAATAAATAGAGTTTTAAAGATTTGCTCTCTACCATTTTAATTCTGGGCACGTAAACAATTTCGAACTGGGCAAAGTCCGGTTGGCCGGTTATGGGGCAAATGCTGGTAAATTCGTTGCAAATTAAGGGGACTAAATATAAATTTTCCGGATGTTGGTTGTTAAAACTTTCCAAAATTTTGCTACTGGGTTTTGTGGGGATTTTAACATTTTTACCTAAAGATTTAAGGGTCATAGATTAAATTTAATGGTGAATATAGAGCATTTTAACATCTTTTGAGAAAAAATAAAACCGCTTTGTAGCGGTTTAAGGACGGCCAATTAAAGCGAGTTTTTTGTGTCTGGGCCATTGTTTAACTTCGGCTTCGCGTTTTAAAGCTTGGCTTAAAGTTTTATATTTTTCACTATAAATTATTTTACCGCCCCCTCGACTGAAGACATATTTAGAACCTTTGCCTTGGTTATGGAGTTTTTCTCTCGCTTTTAGGTCTTTGGTCACGCCAGAGTATAGGGTTTTGTCTTTGCACTTTAAAATATAAAAGTAAGGCATACAGGTAGTATAACATTTTACTGATGGAATTTGGAAAAGTTTTTATCTTGGTAACCATTCGCGCGAATGGTTACCGAATAGGGGAGGGGGAAGAAAAGGATTGATTATTTTAAGGATTTGTAGTAAAATATCAAAAGTTTCCACTTTAAAAAACTTTGGTTAAACTTATAACTCTTGCTTAATATGGCGCTATCGTCCCACCCTTCGGGTGGTCACCCGCAGGGTGATAATGTAAAATAAATTGTTCCTTAATTCATACTTCATACTTTATATGGCGCTATTCTACCAAAAGTAGGTAGGCACCTAATGGTTAGCTTGTCTCGCTTTGCGAGAGACAAGTGGTTTTTCCCGCAAAGCGGGATCACGCTTCGCGTGACACCCTTCAAGTAAAATTACAAAATGTATTTTTTATATTTTATTAAAAGTATGGAGAAGAAATGGTATTATGTTGGGATTACAGATAACTTAAATAAAAGATTGTCAGAACATAATCGGGGCAAGACAAAGTCCACTAAGGCGTATCTACCATTTAAGATTGTGTATCATGAGGTTTATAATAATAAAACCGAGGCAAGAAAGAGAGAAATATTTATTAAGAAAAATCATGCTTTGAAAGATGAGTTAATAAGGAAAGCAAATATGGCGCTATCGTCTAATGGTTAGGACAAGTGGTTTTCATCCACTAAATCGGAGTTCGATTCTCCGTAGCGCTACCAAAGCATTTCCACCCGCCTCAAAGGCGGGTTTTGCGTTGAAGATATGCGATAATCTTCGAGTTGTAAATGCAACATAGTCATATACCGGCTTTTCCGGAAAGATCAAACCCATCAATTTCACTTTTTGATAGTAGCTTGCCTGGCTCCAGTAAACAGGCAGTGTTTCAATAAAATTGAATACGAACGTTACCGCTTCATCGATATTGAATTCCTCCAGCCGATTTACCGTAAGTTGAATTTGCCTGTCAGCCATCTTTTGTTTAATCGCCTCGAATTCAACTTTAAAATCTTCGTCAGAAATTAATTCTTTCTTTACCAGCTCAAGCACTTTTGTTTTCTCCAAATTGAGTTGTACGATTTCTTGGTGGATCACTTCATAGTGCTTATTTACGTCGGCGTACTTGCCCTGCCACACATCGATTATGACTTCCTTAAAAGCCGTGAGTAATTCTGTTTTCGGAGTAATATCAGCCAAAAATTTGGAAAATTCAGTCTCAAGCTTATCTTTTCGGACCGCTTTCTTATACGGGCATTGCTTATAGTAGCAGCGGTAATACGGATACTTAACCTTCATTTTTCCTACGCTCCAGCAGGCTGTTAGGGCCCGGCCGCAATAACTGCAAATAACCATATTTCGTAAAGGAAATTCTTCGTCGTGCCGGGCATTGGCTATGGCTTGTCCTTTGGTATAGTTCCTCAAAAGCTTTTGGTTTTTAGAGAATAATTCTTCAGAAACCAAAGGCTCGTGAGTACCGCGAAATTCTTTTCCGGCGTATTCGATCACCCCGGCATAGAATTTGTTTGTTAATATCTTATGCATCAGTTGCGGTGATATTTCCCTGCCGGTCCTGGACTTAAGGCCCTGAGCGGTTACCCGCTGCCTTAATTCTTCTTCCATATAAATGCCGGTAGAAAATTCGTTCAAAATATATTTTACTAACGGCGCGCGCTCCGGATCTAAAACAACAGCCTTGCGATTGCCGTCCAGGGTAACGTTTTTATAACCGATTGTAACCTTATGCGGGAAGCGGCCGGATTCAGCGCATTTGATCATTCCTTCCCTTACGCGTTCGCTTCTTACGTCATTATCCAATTGAGCAATGGCGGCCATCATGTTGCCCATGAATTTGCCGAAGGCTGTTTCATTAATGACTTCGGTGGTGGAATGAAGCTGGATGCCCTGTTTTTGTAAAAATTCTCCGATCTTGCCGTAATCAGTTGAGTTCCTGGTCAAGCGATCTACTTTATAAACTACAATTGCATCGACCCTTCCTTCTTTGCCATCGCAATACTTCAGCATGGTCTGCAAGCCCGGCCGTTTTGCGGTTTTAGCCGATTCGCCTTCGTCACTGAAAAACTTTACCACTTCGAACCCATGGTCTTCGGCGTATTTTACGCAAGCTTGTTTTTGATGCTCCAGGCTAAAACCATGTTGAGCCTGTTCAGCGGTTGATACGCGGTAATAAACCACCGCTTTTTTCTTTATAGTATCTTTGCTCATAATTTTTTCTATTAAAAATTAAAGGGGCAGTCCTGGCTGTCCAACTACACCAAAATCGCTTTTGGCTTTGCTGGCAGGACTGCCGCCTTAATAGCAAATAGGCAAAATAAATGCGATTTTGGAAATATGTAATTGGACAGCAATAGTATTATACCTCAACCCAGACCATTTTGACAACAACCTCGTACCATACCTTCCGGACCTGCCGAGCAATGCCCAGGCTTTTCTCTTTGGCCCAAATATCGAAAGCCATGTCCGCAATTTGGTACATTTGGGTCCGGATCAGCTCAACTTCTTCATCGGAAAGATTGTCCGCATAACGGCCAAGTAGGTTTTTAAATCTTTGAAACGGAATCATAGAATTTAGGCATTAAATAGTTTTTCGTATAAGTCATTTAGCTTTTTTTGTTTTCTTGTAGGCTTGTCCCGGTAGTGGGTTTTTACAATGGAATCGGATAGCTTGCTGATTTTGTTATCCAGATCGAAGTCATGTAATAAATGCGGGCCTCGAAATTTCTTGCTAAGATTTTTGGATGCATAAGTCATCCGGTGACAATGGCGACAGCAAAAGTATGTACCGCCTTTCGGTTTATACAATACCCCAACCCGCTTACGACAAGCCGGTACCGGGCATAAAAACCAATACCTGAAATTTCCATAAAAGCATTTAGTTTTGGTCAATGTAATGTTGTAATCTATACGTTTTTTATCCTCTTCCAACCAGGCATCGTAGACAATTCTGATATACGGAGATTCACCATTTTCAACGTCTGACCTTATTGCCAAAATGAATTCATCACCCGTTAACCAGTTGTCCCAGGTAATTACTCCTGTTTTACCCTCTTTCAAATATCCATGCTGGCCTAGCCACCAAATCGGAATTTTAACTGTTTCTAAATTTGAAAGACAATAAGAGCGGAGGGTCATATTTCGATGCGTTTGAGTTTCTAAAGAACCGAAATCATTAAAGATTCGGTCTACCACCCTTCGTCCAAAGCCGTAGATGGCCGAATAATATCGTTATTATCGCCAATATCGTTTTGAGCAGTTTTGTGCCCTTTGGTATTGTGTAAATGAATAATACGGCCACGAACCGAAGCGTATTGATTCATATATATACCCTCGTTAGCAAGGCTAGTTTTGAGGATGTTCAGAATTCGAGATAATACATTAGCAGCTTTAGGCCACTCGCGGTCATAATAGGTTTCTATGCCCATTTTTTGACCAACCATGCCTAATAACGTAAGCAACTCCGTAGCCGAACCTTCCCAATCTGCTCGGTCATTCAAAAAAGCACGTAAAGCAATAGCGACGGGACTTTCGTTTAAAACTTCATCATTTTGTTTTTTTAAGTTGTTCTGATAAGCATCTAGAAAATCTTGGTGCTTGTAACCTATACTTTCCGCAACGGCGCAACTCCAGATAGCATAATCTGCCATTCTAGGATGGTAAGGCAGGTTTATCCCCGGCTGTATTCGCATTGCATTACTGACTATATCGAATATCGCCCCCAAGATGAACGGCTTTTCTGCTTCAAAATTTTTCCAAATATCTTTTTCAGTACGGCGATTTTCCGGAGCGATCCTGTCCAATTCCACCAAAATACTCCTCTCCAGCAGATCCGGCTTTGTAATTACAAGGTTAATTCCATTTATGCCAATCGGTCTTTGGAAATTGTAAATTATATCATCGTTATCGGTGTATAGTTTTCTTTTACTGAAGCCGTCCCCGGTGACCGCCTTGCATAATTGATCGGAAATCCATTCCGGCATTCTTGATAAATTGTCGAAAAATACCAGCCAATTATGATCGAGAAGCTGTATTAATCCGTCGACATCTTTGGGGAAGCTTAAAACTTCAGTGCCAGATGGATCAACAATTTTTTTGATTAATTTGGCCATCACCGATTTTGCCGAACCTTGAGGACCATGGATGCTGAGCAAAGGATGCGGAAATCCAGGAATAAAACAACACACCAAATGCACCAATAGCAGAAGCTGATTTTCTCGGTCCTGAATATTTACATATTTTAGGAAATCGTCGATTTTGCCGCCGCGCTGGGGCATGACTTGGGCATTCTGGTGGTTAAATCTTCTGAATAAAATCGGAGGCTGTTCTATCGTCCATCCATCGGCAGTTATTTTTACCGCGTTCCAGTTAGGATCTGCCAGGTCGTACCAGATGCTTTGTCCATCCAAAGCCACTCTATTAAAAAGCTTATACTCCTTGCCTTCAAACTGAGCCTTGCTTTCTATTACGCCCAGTGCTGATTTAACCGCGTCAGTATTTGGAGCTTTTCCATGGGCTTCATAGAATAATTTACTCAGCCATAACCGAAAACTACTGCTGTTGCATTGCCAATTTTCTTTGTGACCGTTTATATTTATGTTTGCCCAACGTTCCTTAAACTCATCATGAAATAGCTCGATCCCCAACGCGGGATCGTCAAGCAGACTGAGCAATTGCTCTTTTTGCGGGACCTTGGATAATCGTTTTTGTAGCTCGCGATTTTTTATACTTTCCCATACTTTAAACAATTCCGAGTCGTCCAACGGTGGAATATTATGCTCTTTATTCCATTGTTTAAACAAAGGAAGACCAACGGTATCCCATTTATCAGGGTCTATCTGTAAAAGTATTTTGCCGGCAACTTGGGCGGCGGTACTATTCCTGCCACCTTTCAAAGTTTTTCCTTCGAGAGTTTCTTTCCAGTTAACCTTAGTTTTGCTTGCGGCTTTTAAAACCCATTCTGGGAGCTCAACCATTTCAGCCATATCAAAAGAAACTTTCCACTTATAGCGATTGCCGGATGGATGGATCGAGGGCGGAGCCATAATATAACCTCCATCGCCTCGGATGTCAGTGTAAGGCCTAATCTTTTTTGTGGAGTTTTTAATCCCATTTTTAGGACGTAAATAAAGATAATGAAAGCCTCCACCGCCTGTTTCAGAAATTACCGTAGCAATTAGTCCTTCCGTAGACCCCTCCTTTTCAACATCGACTGCTACAAAACCTGAAATTTGTCCAGTAACAATGCCCACATTAGCATTAGGCCAAGTTTTAAACCAAGACCTAACCTCCTCCTCTGTTGCGCGCCTATTTTGAAATTCCTTCCAACTTTCAAGCAAGGGTTTTTTATTTACTCCCAAGGGAATTACAGAAAAACCTTTTTTGCAGTATTCTAAAGCGGCTATCAAGATTTCGTTTTCCATAAATTTAAAATTTTAATTTTAGTTTATTAGTCACTTCCTCCAAACTCAGAATAAATTCAGCCGGACCCGGCTTGAATAAATGTTGCTTGATTTTTTCGACCCGATATCTCAAGTCACTGGAATTTGAAAAACTATAATAAATAGACTGCTTGCTCGGGACAATATCGATTTGTTCGAGAGGAAATTTGATATTTAGAAATACAGCCTCCTCAAAGTTAGAAGTTTGGTATAATTCAATTTCTTTTTTCATTTTTCTTTTGCTTAATGTTAAATTAAAATCCGCTCACTGCTTAGCTGGCGACAGTTGCGGTATCGACCAGCTAAACAATAAACGGACTTTGGCGCAACTGCCTTTAACGACACCTACCCGTTTGATCAGACATAAAAAAAGCCCGATCAAACGATAAGATCAAAACACAAATCTTGCCATAGCAAAATAATTTAAGCAATGGACTTATGTGTTGATCTTAGGTTTGACCGGGCAATATTGATTGATCCTGCCGGAAGTCATTTCACAGCTTCTTGGACATTGATATTGTTGGAAGCCGTAACCTAGCCAGGTTCTAAAACCTGGCTGCATGGGATGTAAATTTCGAAGGAGCTAAACTTGATTTTAGTCTACCCCCGTAAAATTTTATTGTCAAAAAATTATTGTGGATTATTTTCGTCTAAATTACAACCCATTGAAATATAAGGGAAAATGTTGTAAACTAGAGATACAATTGAATTAGTAGCCTAAACTCTACAGGAATGTAGGGCATGGCGAAACAAAACCACTGAAGTACAAAGACGGTCATCCGTCTTGCTTCTACTTCAGTGGTCATAACTCGAAAGGGTTATGGGCAAACCCGAAAGGGTGAGCCGGGCAAGCGGGTGGCCCTTTTTGTTTGCCCGTAATTATTACTCTCATGCTCAATAAAAAAGAAGATCGCACATTGCGAATTATGCTCTTGTTATTCACAGGAATTTTACCATTTTTACTACTTGAATTAATTGTAGATAAATGGGGACATAAAAAGATATTTTAAGCTTATGAAAAAATCCACTGAAGATTTTTTAAGCCTTTTAGGTATTATGGTGTTTCCGCTGATAAGTCTTATTTGCGGTATTTGGATTATCAGCGATAAATCCATGATCCCAAGCATGGCCCATCCACTTCCGGCAAGAATATTTTTTTCAATATTTACTTTAATGTGGGCAATGGTGCTTGTTATCCTTCCATTTTGGTGGTATAGAAAACCACGAAATTAATTGCTTTAGTATCATAAATATTGTAAAATAAAGGCATAAATTCAATGATTTTTCATGAGCTATTATCGCCAGCATCGAAGATTCAACCCTACAAAGTATTGGGGCACCAAACCAGTTTGCGCTATTTGCAAAAATAGGAAAGTTGTTAGTGGTAATATCTGCAAAGAGTGCCAAGAAGCGGGAGGTTGGGGCTCAAAAACTATTTCCACTGAACAGATTCAGGAGGCGAATAAAAACAACTTCCCCACTACTGTTACAGTAGCCCCTATCGAAAGACAGGAAGCATCACCTTTAATGAAGTCTGTTGTCGGTTATCTTAAAGACTGCGCTACAGCTATTTTGCGAAATTCTACACTTGTAGATATCACGAATACCAAAGATGTATATTTTCTTCAAGCCCCGGAAAATATACTAGAATTACTTGAAAACAACAATTTAGAAATACCAGGTAAAGAAGCATTCGACCTTCTTTATAAAATGACATCTCGGCCCAATGAATTTGAATTAATTTTGGGCATTTTATTTTTTATAGGGAAATCCCCAAAAAGCACAAAAGACAAACCGAAAAAAGTTTATTCGCCGCTCCTATATGTTAAGTTGGAGCCTTCTAGATCGGAAGATGGCCAGAGTGTTGTTTTTTCTCTCAAAGAAGACACTGTCTTTTTAAACCAAGCCGTAATTTCTCAGTTAGTTGAAGTAAAAGATGAGGGGGAGCTTGAAGTTCGATTTCAAGATTTATATGGGACCATACCAAGCTGGCCATTAAACCTTGAGAGCTTAAACCAGTTTTTAATAAACCTATCAAATTATTTCCCGGAAATATTTAAGGAAGATAATCCTGTTATTGATTCTTTTATAAGAGCTGACGAAATTGAAGTCCCCCAAAATGGCATAGGGTTATTTCCTACCAACCTTTTAATTTTATCTCCTAAGCAAGAAGCAGACGGTACAGTCATTGAGGAGTTAAATAAAATGTTGCAAAAGCTATTCGACCAAACTAGCGCAGACACAATTATTTGTGAAGGTGGGATAGCACCTACCTCTCCACAAACGGGAGAACAGCCTACCACTAGCGAAGTTTTTGGAAATGAGATTACTGAGGATGACTGGCATAACTTGTGGCCTATTGATTTAAGCGACACTCAAAAAAAGATTGTACGATCGGCACGTAAACATGCCCTTACCGTAGTATCTGGCCCTCCAGGCACAGGGAAATCATACACGATTGTTGGTGTAATTATCGATCATTTATTAGCAGGTAAAAAAGTCCTGTTTGTTTCCAGAATGGATAAGGCAGTAGAAGTAATAGTTAACCAACTTGAGCAGCAAGTGGGGCCTTTTGCAGTAGCTAGATCAGGGACTAGAAACGCTCAACGGAAGCTGGCCGACAAATTAGAGCTTTTAACGGGCCCGAATAATGGGGTTAGGCCAGTGAATCAAAAAGAGGTTGAAGCTTTAGAACACAAGTATTCCGAACTCCAAGATACGGTTAAATCTTTAGAAAATGAATTTCTGGACAAAGTATCCACGGAACGAGATTGGGGTAATGTTCATGAACACATAGAGGAAATTAATGAAAAGATTCGTTTAAATCGCGACCTTCAAGAAATTCTCATCAAAGATAAAAAAATTGCCAAGCTTCATAATAAGGTTGAAGGTGCACAGGCGTTACTAGACAATAAAAAATTCTTTTTGTTGACCTGGTGGGGACAACGATCCTTAAACAAGGTTAGATCAATTTTGAATGTTAAGCCTAACACCAACACGGAAGAATTGTTGGCGATTATAGAAAAACTCCAAAATCAAAATCTAGAAAGAGAAATAGACCAAGAGCTGTCTAAATTTGCAGAAGTCAATCAACTGTGGAGCGAAATTCAAGAGTATAAAGACAATCTTAGAAATATTTCTAAGGAAATTTTGACCAGAGTCTTGCTAGGCAATCTAAGTTTGGTAGTAAACAACCACTATAAACGCATAGAGATAACGACTTTAAAACAAGCTTTAAGGGCAGCTGATATGCGCAAAAAGCACGCGCTACGCGAAAAAGTTTCTACTGAAACTATGTTAAGCGCGTTTCCCTGTTGGGCAAGCACCACGAATCATTTATCTCAAATTCTAGCTCTTGAGCCAGGCATGTTTGATTTAGTAATTTTTGACGAAGCCAGCCAATGCGATTTAGCATCTGCCATACCTGCTTTGTATAGAGCTAGCCGGGCCATGATAGTGGGAGATCCAAAACAACTTAACCACGTTGTGTTTCTTGGAAGACAGTCGGAATATGCGGCGTATGCAAATAATTCTGTACCCACTGAAGCGCAAAGCACTTACCGATTTACCACCCGGAGCCTGTTCGATGTAGCGGAAGATAAAGTTGAGCAGCAAAATTACTATATGCTTGATGAGCACTTCCGTTCAGATCCACATATAATTTCTTTTTCCAACGAGAAGTTTTATGAAGGTAAAATCCGCATAATGACTGAGCGTCCTGTTAATGGCAATGGCACGGCAATCAAGGTTGACTATGTTCATGGTAAAAGAACCGAAGGAACAGTAAATCCCAAAGAAATCGAAGCGGTATTTAAGCATGTTCAGGAAATTATAACTTTTTCAGATAAAGAGAAGCCAATTACTATTGGCATCCTATGCCCCTTCAGGGATCAGGTTGATGCAATCACAAAAGCTCTCCCCCAACATTTATCAATCAATGAGGTTGAGGATCACAAAATTGTTATCGGTACCGCACATAGCTTGCAGGGCGATGAAAAAGATGTGATTATATTATCCTTGTCCATTGATCCGGGCTTCCATCATGGGACCTTAATGTTTTTAGAAAAACCAAACGTTTTCAATGTTGCAATTACAAGAGCAAAGAAAAAATTATACGTCATTAGCTCAGTAGAAATATCGGATCTGCCAAACGGGCTTCTGAAGGAATTTCTCATTCATGCTGAATCTTCCATGGAGGAAACAATCCCCTTGGATAAGTTCGATTCAAAGTTTGAACAGGAAGTAGCAAATTATTTAAAACATAATGGATTAAGTGTATGGCCACAATACGAATCCGCGGGGTTTCATATCGATCTTGTCGTAGGAGATGGCCAGAATTACATCGCTATTGAGTGTGATGGGCCTACCCATTTCGATCTGGAAGAGAGGCAGAACTATTACGATGTTTGGCGGCAATCTATACTAGAAAGAGCCGGGTGGAGGTTTGTAAGAATTTCTTATAGAGAATGGGAAAGAAGCAGGGAAGAAATTTTAAACAGAGTTTTGGCTAAATTGACTTCCCTAAATTAAGATTTAAAAGACCCTCAATGGGTCTTTTAAATTGTAACTTAAGGTAAAAAAGTGCTAAAATATAGGAAATAATATAAAAAGGGCTCTTATTTGGCACCCTTGAATGGTCTTGGTTATGTATTTATCCAATTTGAAACTTTGGAATTTTAGAAAGTTTGGCGGAGATGGAATCGATGAATTAAATTTACAGGAACCTCACGTCGAAATTAATTTCACCAAAGGTGTTAACTTGCTTGTAGGAGAAAATGATTCAGGGAAAAGTGCTATCATAGACGCTATAAAATTAATACTGAAAACCCATAGTGTTGAATGGATCAAGCTTGAAGATGGAGATTTTTTTAAAAACAGTAACCGACTAAGAATTGAGTGCATATTTGAGGATTTCAGCGACCAGGAAGCAAAAAATTTTGTAGAA
The DNA here is from genome assembly GCA_964436545.1 of uncultured Candidatus Saccharibacteria bacterium. Lineage (GTDB taxonomy): Bacteria > Patescibacteriota > Doudnabacteria > UBA920 > UBA920 > JBBTRN01. Next base: position 11,513 of record CAYTCJ010000004.1, read on the forward strand.
TGGTTGGGTACAAAAGATGTATTGAATGAAGACGGAACATCAAAAACTGTTCCCTTTTTACGATTGATTATGGATGCAAAAAGAACGGCTGATAAAATTTTGCCCTGTGATGTTAAAGCTGGAGTGGATGATGAAGGATCTGTTATAAGTGCCGAAGCTCGTGAATATTTAAAAGTGACCTATTTAAGACCTTTGCGGGATGCTAAGTCCGAATTGATTGCTAAAAAAAATTCCAGGTTATCTCAAATACTATATAGTCACCCGGTATTTAAGGATAAAGAAAATCATGAACTTGTAAAAATTTTAATTGGAGCCAATACCCAAATAAAGGGATATTTTGAGAATGAGGCAGAAAAAGACAAGAACGGCTTTCCGATCTTGTCGACTTTAAAAACTTACTTAGCCAGCTTTTTAAAAAAGAATACGCCGCAAGATACCAAATTTCATATTGATGACCCAAAACTTAAAAATATTTTAGAAATTTTAAAACTGACTTTACAAGACGAATTAAGTGGATTGGGAACCTATAATTTATTATTTATAGCTGCGGAGCTTTTGCATCTACGCAAAGATAATTACAACGGTTTAAAACTGGGTTTAATAGAAGAAGTTGAAGCTCACTTGCACCCCCAGGCCCAACTTCGAGTGATGGCCGCACTCGAAAATGAATCGGACAAGGATGGTGTCCAATTAATTTTGACTACTCATAGTCCAAATTTAGCATCTAAAGCTCATGTGGAAAATATAATATTGTGTTATGGACAAAATGTTTTTCCATTACGTAAAGAATATTCAGAATTGAAAGATGCAGATTATAATTTCCTAGAACGCTTTTTAGACGTAACTAAGTCTAATTTATTTTTTGCCCAAGGTTTATTATTAGTAGAAGGTGATGCCGAAAATATACTAATTCCTTCAATAGCAAAACTGATCGGAAAAAATTTGACCGAATATGGAGTATCAATAGTAAATGTGGGTGGACGTATTTTTTTACGCTATTCTAGAATTTTCCAACGTAAGCCAGGGTTATCTGAAATTGGCTTGCCGGTTTCTGTTGTAACGGACTTAGATATTAAGCCCGAAGACGAAGCTGCTAAGAAGACTGAGGAAACCACAAAAATTGAACAAAAATATAGTGGCCAGTCAGTCAAAACTTTCGTTTCACCACATCAGACACTAGAATATTGCCTGGCTCTTTCAGCAAATTTGAAAGAGTTACTCTTCAATGCCATAAAAGCAGCAGGCGAAGAAATGGAAAATGATGGTTATAGCGGGAAAAAAATCTCAGGAGATTGGTCAACTTTTTCAGCCGGAGTAGAGGAAACGGAGTTAGCCAAAAAAATATATAAGTTACTTACAAAAGAAGGAAAGGCAATTTCTAAATCCATCACCGCTCAATTTCTTAGTAAATTTTTAGAAGAAAAATCCTCAGATCAAGACTTCGTTAAAAAACTAAAGGACGACCAACAAATAAAATATATTGTTGATGCCATTAATTATGTCACACCGGACAATAACTGATGCAGACATCGCTTACGCGGAAAATATCTTATTGCCTGAAGGTGAAAAGTTTGATTCAGAAAGAGTAACTTTCATCAAAGAATTAGGGTCGGTTGATTTACAGGCATGTCCGGGAAGCGGTAAAACGACTTGTTTAATGGCCAAGTTATTAATATTGGCGCGAGAGCTTCCTTTTGATGATGGTAGCGGTATTTTAGTATTATCCCACACTAACGGAGCCGTTGATGAAATAAAAGAAAAAATTGCAAAGTATTACCCGCAGCTTTTTAAGTTTCCAACATTTATTGGCACCATTCAAAGTTTTGTAGATCATTTTTTAGCTATTCCTTACTACGTTCAAAAATATAAGCACAAGCCTTTAAGAATAGACAGTCAAATATTTTATGAGCAAGTGTGGGAACCAGGAAAAGCTAAATTTTGGCTCACTAATAATTTTAAGGAGGCCTCGGATCGAAGAGAATTTTTAGGAAACATTTGTTTTGATCTAAATGACAATTTAGTTAGTGGACCTGTAGGAACTCCTGAAAATTTTAGAATTAAAGATAAAAACTGCGAAACTTATAAAGCTCTTTACGAAATGAAAAATAAGTTGTTAGAAAGCGGTTATATATCTTATGATGATGCTTACTATTTTGCCGCTTGCTACATAAAAAAGTTTCCAAAGATTGTCGACCTACTGCAAAAACGTTTTAAATACGTTTTTATTGACGAAATGCAAGACACGGACACACACCAGCTAGAACTTATAGATACTGTTTTCCCTATGGGCGGAGGAAGTTCTGTCCAGAGAATCGGTGATCAAAATCAGGCTATCTATAGCAAAGTTAAACCTGATGTTGTATGGAAACCGCGAGATGGTTATTTCACTCTTAATGGCAGCAAGAGATTATCACCAAGTATAGCGGCGACAATAAAAAATATTTCCCTCACGCCTCAAGATTTAGTTGGAAATCCTAAAAGACAGAGCATAAAACCAAAGATATTACTTTTTGACGATTCCAGTATTCAGAAAGTTCCAAATAAATTTTGCCAGATCGTTATCGATAATAGCTTACATAAACGCCAAAGCCCTATTTTTAAAGCCATAGGATGGCGTAAAAGGCCGACTGTTGCCAACGGACTCACAATTGGTAGTTATTTTACGGATTCACAAACGATTAAGCAGCGTATGAAAATCGATTATGATAGCTTAAAGGAATACTTGTTTTTTGAAAGAACGGAAAATATCTCTGAATTAAATTCTTCTAGAAAAAATATTATAAACGCCCTCATTAAAATTCTTCGTATCGCAAAAATTAAAAATGTGACAGGGGCTGATTTTACCGGTCAGTCGTTCCTTAAATTTCTATCTGAAAAATCACCAGAGGAATACGAAAAACTCCAATTAAATTTGCTGAACTGGTGCATGTCCTTGGTAAAAGGGTTAGATATACATACTTTAGTATCTGATTATGCTTCGCACTTGTTAAATGATTTATTCGGCGTAACAGAGATAGCTGACGAAGTTAATAATTTTATTACTTATACTGATAATGATCAAGAAAGCAATGTCGAGAAAATAGCACAAAAAATTCCTATAAACCGCTTCCATTATATAACGGATGAAGGAAATATTGATCTTGAAATTGCAACGATTCACAGTATAAAAGGAGAAACTCATACCGGAACATTATATTTAGAAACATACTATTATAATGACGGTGGGAGATCTTACGAATCAGAGAGGCTAATTGAACAATTAAAAGGTAATCGGGCCACAGGCAAAATCGGAAAAAGAGTTCAAGAGAGTTTAAAAATGGCCTATGTGGGAATGAGCAGGCCAACTGATCTGCTTTGTATTGCAATTCATAAAACTCACATACCTACAACAGAAATGCCAAATCTAAATAATATGTGGGATGTAGTCGAAGTTTAACGATGTTACAGTATTTACGATATTTTAAACCTTTCTTAAAAATTGCACGGATTTTATTTTGGGGCCCCCCGGGGCGACATTGCCGATAAAGGCCGTCTTGCCTATACCCCGGGGTACCGGGGGGTAGAAAATCGAGTTGAAACAAAAAGACCCGCACGGGGTCTTTTTTGAATCTACAGACTATCTTGCGGCGGCCAAGGCAGGGATTAAGGCCTGGAATTGCTTTATTTCCTCTACTAAAAAGTTGAAGTTTCTCAAGCTGTAGTCTACCAAATAAAAATACCGAATTTGTTTCGGTATTTTTATTTGTCCTGAGCGAAGTCGAAGGGCTGTATTTGAGGGTGTTTTTGAAAGGAAAAGGAGTCAGGAGCTATTTGCATATAGCAATGGCCTATAAAGCCATAAAAGAACTATTTACAGTTAGTAAACAAACACAGCCAAAAGTTCAATTAAACACAATTAGAAATTCCATATTAAAAAATAGACCATTTGGTGATGATTTCTGGATAAAAAAACTGCTGAGAGATTAGGTTTGGAGTCAAGTCTTAGACAACCAGGTAGACCAAAGAAAGGCTCCTGACCCTCCTTGCGGACTTAGGTTATGTCATTGCGTCATTCCCCCATAGTTACTATTTAGGCTTCTATTGGGCAGATGGGCAGGTGTAAAGGTGATTCCAGTAAGAATATCATTGTCAGATTTTATTAAACAACTCGAGGCTGACATACAAAGGCTGTTTCCCAAACAGGCATAGGGTTTATTGTTAAAAAATTGGTTAAAATGAGGGTATAATATCCAAGCCCAGCAAAATTCTTACTTGGCTTAAAAATGTCCTTTTGGTTTTATTTATGAATTTAAAGGAGGTTATTACTATTACTAATTGACAAACTATTGCAATAGTGTATTATATATACAATAGATTTAATAATTAACAATATATACTATTTATGGCCAATAGTGATACAAATAATAAAAAAGAGCGTTTTAAGAGACTAGCAACCTACCGAACTAACGAAGTTTTGAAGAAACTCAAGGTTTTGGGTAACTGCTCTAATAGACAAGCTTATGAATATACAGAGGATGAGGTCAGCAAAATTTTTCAAGAGATTGATCGCACTGTAAAAGAAATAAAATCTAAATTTCATTTTCCAAAAAAAGAAAAGGAATTCACGTTATAAATTAATCAACCTTATATGAAATTCATAGAAAATTTACCCATCAATATTAAAAATCAACACCAACTTCTAAATTTATTAGCTGAGGGTTATAAAACGCTTAGCAAGGCTTTAATGGAATATATCGACAACTCTTTTGATAGTGCTGACGATTTCTGGGATGGAAAAAAATATTCTAGGAATATTTTAATTGAGGTTATTGTAGAACGGAGTAAAGGCAAAATTTCCATTAAAGATAATTGTACTGGAATGGATCGTCAACAAATCAAAGGACTGGCAAATAGCATTAACGAATCTGAAAAGAAAAGGAGAGAACAAAAAAGAGCCTGGGTGAACGGACAGTTTGGCTTAGGAGCACATGCCTTCAGATTTTTCGCCCAATCAATAACTGTGGCATCAAAGACTATTAATAATAGTCAGGTAGCTATTAACATAGATAGGGACGAGCCAAATGGCCGCCTTGTAAGTATTGATGACGTAGAATTTTCATCTACGGGTACTCTCGTAGATTTAAACGATATTGATCGAAAAGATCTTAAAAATCTGAACCTTGAAGAATTACAGAAAGATATTCAGACATATTTTGAAATGTTACTGAGAAGGAATGTTCAAGTTACGGTTGTAGATAAAGATTCTGGAAAGGAATTAATCTGCATACCTTTTAATTATGATTCCGTAGATGGAATTCCAATAATAAAAGTAATATCTATGTGGAACGAGGGAAAAACCAAGGTTGCGACTGAAGAGGGCAAGGGCGTTCTTGTAAATCTTAAAGTATGTACGCAAAAAATAAATAGGCCTCCCTTCTTTTCAAGAAAAGGAAGAAGAATAAACTATATTGCTCATATGGATTCTTTCATGAGGCGCACCGAGCATAGAAAAAAAGTATGGGAGAATTACTACCTTACTGGCTACATTGAAGTTAATGACAATCTTTCACCTGTAATAACAAGGGACGACTTTGAAGGTGGAAAGGGTAAGACCATGAAAAGAAGTGCAATATATAGCGAGATTGTAAAACTTGAGGATGATATCTATTCCGCTATAGAAACTGTTAATAAAGACAAAAGCAACGAAAGTTTTAAAACCTTGGCATCCCTACTTTCAGATTTGCTGTCAGACCTGGCCAAAGAAGATATCTTAAGATTGAGATACGAAAGCAATGGAGATAAAAATAAAAAAGACAATAATCAATTAGTGGAACCTGACGAAAAAAGCGATAAAGTTTTTGAGGTTTTTAAACCTGGAGATCATGGAGAACATGATGTGATTGAAGAACATAACAAGGAAACAATTCCAGCGAAACCATCTACAGAAGGAGTAGAAGGTAGGCAGGTGAATAAAGAAAAGGAGGGGGTACAAATTGCTTTTAGCACTCTGTTAGCTGATAACCGATCTGCATACGGTGACGGAACCATTACCATATTTACTAATCATAAAGACTTCCAAGAAAGGGCTGGGCATACAACCGAAATGGAATTAGGACAGATGAGGATTACACCCAGGCTCGCTAACTATTTGGCGGCAGTAATATCTAGTGAGTATAAGGAGATATTTTACCAGCAAAGGAAATTGGAACCTAACAGAAAAAATATATTAGACGAACAAATTGATTTTATTTTTAGGTTTGAAGGTAAAATGAAAGATTATATTAATCAACCCTTAGACGCTATCGGATCTATCAAGCATGCCTAAAACAACTAATAATTCAGAGGCTATAGATGAAAAAAAGATTGTTGAGTTAATTGATAAATTAGCTCCTCTTAATAATGAATTTAGACTAACCGAAGATCCTATAAAAAAAATTGAAACAATGTGGGAATTTGGCAAAGTGCTAGATCAATATTTGAGCATCTTAAAGACTAAACTGCACACCCTTCTCTATAAGATTTATGACCCTTATAGCAATGTCAAAATGAGCTATATAACCAGAGATGCAGGAAGCTACAGTTACAGAATTTACAAATACTTTTCCGAAAAAGCAAGTATCAGAACCTTTCTGAACGGTTTAACTAGCTATATGGCTTTCAGAGAAGCAATTCCTTTAATATTTAACCCCTCGTATAAACTAGATGAACAAGCTAAGCAGCAAGTTCTATATCTTATTAAATCTGACCAAAGTTCTCAAGCCATAGTTGATAAGCTACGCTTACTAAAAAAACAGATTAAACCCATAAATAATCCGAGAAACCAAAACGCGACAGCTTATGATAAACAAAAAGAATATTTGGATAAATTGGAATCAGATCTAAAAACTTTTTACCTCAATAATAATAATTTACCAGAGGAAAAGATTATCAACAAAACATTTTATGGCCCGATAGAAAGACAAAATATAGTATCGATATTAATGGCCTTAGCCAGTGATTCTTTAGTAAGCCAGTTAAAAAATATACAAAAAGAAAAGTTAAATATAAATGATCAAGAGTTATTTGATATAGCCTCTAGTAATAATATGAGCAGATCTCGTTTTAGAAAATGGGTGAAATCACACACTGAGCTACTTAGGTTATCTGAAGCTATACATTCTCTAAATGACGAAAATAATTATAAATTTTTTAGAACTAAGTTTATTAACTAATCAAAAGTTATGGCTAGAAATACTAAACAACCAGTGTTGCGCCAAGCAAACTTTTCATACGATGAAATGGAAGCAGTGATACCCAAAATAGAACGCAGGATTGCTGATATTGATGAATTTGATGTAAATTTAATTCATGACAGGAGTGATCCAAAAATAGGTACTTTACGTTTAAAACTTGAAACATTATTAGCTAATATTTTTGGGGCAGATACTGTAGAATACGAACGTTACCATTGGGACATGACCTATCTTGATAGAGCCCAGGTTAATATGATGTATGCAACACCAATAGAGGAAGTTAGAGAAGGTCTACAGCTTGGACTCTCTAAAGCTAAAGCACAATTAGTAGCAATCAAGCAAGGATTTTTAGAAGAATTGGAGGACGCAGGTCGAACTACATCAGGTAAAACTCTAAAAGCTTATGAGGGTCTAGAATTACATCCAGCCATAGAACGTGCCTCCGGTCAGCTATTTAAAAACGGCCACTATGCAAATGCTATTGAGGATGGTGTTAAAGCTTTAAATGCTTTGGTCAGATTAAATAGTGGCGTAGACGATAAAGACGGAATGCCGCTTATGGAATCCGTATTTAGTCCAAAGAGTCCTGTCTTGAAATTTAATGCTTTGGCTGATGATTCAGATATTGATGAACAAAAAGGGTTTATGATGATGTTTTCTGGTGCAGTTGCAGGGCTTCGAAATCCACGTGCGCATAAAATTATCAAAGATGATCCTGAAAAGGCTCTTGAATTCATAGCATATATTAGTTTGTTAGCAAAGCTAGCAGATAAAGCAAAAAAGTAATAACTTTATTATGAGTCATGAAAGTAATATAGAATATATTGAATCTTTACTTACAGAATCCTATAGTCAAGAAGAAACAAGTGTAATACCGAAAAGAAATGATTTAACTTTCGGAAATACAATCAAAAAGATTAAACACGCTGTGATTCTTTATATTGACATGAGAGGATCAAGAAAAATAATTCAAGATGCTACTACTTTTTGGAGCATTAAAACACATAGAGCATTCTTGCAAGCTATCATTTATTGCGTAGAAAATAGAGAAGGTCATTTTAGAAGTTTTAATGGAGATGGGGCGCTTGCGTTTTTTGTTGGAGAGAATGCAGCCTCAAGAGCAGTTAGGACTGCTTTGGATATAAAAGCGTACGTGAGGAAAATAAATGAGACCTTGCTTATTTCAATAGACAAAGAAATTGATTTTGGTATAGGGATAGCTCAAGGAGGCGTATCGGTAGCTAAGAGCGGAAACAAAGGAGATGATGCTACTAAACAAGATTTAGTATGGGTTGGCCTTCCTGTATATCTTGCGGTTGAGCTTAGCGACTACGGAAGGAGTCCAAACAACATTTGGATAAGCCCGAATGTAAGAAGTGCCATAGGTAAACAGGATTGTTTAAATGTAGTTTATAATGGTAACGATAGCATTTGGATGAAAGTATCAAAAAAATTTAAATCAGTTGGTGAATATGAGGTAAGATATACAAGTTATTATTCTACTATTTTTGAATAATATGAATAAATACAACGATGAATTAAATCGAACTGTGGAATTTATCAAGCTAGCAGATGCTAAAATCGGCTATGTTTTAACAGTATATTTTGTAATTTTTGGATTATGGGTAGGAAAGTTCGATTATATAAAATCTCACCACAATGCTCTAAATCTTATATTCTATTTTATTTCTCTATATGTTGCCACGACGCAAGCTTACTATATACTAAAATCTTTATCACCTTCTCTTTTTATAAAAAATATTGTTAAAAACTCTGTTATTTATTATGGAGATATCTCCAAACTCGATATTAACACTTATAAAAAAATGAGGATGGATTTAGATGAAGCAAATTTAGATCAATTATACCTAGATCAAATTTTTATAAATTCGATTATAGTATCAAATAAGATGAAAAGCGTAAAAACATCTATTCTTTTGATGTTGCTATTACTCCTTTTGACCTTTAGTCTTTATTTGATGGCCAGATAAAAGTAATTAATGGATAAGAACATTATTTATATTATTTTGGATAGTCAAAGGGGAAAGTTTACAAAAGATTATTCTTGTATTTCCGCTGCATTTATGGCTTTGTTGTAAACAGGCTCTAAGGAAGCTGAAGTTATTAAATAAAATTTATGCAAAAAACTCTTTAAAATAAGCTATTTTTGCTATAATATTACTACCAACTAATTTATAAAGGCATCCTTTACGTGGATAAAAATGAGAATAAAATTTGTTTAGAGGAAGCTCCTGATTGGACAAAAGAAATTACAGAAAAAGAATTAGTAGAACTCACCAAAACTACTACGTCTTCAGGCCCCACAAACGAAAACATAACTTGCGTCTGCTTTTTACACAGGCGTGTTTTTCGTACATCACCTACGCAAAACGAAGATTATTACGCTTTTGTTTACAGATTAGATACGCCCGAATTGCTTCAGGGTGCTGCTATTAATGACTATCTTATAAATAAAGAGCAGAGAATGGTACTCCATCGTTTGGGGGTGATCAGGAATGGAGAATATCTTGATAAGCAGCAAGATTCTTTAACAAGAGTTTTAGACGACGAATCTCAGTCAGCCCAAGGGTCAATTAATCAGCAAAAAAAAGTTCATATAATGGTTAGTGATTTTAGATTAGGTGATGTATTAGTTCTCGAGTATTCGATAATTACGGAATTTTTAAAAGAAAATTGTATTGACCCCGAATACCTTAGATTCACTCATAACTTTCCCCAGCGCAACTGGTTAACCACAAATTATACTTTTGCTTTCATTAATGACCGAGCCCAGGATGTTGCTGTAAAGAAAAGATACTTTAGACATAACAATGGAAAACTTGTTGAAGAAACGAAAGTCATTCACCCAAAGGAAACTTTTCTTTTTGAAGAAAAAAACTTTCAAACAAAATTTGGACCAGATGAAATGGCTCCATTTTTTGAAATTGCAACCGTAGCTTCGTGGAAATATGTATATAGGTTTCTCCAACAACTCTATAAACCTGCCTTGGAAAAAGATGATTCTAAAATCATAGGTAGTCTATTTAAAATTCTTTTTACGGGAGTTTCAGACGAAGAAAGCAAAATACGTAAAATTATAGAATATGTTCAAGAGCATATAGTCTACAATTTTGACGCTGATGTCATGCATGGTCATATCCCTCAGTCGATAGATGAAACGCTTAAGTCTCAAGCAGGAGACTGTAAAGCCAAATCTTTACTTCTAATTAAATTATTGTCCCATTTAGGTATCAAGGCAAAACTTGTTTTGGTAAATTATAACCTTGGTTTTTATACAAACCAACAGCTACCTTCCCCATTTGTTTTTGATCACATGATAGCTAAAATATACTTTAAAGATAAAGTATATTTTGCTGATCCCACTTGGAAAGGCCAACGTGGAATACTTGAAAAGCGTACCCAACCTTTTGCACCCTATTATTTAGAAATAGGAGGCTCGACAATACTTCAGACAATGCCAGAAGAAGATGTAGATTTTTATTTGGAAGAAAATATAAATATTGAAATAAAAAAAGGTGTGGGCAAGCTTCAAGCGAGCACCATATACAGATATGCCTCTGCTGATAATTTAAGATTAAAACAACGTAATAATAGTAACCTACAACGAGTTCAAGACGAGATAAAATATCACTTTGATAGGTTACAATACCCCGTAGATAAACCCATTAATGAATATATTACTGATGCTCAATATAAGATAATAGAAGACAATGAACAATTAAATGAAATAAAAGATCTGTTTACAGCAACACTCCCTAAACCATATACATCAAACACCGAAGTTTTAAAAATATTTAAATATTATAATAACCTAGATTTAAGTAATCTCAATTTTCCCTTTAACAAGGATGCTATACTGGGAAATTTTGTAGATCATTCAAGGAAATTTATTTTAACTGTTCATAGCGATAAATTTTATAAAAGGAATGATCCAGTAACTAGTAGAAATACAGAAATTAAGAATGATTATTTTAAATTTAGTAACAAAAAGAAACTGTCATTTAGGACAGTCAAAGTTGTTGCAGAATATAAACCCAAAATTAGCAAACCTATAGATCCGAATGACTTGGAGCAATTAAAAAATGATTATGCCAAAATAAATGACAGTAATTTTGGAGTAGGGATAGCATATAAGCCAATCAAGCAATGGCTGATCTTATTGTTTGTGATTATTTCTTGGGTTGTGATTGGTTTAATTAGCAATCTTAATAAGTAAGTCTGGAATGTAAATATACTCCTTTGAGTTCATAATACTGGTTCTGAATTGGTTGGTTATACTGAGATACTATAAATAATATTATTTTGGATAGTCAAAGAGGAAAGTTTTTTCAAGGATTATTCTTGTATCTCCGCAGAATTTATGGCTTTGTTATAAACAGGCTCAAAGGTAGGAAGTTGCCAAAGCAGTTCCAGCAAGGGTTTTGCATTATCTAAACAAGAGGCTACCAAATAAAAATACCGAATTTGTTTCGGTATTTTTATTTGTCCTGAGCGAAGTCGAAGGGCTGTATTTGAGAGTGTTTTTGTTTTCGGTTCACTAAAAATGGGTGTATAATGTTCACTAGAAGAGAATTAACTACAAATTATGAAAAGATTAGTGGAAATTGCCTCTGGTTTAATAAAACGAGTTACAAATGAGCCAGCAGTAGGAGCAGTAGCAGTAGGAGTAGTAGAAAGAGTGGAAGCCAAAGGCCGGCCTAAAGGACTGGAAAGATACAAGCAACAACTTGAAGGCTTACGGGCTGAATTTGATCGAGTTTTCGATCCGCAAAAAAGAAATAATACCGAGGATATATATAAAATGGCAAAAAGGATGAAAAGAATGTGTGAGGGGCCACTTTCTGAGTGTGTTTATTCAGGAGTATTTAGAAGCGAAGGGGGTTTTTTGTCTCCTCAGCAGGGTGAAAACGAAAGGTTAAGAGCGGAAGGTCAACGTAAAACCGCTAACTGGGTTGCGAGTGTAATTCAAGAATTGGATAAGTGTATAGCCAATATTGAAGAGGTTCTACCGGCTGTAGCCTTTCAAAAAATAAAGACAGAGGTAATCCAATTGGAAGGGGGTGGGGAGCCAGGTTATACGCCCAACCAAAATCCATGCACTCGGAAATATTTTTCTGAGTTGTCGGCAATGAATAAAAAAGCAAACGAGCGTCTTGCTCCTTTAAAACATATTAGAGAAGCCTCTACAATTATTCGGCCTGATGATTTGCAACAGATTGGCTCAGTTCGTAGAACATTATTACAAGATCGTGAATTTTGGCAAGCGATTTTGGAAGATTGTCAATCCACAGATCCCAAAACTTACAATCGTACCACATTGGATAATTTTGATTACATTGAAGTTATGATTATTTTGGGTATGGTTGATAAGCACGAACGAGCATTTTCTAAAGATGGTCGTTCGGAGGCAGATAAAGGCATGGCTTATATTTTCGGATATGGCTCTGACGGGGGGAATCTGAATGCTGAGTTTGATGATGATAAAATAAATACAGAAACAATTCCTGAGTCCTTTGCCGACCCAAAAAAATATTTTGCAAGTTTAAGATTAACTCCAAAGGAATTAGCAGGAAGGACTGAGAAAGAGGTAAGGGATATATTAAAAAAGCGGTATTACCCTATATGTAAAGAATGCCACCCCGACCTTTATCCTGGCGATGAGGCAAAAGAGGTGCAATTTAAAAATTTAAGTGAGGCGTACGAAGTACTGCTTGACCCAAAAAAACGAGCTGATTATTTGAGAGGAAATTAAATTAAATTTAATTGTAAATTGCATTTTGGTTGTTATCCAAAGGCTTCTGAACATTTTAATGATCAGTTTGTACGTTAAGATAACTTATTAGTATTTTTAAAATATGCTAAATCCAGAAATTTTGCCTAACTTAGGGGGTGTGCCGGAACGTTTAAGAAGCGAAGGGCTTTTTGCGCATAATCGTGAGTTGGTAAGGATTGGAGATACAGTAGAAGCACTGGTAAATGTTCAAGGGGGGGTGCCAAAAGGATTTCAAGGAATAATTATAGATTTAATAGTAGAGCCTTTGGGAAATGAGAGAGGTTTCCATAAACGAATAAAGTTTAATGGTCTAGCCGGCGAATTCAATCCCAAAAAATTTAAAAAAATCAATATCAAATAAAATATATTTTATATAGCTTTTAAAAGGCACCCTTATAAGGGTGCCTTTTTAGGGGTGGGGAGGGGCTTGACAAATTATCACTCTTAGATGTAGAGTGATAATAGAAGCAATAAACATTAACAAATAAGGCACTTTTGCCTTATGAAAGGAAAATAAATATGCCCTTTGATTTAGTACCCAAGGCTTTCTTTAATTTTCCCGCTAAACTCAATAATTTTTGGGAAGATGAAGATGTTTGGCTTTCCACCACTAACAATCCTTCCGGTTTAACTGTAAGTGAAGATCAAAACCATGTGTATGTGGAAGCTTCGGTCCCGGGAGTGGACCCTAAACATGTGGAAGTGGTGTTTGAAAAAGGCGTGTTATGGATAAAAGCTCAGCATACAGAAGCCGATGAGGACAAACAAAAAAAGTATTACAGAAAATCGGCCACAGAGTTCTCTTACCATGTGTCAGTGCCGGGGAAAATAGATGAGACTCAAGAACCCACCGCGGTTTGCAAAAATGGGGTAATGAAAGTCACCTTTAAAAAATCTCCACAAGTTCAGCCCAAACGCATAGCCGTGCAAGTGGAGTAAAGTTTACCCCGCTCTTTGCGAAACAAAGGGCGGGGTAAAAAATTGCCAAAGGGTTATTTTAATGGTTTAATTAAGTGAGTAGACTTAAGCTATTAAAAATGCAAAATAAAAATTTAGATCCGATTTCCAACATCCAAATAGTTAAAAAAAGAAAATTACCCAAACCGTGCCGAATGGATGCGGTGGTGAAAGTAAAAAAACCTTTAGCTTCGGCTAGTTTGATTCTTCCGGTAACAAGCTTTGCTTTTAAAGTTAGTTGGCAAAAGTTTTTTGGTTATAAATTGGCATGGGGTATGGGTATGTTTGTATTAGCTTTTTCTTTGGGTATGTATTTTACTTGGAGCGCAGATAATAGTAAGGCAGAAGAAATAAAAATATCGCAAGTAGAAAATAGCGTGCCAACCTTGCCGGTAGTTGCCGGAGTGAGTACTTTAGGCCCCATAAATCAAGTGCCTAACGAAGTATTATTTAATTTAACTCTCGACCAGTTGGAGGAATATTTAAAAGAAGCGCTCAAAACTCCGGAAATGAAAGTGGCGGAAGCTTTGGCGGAAAGAAAAACCAAACTAAAAATTTATTTGGAAAGCAAACAATCACCCTTAGTGAATATTGTAGATACCTTGGCGGAGTTAAAACATTGGAAATTGGTTTTGGCTATATCAAACTCCGAAAGCAGTTTAGGCAAAAGGTGTCATAGTAACAATTGTAGTGGTATAGGGGTGGAGCCGGGGCATCCTTTATGGCGGGAATATAAAACTAAAGCCGATTGGGCAAAAGATTTAGACAAACTGTTAGAGAGAAGGTATAAAAATTGGACATTGGAAGAAATGAACGGAGTTTATGTTCAACCCGGAAGTAAAAATTGGATTTTAGCTGCCAGACAAATACTGGAAGAAATGCAGGAGAGAGGGATAGAATGAGCTTGGAATTAAGAATTATGAATTAAGAATTATGGAAAAAAATAAAAAAAAGTTTATAGTAATATTTGTAAGTAGTTTTTTTATATTGGCTGGAGCAGTTACCAGCCAAAATATAAAATTAAATCCCATTAAGCCGGGGGTGAAAACCGCCAATTATTTATCCGATGAACAACAGGCGATTTTGGCAGTGAGGAAAGCGAAAGCCAGCGTAGTAAGTATTTTTGGCGAAAAAGTGGTGTATACGGTGAATGGCACGCCGGGGGCCATTGAACCCGTGGCGGGTACGGGCGTAATTATTTCCGCCGATGGCTATATAGTTAGCAACAGTCATGTGGTAAGTCAAAAAGATACCGAATATCGGGTGGTGCTTATAAATGGGGCGGAATATGAAGCTAAAATTGTAGGGTTGGATAAAAATAACGATGTCGCGTTATTAAAAATTGAAGCCAAAAATTTAACTCCGGCCACCTTAGGCAATTCAGAGGATTTGGAAACCGGACAAACCGTATTTGCCATTGGCAATTCTTTGGGGGTTTATCAACATAGTGTATCTCGGGGAGTGGTTTCGGGGATTGGTCGGGCGGTAAATTTTAGCGAACAAAACCTCCCCAAGCCTCGGTTGTTAAATTTAATCCAAACCGATGCTGCCATTAGCCCGGGCAATAGCGGAGGACCGTTAATTAATTTAGCCGGAGAAGTAATTGGGATTAATACTTTAATTGAAACTTCAGGACAATCTTTAGGTTTTGCGGTGTCTATTAATACGGTAAAAAGTTCTGTGGAGCAATTAAAAAAATTCGGTAAAGTGGCCAAACCTTACTTGGGCATTGCTTACCAAACCATTACCAAGTCGGTAGTAAAGTTTAGGCAGTTAAAGTTAAGTAAAGGTGCGTTTGTCATGGAAGTGGTGGGCGAGGGTCCGGCAGGGCGAGCCGGGATTTTGCCCGGGGACATTATTCAAAAAATTAACCAGACCAATTTAAGTGAGCAAACGGAATTGGACAATGTAATTATGCAGTTTAACCCGGGGGATACGGTATTAATGACTGTCTGGCGAGACGGCCAAACTTTTGAAACTCCCGTATTGTTGGGTGAATATAAATGATCCTAATATTTTTTTTGGGGACATTTCCAACTGGTTTTGGGCTTTATATAAGATTAAGACATTAAAAGAAAAGCAGCGGTCTGAAAGATTTCAGCCGTTGCTTTTGCTTTGTTTGCATCGAGGAAACTTAGAAAGATGTGCGAGTTTTACCAGAGCTGGAGTGAGCTTTGGTACTTACTGCAAATTCCTCTGTTCCCTGTCTATTGGCGCTTAAGATGGCTAATAAAAATAAAGCCGAACTTATAGTTACAATAGACGCATGTTCTACCACCAGAATCAATTCATAAAATTGGGTGGCAAGTAGAACTGCATGCAATGTTTTGGGAATCATTTGGCTTTTGTGTGTTGGCAATAGGGTAGTGAGGTTAGCAACCGTTTTTTTCTGGTTGATAAAATTATACCCTAACATCAAACTGGCAAAAATTCCCAAAGTCAACAGAGGGTTCATAAGTTTCCTTTCGCCCTCCTTAATTTTGAAAAGTGCTTCCTCCCAACTTGGGTGCGTTCGACTGCGCGCCCTGCGGGGGGACCCGCTATTTTAACTAAAGGGGGAGGATTTGTCAATTTTTGGTTTTCGGTGATACAATATTCAAGTTAACTAATACTCTTATGACTACACACGATTTAATTATTATTGGCTCTGGGCCGGCCGGCTTAACTGCCGGATTGTATGCCGGAAGAGCCACTTTAAAGCCCTTAATTATTGCCGGTTTAAAGCCGGGCGGACAACTTATGGATACCACGGAAGTGGAGAATTTTCCCGGGTTTATGCATGGCATTCAAGGTCCGGAATTAATGCAAAATATGTTTAAGCAGGCCGAGAAGTTTGGCGCGGAAATTTTGCAGGAAAACGTGGAGAGTGTGAATTTTAATCAAAAACCTTTTGTCGTCAAAACTGCTAACGGAGAATATAAAGCTCATTCAATAATAATTGCCACCGGAGCCGAGGCGAATTGGTTAAATTTACCCGGTGAGCAAAGGCTAAGAGGCAAAGGGGTAAGCGCGTGCGCTACTTGCGACGGGTTCTTTTTTAAAGATAAGGCCATTGCAGTAGCCGGCGGAGGCGACAGCGCTATGGAAGAAGCGAATTTTTTAACCAAGTTTGCGAGCCAGGTTACTATTATTCATAGACGCGAGGAATTCAAAGCGAGTAAAATTATGCTGGAGCGTGCTAAACATAATCCAAAAATCACTTTGCTTACCAACACCGCAATTGTAGATGTGGTGGGAGAAAATAAAGTGGAAGGCATTAAGATTAAAAACAATGCGACAGGTGAGGAAAGCGTATTGCCGGCAGAAGGGTTTTTTGTAGCCATTGGCCATACTCCGGCCACCAAAATTTTTCAAAACAGTGGCATTGAGTTAGACGGTAAAGGGTATATTGTAGTTAAGAACCATACCCAAACCAGCGTAGAGGGTGTGTTTGTAGCAGGGGATGTGAACGATCCACGATATCGACAAGCAATTTCCGCAGCGGGTATGGGCTGTATGGCAGCCTTGGACGCAGAAAAATACTTAGCCGAGAGAGAAAGTTAGTCTTGGTAACATTGCGCTTTTAGTTAGTGTAATACCTGCCCTCCGTAGCTTTAGCGAAGGAGGGGACGCAGAAAAATATTTAGCAGAGAAAGCAAGTAAGGAATAAGAAATTGAGTTATGAATTATGAATTAAGGATGAAGATTTCAGGCAAAGTGGTTAAAGGCATGGGTTATGGCAGAAAACTGGGTTTTCCAACTGCTAATTTAGATAGACGGGATTTTTCCAGACGGAAGTTAAAGGTTAAGTCAGGAATATGGGCAGGAGAAGCGCAAATATCAAATAAAATTAAAAATTCAAAAATTCAAAAATTAAAAAATTTTAAGGCTGGGATAGTTATTGGCCCTTTAGATTCATTCAACTTACCTAAAATAGAGGCGCATTTATTGGGCTTTAAAGGCAATTTATACGGTAGAAAGATTACGCTTTTTCTGCTAAAATATCTTAGACCTTTTAAAGTCTATAAAAACGAGCCGACTTTAAAAGCCCAAATTAGTAAAGATGTGCAGATAATTAAAAATTTTAAATTAAAAATTTAAAAATTGATTTTATTATGACTAATCCATTTGAAACCGCCATTAAACAATTAGAAGAAGCTGCCAGCCTTGCCCAGTTAGACAAAAATAAAGTGGCACGGTTAAAGTCGCCCGACCGTTATGTGGAAGTGAGTATCCCTGTGATTATGGACAACGGGGAGCAAAAAATTTTTAAAGGTTTTCGAAGTCAACATAACAATGCTCGCGGAGCGTATAAAGGGGGCATTCGGTATCATCAGGATGTGCATTTAGACGAGGTCAAGGCGCTTAGTTTTTGGATGTCTTTTAAAAACGCGGTAATTAATGTGCCGTTTGGCGGAGGGAAGGGCGGAATAATTGTAAACCCCAAAGAGTTATCGGTTACAGAGCTCGAAAAACTTTCTCGCGGGTGGGTACAAAAAATGTATAGAATTTTAGGGCCCGAGGTAGATGTGCCGGCGCCAGATGTGAACACCACGGGGCAAATTATGGATTGGATGGTAGATGAGTACAAAAAATTAACCGGCAGTGAAAAAGCTTTGGCGGTTTTTACCGGCAAGCCGGTGGGTAAGGGCGGAAGCCAAGGCAGGGAAGAAGCCACGGGTTTTGGCGGGTTTTATGTATTTGAAGAAGCAGTGAAGCATCATCATATCCCTGCCGGAGCCAGTATTGCGGTGC
Source organism: uncultured Candidatus Saccharibacteria bacterium (assembly GCA_964436545.1). Lineage (GTDB taxonomy): Bacteria > Patescibacteriota > Doudnabacteria > UBA920 > UBA920 > JBBTRN01. Next base: position 30,209 of record CAYTCJ010000004.1, read on the forward strand.
AAGGTTTTGGTAATGTGGCTACGTTTTTTGCCAAAATGGCTTTTAATAAAGGCTTTACAGTGGTGGCAGTATCCGATTCTAAAGGCGGAATTGTGAATATGGCGGGTTTAGATATTAATAAAGTGACAGAGTATAAAAAAACCACCGGTGGATTAACTGGTTTTCCGGACAGTCAACCCATTGCTAACGAAGCGCTGTTAGAACTGGACGTCGAGGTGTTAGTACCCGCTGCTTTAGAGAATGTGCTTACCGAAGCCAATGCCGGTAAAGTTAAAGCTAAATTAATTGTGGAACTGGCCAATGGCCCCACCACCAAAGAAGCGGATAAAATTTTTGCCGACCGCAAGGTGGCAGTCATTCCCGATATTTTAGCCAACAGTGGCGGGGTGTGTGTGAGTTATTATGAATGGTTCCAGAATATGCATAATGAAGTATGGGTTAAAGAACAGGTGTTGGAAAAATTAGAAAAGCAAATTAAACAAGCTTTTGGCGATGTGCAATCAACTGCAAAAAAATATAACACTACTTACCGAAACGGCGCGTATATTTTAGCTACGGAAAGAATTATGGCGAAGATGGTTTGAAAGCCGTCAGTAATGAGCTAATCAGCAATCAGTTAGTTAGTAATTAGATACCTTGACAAATTTATATATAATGATAGTATTGGTTTATGATGATTTTTAGCCCAACACAATTAACAGTATTAGCTTGGCCATGGACTTTGAATTTGCAAAGTCCAAAGTTGAGTGTGTGCTAAAAATTCGGTTTTCATTTTTTACAAACACCTTCTGGATTTTGCAGAAGGTGTTTTTTTTGTTTTGACAAAAGTTTTTTAAGGTAGCCAAAGAAAATTTTTGTCAGCGCAAAACCAACACAGGCAGGCGCAATTAGCGCGCTGGCTAACCTGCCCCTTCTTAAGGAGGAGGAAATGTTCATCATAATGACGTCGCCACCCCCCCAGGCCACGGCTCGTTTGAAGGTTTCGGCCTATGGCCATCACGCGGGCGATCAAGTCGCCCACCGGGTGGTCGGGAGGAAGGTGGAGGTAGAATTTTTAAATGCCTCCTTTTTTGGAGGCAAAAAAGTGATTGAATTAGGGGTAGATGAGTTCAAGAAATATTTCGAACTCATCAAAAAATAAGTTAAACAAGGAGACAACCTTGTAAAAAAACAAGCTATGGGCAGGCCTTAAAACCTGCCCGCCATTTATTTTATCTAACTACTGGGTTGGCCCCGCCCTTTGCCAGCAAAGGGCGGAGTTGACAAAAGCCCTGTATTTATTATAATGAAATGCTAATTATTAAAGCTTTTTCAATCTTTATGTTTAAAAAATTTGGCTTAATTAAAGGGATTTTAGCAGTGGCGATTTTAGTCATGGTTTTACCTAATCCTCAAGCCTTGGCTCAGCCTGTGGTTTCCATTACTAATTCCAACGGGAACAGTGTAAGTATTTCTGTTTCCGGCGCTACCTATAACCAAAATGTAGACTTGGTTTATATTTTACCCAGCTCCAGTTTGCAAACTGTAATCAGCAATATTGGCACAGCTTATAGCGGGGTTTGGAATGGTAATATCAATTTGAGTGAGTATGGAATTTTAAGCGGATCACAGGTGTTTGTAAGAGTAGGTGGTCAGCAGTCTAATACTATAACCGTGGGAAGCGGATACACTGGCGGATGCACTTATCCTTCGACAGGCTCAGGACCTTACGGCAATTGCGGGAGTCCTTATGGTTTGTCTTTAAGTCAAAATTCTGTAACTTTATCTGTGGGTCAATCTCAAGCCGTTACCGTAAATAATTATGGCAGTGGTTTTTATGTATCCGCTAATTCCAACTCCAATGTGGCGAGTGCCAGCGTTTCCGGTAATCAAGTAAACCTTTATGGGCTTACTAATGGCACTACCAATATTTCTATTTGTTCGAACAGCGGGAATTATGCTTGCGCGAATATTTATGTGACAGTTAGCGGAAGCTTGGGGTGTGGTTATAACTGTTCATCTCAAATGCAACTTAGCCCCAGCTCCTTAACTTTAGATGTAGGGCAAAGCTCCAGAGTCACTATCAATCCAAACCGAAGTTATTTGGTCCAGAATTTATACTACATTTCTTCCAACAATAATCCGAATGTGGCCTCGGCTTCGATTTTGGGTGTCGGCAATGAACTTACGGTTAATGCTTTATCTGCCGGGTCTACCAACATTACGGTGTGTGAAAATCAAGCTGGTTATAATTGTGGCACTTTGTATATTACGGTGCGCAATACCGGCACGGGGAGCGGTAATGTGTGGTTTAGTCCGAGTAATCCAACTATGCAAGTGGGGCAAAGTTTGGCCGTGTCAATTAATAGCAGTGTAAGTTATTCCACTTATTCCGGTTCAAGTAATGCTTATTATGTAGCTTCCAATTCTAATCCCAATGTGGTTTCCGCTTCTGTGGTGGGCACGGTGCTAAATCTTTACGCTAACCAAACCGGCAGTAGTAATATTAGTGTGTGTCATAGCTCTTTAAGTTTGTGTAGCACTTTGTATGTTAACGTTTCCGGCTCGGGGAGTTCCAGCCAACTATCTTTTAGTGAAGATTTCCCCAATTTAAATTTAAACCAATCTCGTTCAATAACGGTTTATTACAATAATGTGGCGACTTCCAATTTTTACATTTCCTCTAACTCCAATCCCAGTATTGTGAATGCTACGGCTTCGGGAAATACGGTAAATTTATATGGACAGAATGTGGGCAGTAGCACCATTAACATTTGTCATTCTACAACCAGTGTATGTAGAAGTTTATCCGCCACGGTCGGGGGTTATTCCAGCGGTAATTTAACCTTTAGTCAGAATAACGTAAATTTAAATTATGCTCAGAATATAAATATTAATATTTTTGGAGGCAGTGGGAACGGGACTTATTACATTTCTTCCAATTCCAACCCGAGCATTGTTAGCGCTTCCATAGCCGGCAGTACGGTGTATGTGTATGGCCAGAGCCAAGGTTCTAGCACGATTGTGGTGTGTCAAAACAATACCGCTTCTTGCGGGACTTTGTATGTTACGGTTTACGGGACCGGCGGAGGCAGTGGGAACGGGATTTGGTTTTCGCAAAGCAATGTGAATGTCGGTCAATTCCAAAATCAATCGGTAATTGTGTACAGTAATTTAGGTTCCAATTATTACATCTCTTCTAATTCCAATAGCAATGTGTTAACCGTGAGTGTGGTAGGCAATACTTTAAATTTGTATGGTAAAGCCATTGGTAGTTCTAATGTGGTCGTGTGTCATGCTACTGCTAATAATTTATGCGGGACTTTGTATGTAAGTGTAGGTGGCGGGTTTGGTGGAGGAGCTTTATCTTTAAGTCAAAATAATTTAACTTTGTCTATGGGACAAAGCGCCAGTGTTACGGCTTATAACACTTCCGGTTCGTTATACGTTTCTTCCAATTCCAACCCGAATGTGGCGGGAGCGAGCGTATCCAATACTACTTTAAATGTTTATGCGTCAAATACCGGCAGTACCAACATTGTAGTATGTCAAAATAATGCTACGCTGTGCGCGACTTTATATGTCACCGTAGATAATAATTATCAATCCGGTTCTCTGAATTTATTGACTTATAGTTTACCTAATTTTACTGTCGGGCAAAATTATTATCAACAGCTTCAAGTTTCCGGAGGTACGCCTCCTTATAACTTTACTTTAACCGGCGGTGTTTTGCCCACCGGCTTGACTCTGTCCAATGCCGGAGTGATATCCGGAGTACCGAGCTTTACCGGTGCCACGCAATTTACTCTGCGAGTTAATGATAATTTTGGCAGAAGTGCCAGTGCGAATTTTAATTTAACCAGTGGCAGTGTTTTAGGGACCAGCGTGTATAAGAACGGGATGTTAATTAAAGAAGGCAACACCATCTATATTGTGTATCGCAATGCTAAAACCGGTTTTGCCAATTTATCCGCTTTTAACGGGTTTGGGTTTAAATTGAGTAATGTGATAAGTGTGTCCAATACGGGGTTGAACCCTTCCGGATTTACCATTACCACTGCCAATGCTTCCCACCCTTGGGGTAGTTGGATTAAGAGCGGTAATACCGTATATTTTGTTCACGAAACCGGACTGGTGCCGGTTCCGGACATGGGCGTGTTTACCAATAATGGCGGAGTGGAAGCCAATATTGTGCCGGCTAATATAAAAGATTTCACTTTACCCATACTTTCAGTAATGGTGAATGATGATAACCGATTAAGGTAAGCCGGTTAGTTAAAATAAAAATCCCGACTGAGTTCGGGATTTTTATTTAAATTTTTATTGAGCGACTCGTTCTACGTATTCACCATCTCGGGTGTCTACTCTCACGACATCGCCTTCTTTAATAAACATGGGGGCATTAACTACGAGGCCGGTTTCCAAAGTAATGGGTTTGGTGACATTGCCTCCGCTGTTACCTTTGGTGTCCGGGGGGCTTTCGGTGACTTTTAATTCCACTTTAATTGGGAGTTCAATGGACACAGGCTTGTCATTAAACCGTAAGATACTCACCGGCATACCTTCTTTAAGGAATTTTTCTTGTTCTGCGGTGATGTCTTTGGCAATATCCACGGTTTCAAAGGTTTCCGGATTCATAAAGTGGGTGCCGGCTTCGTCGGCGTAAAGGAAGTTGGCTTTTTCCCTTACCACATCGGCTTCGTCTATACTTTCGCCGAATTTAAATGAATATTCGTAAACTTTGCCGGTAATGACATTGCGGAGTTTGGTTTGCATGACGGGTTTTCTTTGGGCAGTGCGCATGCGGTTAGACCAAATTACTTGTACCGGCTGATTTTCCCACAAAATAATTGTGCCAATTTTTAAATCGTTTAAATCCATAGAGCAAATGCAAAGTTTAAATATCAAAATGTAAAATTTAGGTGTCGCAAAGCGACTCTATAGTTTTTAACTTTGATTTTTTAATTTTAAATTTTTTAGGCTGCGACAAAAGGCAAGAGCGCCATATGGCGAGCGTGCTTTAAGGCTTTGGTAACCATTCTTTGGTGTTTGGGGCAAGTGCCGGTGCGGTTATGGTTTAAGATTTTCGCATGCGGGGACATAAACCGACGCAAGGTTTGCGTGTCTTTATAGTCTACGGTGCTTAATTGGTTAGAGCAAAAGTAGCATTGCTTTTTAACCTGGGGTTCTCGGTCTTTATCGCGATTGTTATAAGATGGTCTCATAAGAATAAATTAAAAAATTGAACAAAAATGACATAAATGACAAAAGGTTTAATGCAGTAGGCAATTATATTTTCGTCGTTTTTGGCATTTATTAATTTTTAGTATTTAGAAGGGGATGCCTTCCACATCTACCGATTCTAAATTATCTTGTTGAATGGTGGGTAATTCTTCTAGCGGGGGAGCGGTGGGAGTTTTTTCCGGTTTGGCGTTTATGGCCGGAGCTTTACCGGCAAAAGTAGAGCTTTGTCCGCCGGCAGGGCTTAACATAATCATGTTGTCGCCAATAATTTCGGTTTTGTAGCGTTTTTTGCCATCTTCGCCATCCCAGGAGCGGGTTTGGAGACGACCTTCAATAAAAACTTTTTTGCCTTTGGTTAAATACTGTTTGGCAATTTCGCCTAATTTCCGCCACAGGACAACGTTATGAAATTCCACCTGCTCGACTTTTTGCCCGGTTTGTTGATTGGTATAAACATAATTGGTAGCTACACTAAAGTTGCAAACATTAATGCCACTTGGTGTAGTCCTAAGTTCAGGATCATTGGTGACATTGCCAATAATCATTACTTTGTTTAAATCCATATAATCTCCACTAATACACTAATCGCACGAATCACACAAATTCAGGATTAGTAATATTGGTGTAATTCGTGAATTAGTGGATAAATAATTATTTGGTCATATCTTCCGAAAGGGCTTTTTCGATTTTTTCGTCTAAAGTCTTTTCGTCGATTTCTTCCAATTTAATGGTGGGTTTGGGAGCGGGGGCTTCGGTTTTGGCTTTGGCTTTGGGCTTTTCTTCTACCGTCGGGGTAGGGATTTTTCTGCCTTTTTTTAAAGCCAGAGCTTTATCTTTATCCACTCGGGTTAAGTGGGTTTCCAAATTAATCAGAATATAGCGGATAATGTTAGTGTCCATACTGCGAATTTTAGCATCGAGAGTATGGAGATTTTTGCCTTCCATTGTAAAATTGACCACAACATAGTAACCGTTGCGGGTTTTTTTAATGGGGTAGGCAAGTTTTTTCTTACCCAATTGGTTTTCCACTATTTCTGCACCACCATTGGCTTCAATGGCTTTGGTGACTTGGGCGCATAGCCCAGCGACCTCTGTCTCCGGCACATTACTGCCGAGGAGGTACATAAGTTCATATCTTGGCATTAAGGTTTTCCTTTAGCCCTGTACCCGAATCTGCGAGGCAGAGCGTGGTCCAGGGTCCTTAATCACCCTATCGGATGATGGGGCGAATATATTAATTGTTTTCAGATTTTAACAAATTTTGGCTTAATAGTCAAGGATTAGACATTAATAAGACTTACACTTTTGAGCTAATTTCGAGGCATTTTCCGAGGATTTTATGAGGTGTATTGTAAATACGACGAATAAAACCTTCAGGAAAATAACGAAGAAATTAGCCAAAGTCACTTTAGGACTTCGGCTCTGCCGAAGTTGAAGTGGCAAGAGTGGAAGTTCTAATTAAACAAAAAATGCACTACATCGCCATCTTGCATGACATATTCTTTACCTTCGGTTCTTAGCCAGCCTTTATTTCTAGCTTCCGGATAGCCTCCTGCTTCCAGTAATTTATCCCACTGGATAACTTCGGCTCGAATAAAACCTTTTTCAAAGTCAGTGTGGATTTTGCCCGCTGCCTCGGGTGCTTTACTGCCTTTGACGCAAGTCCAAGCTTTGCTTTCTTTGGGACCGGCAGTAATAAAAGTAAGTAAGCCTAAAGTTTTATAGGCTTGTTTGATAATTTTGTTAAGTCCGCTTTCCGGCAAACCTAACTCTTTTAAATATTCGGCCCGTTCGTCATCGCCGAGTTCCGATAATTCCGATTCCAGCTGAGCGTCAATGATAATCATGTCCCCCTCCCCATCCCTCCCCACTAGGGGGAGGGAGTTTGTTTCCTCCCCCTTGATGGGGGAGGCTAGGTGGGGGTGTGCTTGAAACTCTTTTTTCTCCAAATCAAACTTTTCATTAGCCACAAACAAAAAAGGTTTGGTGGTTAACAGTTGAATGTCTTTACTATTTTCCCGTTCTTCAGTAGTCAATTCAACACTAAAAGCCATCTCGCCTTTTTCCAAAGCCATTTTGTATTTTTCCAAAACTTGTTTTTTTATTACCATGTCTCTGTCGCCCGACTTAGCTCCTTTGCTTACTGTGCTCAATCGATTTTCCACATTTTGTAAATCGGCTAATTGCAGTTCAATCCCAATGGTTTCCATATCCCGCTGGGGGTTCACACTGCCATTGACGTGAATAATGCCATCGTTTTTAAAAAACCGCACCACTTCCATAATGGCGTCAACTTCACGAATGTGAGAAAGAAATTTATTGCCTAAACCTTCGCCGGCCGAGGCGCCTTTAACCAGCCCGGCAATATCTACAAATTCGATGGTGGTGGGCACAACTTTTTCACTCTTTTCCAATTCTGCCAGTTTGGCGAGCCGGTCGTCGGGCACAGCCACCACGCCCACATTGGGGTTAATGGTGGCAAAGGGGTAGTTAGCAGCTTCTACTTTACTTTTGGTGATGGCGTTAAATAGAGTGGATTTGCCGACATTGGGCAAACCAACAATGCCGATTTTAAATGACATAAGAATGAATTAAGTTTATCCGCCTTTGGCGGAAAGGATGAATTATGAATTAAGGAGAGGTGATTAGTGAGTAGTATATAATGAGCGGAAAATAAAAGCAAAAAATTAAACTTTACTAAAGTAAGGTGGAAAAGCGGTTTGCGTTAAGTTTTTAACAGGTGCAAACTTTAAGTAGAGGCAAGGGGAAGTGGTGATTCCTTTTGCTGGTTCGCTAGCGCCAGAGCCCTTACTGAAATAGGAAACTTGCAACGTTCTACGGGGGACTTTGCAAAATGGTGCATCTGGCGAAAAATGAGCGGACATCTCTCACCAAAAATTCCCAAAAGGAGTTAAAGAGATGTTCGAAAGCTACACAAAGTCGCAGGCACCAAGTGGCCTGCGCTGGACCGTTCCGCTTGGCGCCCTTGTCGTCGCCTTGCTGATCGGCTCCATGATAGTTGTGCCCAAGCTGTTTCCCGCCCAAGTTCGGCAGGTTAAACAAGCTGTGGCACCCATTTTCTTTCCGGCAGTTGTGGACCAGGCGCCTCCCGAAGCGCCTAAAGTTCATAAACTGCCAACCGGCCCGCAAAAGCCCACGGTCCGCGTCGAAAGGTATCATGATCCGTTTGAGGCACCTCGCGTGGTGCCAACGGAAATACTTACCGACGTGCCGGAAGTTTTTGTTCCCCCCAATTCTCGCGTGGGGGATTTGCCAGTTGCAAGCACGTGCCCGCCTGGGGCAACTTGCATTTTTGGCAATGAGCCGGTCCCAACGTCTCCACCTCCACCGCCAGTGGCTAAGCCCGAGCCTCCCAAGGCTGTGGCAAAGCCCGAGCGGATTGCGGTAAGTTCGGGTGTGCAGGGTGCAAAGCTGGTCTTCCAGCCTAAGCCTGTCTATCCCGATCTTGCTCGCAAGGCTCGCATCCAAGGCACGGTTCGTTTGACTGCTGTCATTTCGCGTGACGGCAACATCCAGAACCTCACCTTGGTTAGCGGGCACCCGCTGTTGGTGGGAGGGGCAATGGAAGCCGTCAGGCGGTGGCGCTACGAGCCCACTTTGCTGAACGGCGAGCCTGTGGAGGTGATTACACAGGTTGACGTGAACTTTACCCTCACCCAGTAGTGAGAGGTGAAGCACGTCTATAGTATTTTTCCCCTGTTTTAGGGGGAGGGAGGCGACCAAAGTCCGGTCCAGCCTTCCTTTTTTTCGCCCGAGTTTATGATATAATTGATATATGCAAATTACTAAATTCAACAATTTAACCCACAAAAAACTGATTGTTTTTGATTTGGACGGCACTTTGGCGCCCACCAAAGCGCCCATGGATAGGGAAATGGATAAGTTAATTACCCAGCTGTTAGCCCAAAAAAAAGTGGCGATTATTGGCGGAGGGAAATGGGAATTGTTTAAACATCAATTTTTAAATGAACTTACCGCACCCAAAAGTTTATACCGACAGTTATTTATGTTCCCCACTACAGGCACGACGTTTTTACATTACCAAAGGGGTTGGAAACGAGTTTACGAGCACAAGCTTTCAGTGAGCGAAGTTAAAAAAATTTATTCTGCCATCCATAAAGTTTTAAAAGACATTAATTACCAAGCGCCTAAAAAAATTTATGGTAAAATAATAGAAAACCGAGGCAGTCAAGTCACGTGGTCGGCTTTAGGGCAAGATGTGGTAAAGGTTTTAGGCCAAAAGGGGATTCTACTTAAAAACCAGTGGCGAGATAACCACACGCCCACTAAGTTAAAGATTGCTAAACGCTTAAAAGTTTATTTACCGAATTTGGAAATTCATTCTGCCGGACATACCTCCATAGATATTACCAAAAAAGGGATAGATAAAGCTTACGGCATTCGGCAAATGGAGAAATATTTAAAAATAAAAATTCAAGATATGTTGTTTGTGGGTGATGCAATTTTTCCCGGGGGGAATGACTACGCTGCGCTTAAAAGCGGGGTGGATTATGTAAAAGTTAGAGATCCGAAAGATACCAAGCAACTAATAAGGGAAGTGTTAGGAGTTAATTAAATTTAGATCTTTATGTCTGAAAAAGTAACTACAGAAACTCTGTTAAAAGGTGATAACGCCGATGAATATGTTGGATGCGGGGAGCTTTTTGCTCTAGACAAAGTAATGGATTTGGCAGTAAAAGATATAGATATATCAGATGTGGAGAATTTAGGGCTGGTTGATTTTAAAGTTGCCGAAATTAAAAGAAGGTTTGGTTATTATCGTTTGTGGGCAATGGCAACAGATGCACAGCTTAGGCAGTGGGCCAGTTATAAATCTTTAGAGGATAAGTTAAATACTTCTAAAGAGGAATATTATTTTAAGCAAGCTCAAGAAAATAGAGAGTATTGTTCCAAAGCCCTTAATTTTTTTACTAGCGAAGTAGATCAAGTAATTGAGACATACGAAAGACAGTTTATTGAAAGCTATATTAGAGCAATTAAAGAAAATATTGAGCACCCTATTACTGTAATCGGAGTTATTAGAATAATGCTTAAAGACCAACATTTAAATATTCCAAAAGGAGTAAAAGACAATATTGGTTTATTTTTTGAACAAATTTGTGATTTAGTGAAAGATAATCCTATTAATCAAGATAAAATCAAACAGTATTGTTTTAAAATAATTGAACAATTAGAAAGTATTTAAATATTATGATATCACTTGGTCACAGGCCTTTACATTCTGAAGTATCTTCGCAAAGAGACATGGGTTTAAATGAAAGTAATAGACAAAATGGCAATGGGGACTATCCAAATCATATTGACAGTTGGAATTTAGATGACTGGGAAAGCTTTGTTAAAAATCATAGACAAGAATGGATTAGTTATGTGTGTAAATATGGTAATATGCAAACAACAGAAGCAGATGATGTTGTGCAAGAAATGTTGTTTAGAATTTGGCAGAACAAAGACAAAAACGGTATTACAAATTTAAGACAATATATTTTTTCTTGCTTAAAAAATATTAGTGTAGATAGTAGAAGAGGTAAGGCTTTAAAAACTGTATCTATAACAGAAAAAAATCATTTAGGATTAACTTTGGCACAAAGTTTGCAGAGTCTGGGGTTAACTTTGGTAGAAAGTTTGGTGAGTGAAGAGCAAGTAAGAAGGATTCAAGGAATTATTGCCGGGTTGCCTCAGCCATTAAGAGAATCTTTAAATTTATATATTGCTGGAGTATCTGAAAGCGATGCTGCAAATCAGCTAGGCCTCAGCTCTACTGCATATAAACTTAGAGTTTTTAGAGCAAAAAATATGTTAGAACAAAGATTGCTTGCTCAAGGAGTAAGATTTGAAAGAGTCAAGCACGCAAAACCCAACAAAAAATTGGCCTTAAAGTAGGCCGATTTTTTGTTTAACTTCTTGTAAGGTTTGGCTGGCAACAACCTTAGCTTTTTTAGCCCCTGCCATAAGAATTTCTTTTATGGCTTGAGGTTTACTGAGCAGAGCCTGTTTCTTTTCTCTGAACTCGGCAAAATGGTTGGCAATATTTTTGGCCAAAGTTTCTTTTAGTTCACTGTATTTAAGGGTTTGGGTTTTTTGGGCTTCGTGGAAATAGTTTATTTCATCGGCACTTCCGAAATGGTTAAGTAAGCTAAGTAAGTTTTCTTCGCCCGGAGATTTTTGTCCGGCTTCGGTGGCAGTCGTAGCCTTTTTGAGTTTACGGAAGATTTCTTCGGGCGTGTCGTCCAAATTTAACGCTTCGTCTCCTGTTTTACTCATTTTTTTGGTCGGGTCAGTTAAACTCATTATTCGCAAAGGTTTTTGTAAATAAGATTGGGGTTCAAGAAAGGTTTGGCCAAATTGGTAATTAAATTTTCTGGCAATCACCCGAGCCAGTTCAACGTGTTGGATTTGGTCTTCACCAATGGGGATAGCGCTGGGTTTGTAGAGTAAAATATCCGCAGCCATAAGACAGGGGTAGGTTAACAGACCGGCGTTAATATTTTTTTCGTGTTGTTGAGCTTTATCTTTAAATTGCGTCATGCGTTCCAATTCTCCTAGAGGAGTGATGCAATTAAAAATCCACGCCAATTCCGAATGTTCGTGCACGTGGTTTTGGGCAAAAAAAGTGATTTTAGCGGGATCAATTCCCAAAGCCAAATAGGTGCCGGCAATGTCCAGAGTATGCTCAGCTAACTCACCCGAAGTAATTGGGGTGGTTAAGCCGTGCAGGTCGGCAATAAAGTAAAAGCATGAATTATTGGGGTTATTTTGGCTTTCTAACAGTTGTTTAACCAAGCCCAAATAATGGCCAATGTGTAATTTGCCCGAAGCTCTAATACCTGCCACTAAAGTAGTAAGATTGTGCATATGAGTTATTATAGCAAAACTAAAATTTTTATGCTAAAATTTTTGTATGGAAATTAGCCGAAGAAACTTACTAGCCGGAAGTGCTATGACAGTTGGAGCTGTTGGGTTAGGAGTGGGTGAATACAAGTTGGAAAAAAGTATTGCTGAACGTTCGGAGAGAGTAAAAAATATAGCTAATTTTTTTAGAGGGAAAGAAACCAGAGCCACCTTGAAAATTTTTAATAGAGAACTAAACTACGAAGCTTTAGCCAAAATTTTACAGACCGCGGTAATACCGCCCATAAAAACTCTAACGCAAACAAAAGAGTTAATGTTTGCCTTTGCCGATATGATAGAAGTGGAAGATAAGTTTGATAAGCCTTACAATAGTGCGCCAGTGTTAGAACAAACCGACCAAGCAGTAGAGGCTGTTGTCCAGAGAAATGTGCCGATTACCGCTTCATTTGGTTATTCGCAAATAAACCCATTTACTGCTCTGCGCTTGGCCTCTGCCAATAAAGTTAGTTTAGATAAAGAGTTTGCAAACCTATCAGGGCAATTACAAAAATTTCAAGGTCGTTCGGCAGAAAAAATTTTAGATAAAGAAATTGTAGAGGCTTTGGATTTAAGCGGAAATGGTAATTTGGTTTTTGGGTTTCAGGCCTTCTACGAAGTTTATAATATTTACGGCCGAGACGCCCAAGGTAATTTGCATACTAATCGTCAAGAAGATCCTCGGGTATTTAGTTTGGCTGTAGCCGGTTATAGTGGCACACCATTAACTCCCATCACGGCTAAAATTCAAGCCATGACGCGCGAGGCAAGCCTGTATCGTCACTTAAATAATTCAGGCAGTGCTACCAACCTCTTGTCGGTTGATGGTGCATTAGGCAAGCAGACTAAAACAGCAGTCTTAGAGGAGTTTTCAGACGGAATTCAAACCCAAATGGCACAGTTTGACCAAGCTCGGGGTTTAGAAGCTAAATTATTAGCGTGGGAAGGTGTATGTAAGGCGGTTAAAACCGAATGGCAACAAAAATTTACCGATTTACTAACAGAGCTCCGGAGATCTAAAGATCCGGAAGTGATTGCGCTTTTATTAGCTGGTCGTTATAGTGCCATAAATTCTTTAGACGGTTTACTTAACCAATATGCCGGGGAATATACGGGTATAGAGAAGACACAGAAATTAGCTAAAATTAAAGAGATGTATGAAGCCTTTTTTGTCAGCCGAGATCCCGCTTTGTTAAATTTAGTAAGAAACGAACAAGCTTTTAACCAAGTATTTCCAGAATATTACCATTCGGAATTTTTAGATGCTGTATTAAATCTGTTAGAGGGTTCGGTGAAGTTTGATAATCGCTATAAAGGTGTAATTCCCACCGGTTTTGTTAAAAGATGGCCTGCCGATGATGTAAATATTGCCAGACGAGTCGCCTTGGGACATAAAATCAAAGATGCTAATGAAGTGGTTAAAATTTTACCCAAAACCCCGGTTAGGCCAAAAACCCCGCCTAGAAATAATCGTAAAAGAACTAGAGGTAAAAAATAATCCCTCCGATGTTATCGGAGGGATTATTTTTAAATTTCTATAATTACCGGTAAAACCATAGGACGTCTTTCGGTTTGCCTGTACAGGTATTCACCCACTTCGTCGCGAATAATGTTTCTCAGGTAAGCCCAGTTGGGTTCCAGTTTTTCTTTACCTTTGCTTTCCACTAATTTTCTTACTTCGTGTTTAACTTCGCGAATTAAATCGTCGTTGCCTTTCATGTAAATGAAGCCTCTAGAAATAATGTCGGGTTGGTTAATAATTTTTCCACTGCGTCTGTCCAGAGTAAGAATAATTACAAACATCCCGTCTTGCGCCATAACTTGTCTATCTCTAATAACCACTTCGCCGACATCGCCAATGCCTAGGCCATCTATAAATACATAACCTGAGGTTACGCTGGCGTCTTCCACGACCTTGGCTTCACGGGCGGAGTTGACTTCCAAAATTTGTCCGTTGTCCAGAGAAAAAATATTACTGTCCGCAATGCCCATAGTTTTGGCTAAGTTCGCATGCGTTACAATCATGTGGTGTTCGCCGTGAATGGGCATAAAGTATTTCGGTTTAACTAACGCCATCATGAGCTTAAGTTCTTCTTGGTGAGCGTGTCCGGAAGTATGAATGTCTAAAGTCTTATTATAAACTACGTCTGCTCCCAAACGAGTTAAGTTAGACAAAACCGCTGCCACACTGCGTTCATTGCCCGGAATGGGCGTGGCGGAAACAATGGCCGTGTCACCCTTTTTGATTTTTACGGTTTTATGGTCGCCTCTGGCCATACGAGCCAAACCGGCCGCGTCTTCACCTTGACTGCCGGTAGTCAAAATCACAATTTGATTGTCCGGGTATTTTTTGGCTTGTTCGCTTTTAATGACAATTTTAGGTTGGATTTTTAAATAACCTAACGACAAAGCAATTTCGATATTATTCACTAAGGACCTGCCGGTAACAATAATTTTGCGGTTGTATTTAGCTGCGCTATCGAAGACTTGTTGCACCCGAGAAATGTTAGTGGAGAAAGTGGCAAAAATAATTCTGCCTTTAATGTCGCTAAATAAGCGGTCAATGGTATTACCTAATTCTCGCTCTGACATACAATAACCCGGCTTTACCGCATTGGTAGAGTCGGACATTAACAGCAAAACGCCTTCCGAGGCAAATTTGGCAATTTTTTGGAATTCCGAAGGTTTGCCATCGGCCGGGGTGTGGTCAAATTTCCAGTCCGTGGCATAAATAATTTGTCCAACCGGAGTGGTAATAGACAAACCAATGGAATCGGGAATGTTATGGTTAAGTCGGAAAAATCGGACTTTAAAATTACCCAAAGCCAAACTTTCGTCTATGGTAAAAGTGTTAATTTTACTGCGTTCCATAATGCCGAATTCTTCCAAACGTTTTTTGATGAAGCCGGCAGTAAGGGGCATGGTATAAACTGGGGGATCGCCAATTTTGGGTAAAATGTAGGGAATGGCGCCAATGTGGTCTAAGTGACCATGGGTAATGAGCACGCCACGGATGCGTTTTTTATTTTGTTCCAACCATTTAGTGTCGGGAATAATATAGTCAATCCCGGGCATGGTTTCGTCTGGGAAAGCCAAACCCATATCTATCACAATTAAATCATCACCATACTCTAACACCGTCATGTTTTCTCCGACTTCTTCTACGCCTCCCATTGGGATAATGCGTAAGTTTTGTCTGGAAGCCGTGTAGTTGCTGGTGGTGGGTAAGGTGGAAGTTGGCGTAGTTGGGGTGGAGCCGGTATAGTTTACGGCTCGGTTAATGGCAACATCTAACTTGTCTTCTTTTTTGGACGAAAAAATGCCAATGGGTTTTTGGCCAAATTTTTGTCCGCCAGGCCGATTTTGAGGCCTGAAGCTGTTTTTTTTCATCATGAAATACTTAAATCCTTTGCCCAAGCATAAAACGCTTTTGGGCTTAATATTAAATTTTGCTAGATCACTAATTTTTTTAAGTGGCTTCCACAGCCGACCTAAGAAAAATTAAATTTTATAGCTTCTATATATTATAGCAGACTCCAGCTTTTTTGTCCAATTATTTTACCAATTAACTCTTATTTACGCTGAAATTTAAATATTACCTTGAAAAGTGTAAAAATGATTGCCTGTGAAATTAGGAAAATATTGTGGTGCTCGAGGAGGGACTTGAACCCTCACGAGCTTGCGCTCATACGCACCTGCCTGTCCGCTATAGTCCCTTTGGGACGAAGGCGGAAAGCGTACGCTTGCCCCGCACTACTCATTAAATTGGTGGGCACGAGAGGATTTGAACCTCCACGGGATTTCTCCCACACGTACCTGAAACGTGCGCGTATGCCAGTTCCGCCACGTGCCCAAAATATAATTTAATTGTAGAATCAGAAAGTACAATGGTGCGGGGTGAATATGCCAATTCCACCACTTGAGCAGGAAGATAATGAATATAGAATTATGTAGTATGAATCATGAATTATAATTCAGAAACAATTTGAAAAAAAATTAAAATTCTTATTTCTAAGCTCTTAACTCATTACTCTACTTCAACACCCGGGTTTCGTTTATATACCAATTTGGGGTATCGAAGAATCGGGAAGCAGTATCGAATAATTGCTTAAAGTTAACTCCCTTTAGAGTTTTGTGCATTACGTAAGCATAATTGGTGTGAGCTAAAAAGAGAATCGGGGCTTGTTCTTTAATGAGCTGGTCTAACTGAGCGTATTTTTCCAGACGTAAGGTTTGATTGGTGGAAGCATGAGCAGAAGTTAACAGTTTATCGGTTTCCGGATTATCAAAACCGCTTAAGTTGAGTCCGGGGAAATTTTTTTGCGAGGAATGTAAAAAACCAAAGGGATCGGGGTCGGGGCCGAATTTTTGTCCGTAGACCAACAAATCGAAGTTTCGGGTTTTTATAACTTCGTCCGTGAGCTGTTTGCTCGGCAGGGCATTTACCGTTGTTTTAATGCCAAACGCCGTATAGGCTGAGGCAATGAGTTCACCGGCTTTTTGGTTGGGATAAAAATCATTAGTAAAAAGTTTGAGTTCCAAGGCTTTTTGGTTTTTCTGCCATTGGCCGGTGGCGACATCTTTACTATAACCGGCAGAAAGGAGTAGGTTGTTAATTTGTTCTAAAGTATTCGGCGCAGTAGTGGATTTGGTGTGGGTGTAAAAATTTAAAAACGAATCGGTTAAGGTGGCTTTATTGGCCCAGGCCTGATTAATCAGTTCAGTGGTGGGGGTGATGCCGGCTAAAGCCAAACGAATTTTACGTTCGGCCAACACCGGATTTTTAAAATTAAAGAATAGCACTTGAAATTGCGGAGTGGGTAAATTAAGGGTGGTATAACTATCTTTTTTAAAAGCCAACCCCACTTCGTTTTCAAAAGGCGTATAGCCAAAAGTTTGAATTTGTTCGCTTTTTAGCGCATTGGCAATGTCCGTCTCGGTATCGTAAAATTTAGCAATAAAATTTTCAATTTTGGGTTCACCGCCATGATATTTGGCAAACGCGGTAAAGCTAATGGCTTGGATTTTGCCACTAGGCAGTTTTTTAATTTCTTGAATCCGGTAAGGTCCGCTTCCAATGGGTTTTAAATTTAAATCGGAAATGGCAAAGGCATTGGCCGGTACTTTTTTCCATAAATTTTGGGGCAATATCGGCACCGTAAGATTATGCACAAAGGGTCCGGAAATTTCTTTAGTGGTAAATTTTAGCGTGGTATCGTTAAGTTTTTCTACGGTAGTGGAATTCCAGCTGGCTTTGAGCGGACTTTTAACTTCCGGGTTTTTTAGGTTAGAGATAGTAAAGATGACATCGTCGGCGGAGAATTTCTTTCCGTTATGCCATTGGACATTGGCTTTTAATTTAATGGTATATTGTTTTTGGTCTTCGGAAATTTCGGGTAAACTTTCGGCCAAATCCGGTTCCAGGTTTCCTTGAGCATCGTATTTGTAAAGTCCGGAGTAGATTAAGTGGTTTAAGGCAGTGTCAATATTAGAAAAAGCCAACACCGGGTTTAAATATACCGGTTGCCCTAAAAAGCCTTCGGTAAGAGTTCCACCAAAACCGGGCGCCGGAGTGGTAATGGCTTGGTAGGTATTTTTAATGCTCCACACTAAAGACAATAAAATAATACTTAAGAGCCCCACCAAGAGAGTTTTTTCGGTTTTTCCCATTAATGAAAAAACTTTCCTCAGTAAGGAAAAGTTTAGGGTTTTGAGGTTGGTATAAGCGGTTTTTAGCTTACCGAACCCCTGAAGAAAAATTTTAAGCAAGTTTTTCATAACTTCATAACCATGACCACGAGTACCGGAGTTAAGTGGTTGATTATGCTTTAATAAACAAAAAACTTAAATTAATGACAATGAATAAGAAGCCAAAAATTATGGTGGCGTAAAATAACCATTTTTCAAAGCCTCGGCGAGTAGCTACTACACTGCCGGCCCCGCCAAATACATTCCCCAAACCCGAGGATTTGCTTTGCAAAGTGATAATAATAATTAACAATACCATTACCACAATGTTAATAAATTGGAGAATTTGTCGCATATTTGAAAGAAAAAAATTAGTTGATCGAAATAAATTTACTTGTTTATTATAGAGAAGAAATAGCTTTTGGTCAAGGAAGTAAGGTAATATGAATTACCAAGTATGAATTAGGAATTATGTTTGTTATGTCTCAAAGCTTTTATCCGGTTGTATGGTTTTAAGTTAATTTATAAATGAGTTTTAAGGGTTTTGGCGAGTTTTAATCCCACAGTATTTACCAGATCATCAAAATTGGCATTTTTAATGTCGGTGATGGTGCCAAAGTGTGTCTTGAGGAGTTTTTTAGTTTTGGGTCCAATGCCGGGAATTTCATCTAAAGCCGATTTGACGGCTTGTTGGCTACGTAACTTTCTGTGAAAAGTAATGCCAAAACGGTGAGCCTCATCTCTTATTCTTTGTAAGAGCTGTAAAGTGGGACTGGTGTGGGGGAGGAGTAAGGGTAAACTTTGGTTGGGGAGAAAAATTTCCTCTAGTCTTTTGGCCAATCCAATGGCTGGAATAGCGTTTAGTGAGTAGCGTTTAGCGTTTAGAACTGATAAAGCAGCACTCAACTGGCCTTTGCCTCCGTCAACTATTATTAGATCCGGTAAGTCCCAAGGTTTAAGTTTTGTGTTTTGTAATGTATGATTTGTTTCGAATTTAGGGTTTGGATTTTCGGATTTAAGGCCGGTTTGGCTTCGCATTAGTCGGCGCGTTAGCATTTCTTTCAGCATGGCAAAATCGTCAGGTCCGCCAGCTGGCGGACTGATTTGGATTTTAAATTTTCGGTACTCGCTTTTTTTGGGCAGACCATTTTCAAACACCACCATACTACCCACCGGATTTGTGCCTTGCAGGTTGGAAATATCAAAACACTCTATGCGTTTAGGTAAACGAGGTAAGTGTAATTGGGTTTGTAAATCTAAGAGGGAATTATGAATTTGGTCTTGGTGTTCGCCAAGACTGAGGAGGTGGTGTTTTAAATATTCTTGAGCATTGGTTTCCCCTAGGGTGAGTAATTGTTTGGCAATGCTTTTTTGAGGAATTTTAATTTGGACTCGATGTTGAAAACGGTGGCGGATTAATTTGAGGATTAACTCGGGATTGGGGATTTTAAAAGGTAAAAAGATTGTTTGGGGCAAATCGTGAGTTTCGGTGTAATAAGTTTCTAAAAAAGTTTGTGCAATTTGACTACCGTAGTTATCTGTAGATTCGGAGTGAATCTGAACATTTGAATCGGGTGTTTTGTAGATGAAGTTTTCCTTACCCAGCATTTTCCCTTGGCGAATTTTAAATAAATTTACACACCATAAGTGGTGTTGATGGGTTAAAGCCACCAGATCCCAAGATACGAGTTTCGGCAAAATCATATGTTGTTTTTCCGTAAGCTGAGTAAGGGCTTTAAGTTGATCGCGTAAGCGGATAGCGGTTTCAAATTTTTTAGCTTTAGCCATTTTAAGCATTGTGCTTTGCGTATTTTTAAGCAGGCTTGATATATTTCCGCGTAAAAAGTCTTGAATGGTTTTAAGGTGCGCGGAATATTGTGCCAAGGTAATTTTTCCCATACATACGCCTGGGCAACGGTGCAGATGAAAATAAAAACAAGGCTTGCCCGGTTTTGGAGCACTGCACAGGCCGAAAATTTTTCTAATGGTTAAAATTAAATCACGAATTTTTTTGGCCGAAGTATAAGGACCAAAGAACTCCCCCTGCCCCCTCTTTGGCCAAAGAGGGGGGGAGGGGGGAGTTAGGCTATGGGTTTTAGGTACGGAAAAATTGCCCATCTGTTTTAAAGCGGGAGAAGGGGGAGTTAAGCGTTTAGCGGTTAGAGAGGAGTGAGTAGGGCTGGTTACTGACTGCTGATTTGATTGAAAATTGAAAACTGAAAATTGAAAATTAGCTTCCTGAAGTTTTCGTTTTATGACAATTTGCGGAATTGGGGTGGAGTAGTCAAAAACCAAAAATGCGTAATTTTTATCATCACGCAAATCTATATTGTATTTAGGCTTGTGGGTTTGGATTAAGGTGCGTTCCAAATATAAAGCCTCCAGCTCAGTATGGACAACGGTATAGTTAAAATCTACCGCTTCTTTCATTAAAAAAGGAATTTGGGGACGCTCATCATTACCGGCAAAATATTGCCTTACCCGCGAGCGTAAATTTTTGGCTTTTCCAATGTAAAGAATTTTCCCATCTTTATTTAGAAATTGATATACGCCTGGGGTGTTGGGCAGGGATTTGAGTTTGTGAGAGATATTAAGTAGAGTCATTGCTTTATTATTTTAAAGCTATTGCTCAGTCTTGACAAATGTGGTAGACTTTTTACTAATCCATTGCGATACGAATATACGAATGCATGCGAATGACACGAATCATACCAATATACGAATGCCACGAGTTAGTAGTTATTTGTTGATTGGTTTAAATTTGTAGATTAGATATTTTATGCAAGAAAAAATTATTATTCGGGGTGCCAGACAACATAATTTAAAAAATATCAATTTAGATTTACCCAGAAACAAGCTGGTGGTGCTAACCGGTTTGTCCGGCAGTGGTAAATCGTCTTTAGCTTTTGATACCATATATGCCGAAGGGCAAAGGCGCTATGTGGAAAGCTTGTCCGCTTACGCTCGGCAGTTTTTAGGGCTTATGGATAAGCCCGATGTAGATAAAATTGAAGGCTTGTCTCCTGCCATTTCCATTGACCAAAAATCTGCCAGTCATAATCCGCGTTCGACAGTGGGTACGGTTACGGAAATTTACGACTATATGCGTTTGTTGTGGGCGCGGGTGGGGATTCCGCATTGTCCCATTTGTCAGAAAAAAATTTCCAGCCAAACGGTGCAAGTTATGGTAGATAAAATTTTAAACTTGCCGAAAGGTAGTAAGATTATGCTCCTCGCACCTTTTATTAAAGATCAAAAAGGGGAGCACAGGTTAATTTTAGAGCGGATTAAAAAAAGCGGTTTTGCTCGGATTCGGTTAGATGGCACGGTTATGGATTTAAACGAAGCTTTTAGTGTTAAATTAGACAAACAGAAAAAACATACTATAGATGTGGTGGTAGATAGGTTAGTGGTGGAGGGGGGCGAAAAGGGGCGAATTACCGAAAGTTTGGAAAAGGCTTTGGATTTGGGCGATGGTTTAGCCGTAGTAACTGAGCTGGAGACCACCGGTAAGTTCCCCGATCTAATCTTATCCCAAAAGTTCGCTTGTCCCGAAGGCCACGTGTCTTTACCGGAATTAGACCCCAGAGATTTTAGTTTTAACAGTCCGCACGGGGCGTGCGGGGAATGTAAAGGTTTGGGGCATAAGTTAACCGTGGAAGCCGATTTGGTGATTCCTAATCCCAAACTTACTTTAGCTGAAGGCGCGGTAAGACCGTGGAGTAAAACCACTTCCCGCGTGTCTTGGTATTTTCGGATTTTAGAAGCCGTGGCCAAAGAGTATGGGTTTTCTATGCATACTCCGGTGAAAGCTTTACCGCAAAAATTTATAGATATTGTGCTGTATGGCACCGGGGAAAAGAAAATTTTTATTCAAGGTGAGTTTGCGTCCCGAGAAGGTAATTTCGAAATGAATACCGCCTTTGAAGGCGTAATTTCCAATTTGGAAAGACGCTACAAAGAGACCGATTCCGAATATATGCGCGGGGAAATTGAACAGTATATGCGCATAAAAAAATGCGATTTGTGCCAAGGACAAAGATTAAAAGCCGAAGCGCGGGGAGTGTTGGTAAATAATTTGAGTATTGTGGCGGTCAGTGCCATGTCCATAGAACGCGCGAGTGCATTTTTTACGGAATTACCAAGCAAAATGAATGTGAAGGAAATGACGATCGCCAAGCAGATTTTAAAAGAAATTAATGCGCGCTTGAGTTTTTTGTTAAATGTGGGACTCGCGTATTTGTCTTTAGATAGAAGTGCGGAAACTTTGTCGGGCGGGGAAGCACAAAGAATTCGCTTGGCTACGCAAATTGGTTCGGGACTTACCGGGGTGTTGTATATTTTAGACGAACCTTCGATTGGTTTGCATCAGCGAGATAACGGTAGACTCCTAAAAACTTTAAAGGAACTGCGGGATTTGGGGAATACGGTAATTGTCGTGGAGCACGACGAAGAAACCATTCGCGAAGCCGATTGGGTGGTGGATATTGGACCCGGGGCAGGCAAGCACGGCGGGGAAGTGGTGGCAGAAGGCGAGCCCAGCAAAATTGAAAAAAATAAACAGAGCATTACCGGCCAATATTTATCTGGGGTGGAAAAAATTGAATTGCCTAAAAGACGCCGAACCGGCAATGGCAAAAAAATTAGTATTGTGGGCGCTGAAGAGTTTAATTTAAAAAATTTGAACGCCGAAATTCCCTTAGGTAAATTTGTGTGCGTGACTGGAGTTTCGGGTAGCGGAAAATCCACTTTGTTTAATGATATTTTGGCCAAAGCTCTATATAAATATTTCTTTAACAGTAAAGATGAGCCGGGTAAACATAAAAAAATTACTGGCATGGAACACATAGATAAAGTAATTAATATTGACCAAAGTCCTATTGGCAGAACGCCTCGAAGCAACCCCGCCACTTACACGGGTTTGTTTACACCCATTCGAGATTTATTTGCCACGACTCAAGAAGCGCGCATGCGCGGGTACCAAGCCGGGCGGTTTAGTTTTAATGTCAAAGGGGGCAGGTGTGAAAATTGTGCCGGCGATGGCGTTATAAAAGTGGAAATGAATTTTTTGCCCGATGTGTATGTCACGTGTGAAGAGTGTAAGGGTAAACGTTATAACCGAGAAGCGTTGGAAATTCACTATAAGGAAAAAACCATTTCCGATTGTTTAAACATGACGGTAGACGAAGCCAAAATCTTTTTTGCCAGTATTCCGGCGATTCATAAAAAACTGCAAACCTTAAGCGAAGTGGGTTTGGGTTATATGCATTTGGGCCAGAACGCCACGACTTTGTCGGGTGGGGAAGCACAAAGAATTAAATTAGCCACCGAGCTTTCCAGAGCTTCCACCGGACGCACTTTGTATTTACTGGATGAGCCTACCACGGGTCTGCATTTTGCCGATGTTAAACGCTTAATTGCTGTGTTAAATAAATTGGTGGAAAAAGGCAATACGGTGGTGGTAATTGAGCATAATTTGGATATGATTAAAACCGCGGACTGGCTTTTGGATTTAGGACCAGAAGGTGGGGATAAAGGTGGGCAGTTAGTGGCAGTGGGCACGCCCGAAGACGTGGCTAAAGTTAAAGCCAGTTACACCGGCCAGTATTTAAAAAAGGTTTTGTAAAAGTTTTAAACATAAAAATGCAGACTTCTAAAATTAATTGGAAGTCTGCATTTTAAAATCAAGAATTAAAATTAATGCGATTTAATTAAAATCACCCCTTTACTTTTTTCCAGTTCTTTAAATAAGACATAATGGCCTCCTAATTTTATACGTGCAAATTTATGCGAAATTAAAATATCTCTTGGAATTTCTTTAATTTCGCCATGAATGGATTGCAAACTCTCTGCTAATGAGTGAATTGCCTGTTCTTCTGCTAAAGCAGTTTTGTCTGTTTCGTTCAGTTCCAGGGTTATTGTTTGTTTTCCCAAAGTTATTGCAGTCAATATGCCTCTGGTGTCCCTAAAGGTTTTTTTGTGCCCAGCAAAATTCAGTTTTAAACTATCAGCTAATGTTTTCTCTTCGGTCTTATCTTCCTTAATAAGTTCTTTTAAAGTTTCAAAATCAGCTGTTTCAGTTTTTACTAATGCGTAAGTTCTTGCTTGAAAGTTTTCACCTAAGATTTCGCCAGTATATTTTTCGTCTATGGTAAAGCCCGCTAAAGTAATTAATTCTTTAAACCCCGTCTCATTTTTAAATTCTGTTCCGTGCTGTAGGGTAATGAGAGCTTTGCCCCCTATTTGTAATACTCGGTTGATTTCACAAATAGTTCGCAATCTTTCAAAGTCATTTTGACTGGGCCTAAAGCTGGTATAGTGTAGTCCCAAAGCTAAATTTACTGCCACTACTGCTTCTGTTTTTACGGGTATTTGAGAGATTCCACCAACTACAGCTGTGGTAGTACCTTCGGTTTTTTGCCATATGCCGTCAGTAGATTTGGTGACAAAGTGTCCTTGATTAATATCTAAACTTATTACATTACTAGCCTGCCCTGACAGTGCTCTTTTTCTAAGCATTTCAGGTCCTGAAGCTAGGTCAAGTATATGTCCGTTTGTTGACCCAACAAATTGGCTTAAAATATTGGCATTTACTCTGGCCACATTACTTTGGTAACTTCTATCGCCCAGTACACTGTAATTACCAGCATATCGGTCACCATATTTAGCTAAAAATTCTTGGAAATGTTCTTCTCCAATATTTTTTATAGAGCCGAACATGGCAAGTAAATCTTGAAAACTATTTAAATAATACGAAGCCAGTTCTGGATTAACTTCTAAATCATCTTCAGCTATTTCGTTGTCTTCAGAAAGAATTCTTTGTTCTAGTTCTGTTAACTTTACTCCGGCTAAGAGTTTTTGGATTGCCTTGTCTTTTAAATCTATATGGCGATGAATGCCTTCTTCCATGGTTCCGGAAGTTATATAAGTTTGCACCAGGAGAGGTTGTTTTAAGCCTGGTCTATAACAGCGTCCAATTTGCTGGGCTTTTTCTTCTTTTGACCAGGGTTCATTGTATTGAATCATTACATGAGCACCAGAAAGATTTATACCCACACCCCCAACTTTACCACTTAAAAACAGCACCATGGGCTCATCGGATTCGTTTAATTGTTTCTGGATTGCTATTCTATCTCCTTCTGGGGTATTGCCATCCATAATACAAACCTTACAGTTTGTTGGATAGCGAATATCTTGAATTAAACGATTTTCTCCTTGTGTTAAGCCTTTCACAAAATCGTTAAATACCACAATGATTTTATTCCTACCTTCCGAAAAATGAGTTTGAATATCTTGTTCCAGCCGAACTTGTTTACCCATTTGGTGTTCACCCGGTGGTTCCAATTCTAAAATCGCTGGATTGAGTAAAAATTGTCTTAAGATGGTAATTTTTTGCATGGGACTTAATTCATCATCTTGCAAAATTACTTCGTAAGCTTTTTTAAACCATGGATTAAGTGTGATTTCTATTTCCTCCTCCAACAGAGGAGGCATATCAACCGTTTCCGCTAGAGTCTTTCTTTGCATCTTAGGGACTAAAAGAGCTCTTAAATCAGTAATGTCGCCATTAATAATTTGCAGGGCAAGTTCTTTGACTTCTAGAGTGGCAAATCTCTCCGGATAAAGGAGTTTTAACACAATTGCTATATCTTTCACTTTATTTGGAGCGGGGGTTGCTGAAAGTAAGGCTACATATTTTTCCGGATTTTCAAATTGCTTGGCTAAGTCTTGCAAAGCTTGCCCTCTCACTCCATGGGGATTTTTAAAGCCATGAACTTCATCTACTATTAACATTTCGGAATTTAATTTTTTAAGTGCAGTGGCATATTCAGAGTCTAGTCTTTCATGGGAGATAATCACATATTCTGCTTCTTGCGCGTCTTTGCTTTCTACATCTGCTAGAGAAGAAATAACACAAACTTTAGGTTTTTTCCCCTCCACAAAATACCCTTTTTTGTCTTGGTCGCTTAAATATTCTTGCCAGGTGGAAATAACATTGGCCGGCGCCATGACTAGAGCTTGTTTTACACCTAAATGTTCTTTAGCCACAATTACAGAACCAGACTTGCCAACTCCCATGCGGTCAGCAATGAGTAAATGACGTTGTTCTTTTAATTCTTGGATGTTTATGATTTGGGCAATGTCTGGAAACTCTCTATCGTCGGTTAGACTTGCAGTCATGCGAGCTGGACGCTCCCAAGTGTCAAAATTTTTATGAAAGTATTCATTGACTTTTTTGCTAATTTCTAAAAATAAATCTTGTGCTTCTGTGGGCACTTTTTGGGTCAAACTTGCCAAATACTCGGATACTTCTTTAGAAGCTGTGTTGGCTTTAATCTTTTTTCTTGCAAGATGAGACGAACAATTTTGCACTAAACAGACATACAGACCTGCTTGTAAGTCAGGGTTTTCTAGGAATTTTTTTTCTAAATAAGCTAAATTTTCCGGCTTGAAAGGTGGAATTAAAACCAAAGTTGCTCCTAAATAGTCACCTATGACAGATTTTACAAAAGCGTCTTGCACCTTTTTATATTGAGGATGGTGGGCAAACAAAATATCCGCTGCTGTATGAGGGCCAAACAAAGATACCCAAACTTTAAATTTTTCAAGCAAAGCAGGATCTGTAGCTATTTTTTTAATTTCCGCTTTAAATTCCCCAGTTATTCTTTCTGCTTCTTTTTCTGTTTCAATTTGAGCAACTATTTCTGCCTTTGCTTCCTCTACACTTTTTCCATCTGCCAGAAGATCTAGGAATTTAAGAAAGTTTTTGTATCGCAATTTAATTTTGATTCGCAAATTAATTTTCGTACGTACAGTTGCCCAACTGTCACTATATTTGTTCTTTCCAAAAATTATATTAAAATTAAATTTAATTTTTTCTGAGCTTGCACTTATCTCCTCATATCTTTGTATTTTAGAACCAGTCCTTGTATTATATTCAGCTAAAA
>CAYTCJ010000004.1:57094-128908 GCA_964436545.1 uncultured Candidatus Saccharibacteria bacterium
CAGTCCTTGTATTATATTCAGCTAAAATAGCTGTTCTGAGTTCAGCGGCAGAAGCACCAGAGAACATTTCTGGGGTTAAACGCAAAAAATCACCCACTTCGCTTGGGTTTGTGGCTTCAGCTTCATGCATTCTTTTTCCCATAATTTAAAATTTAGTGATTTATAAAACTTATATATGATTGAGTATAACTAATAAAAACAGCACAATCAAACTATTAGTGGAGATTAATTTTTTAGGGATTGATTTTCTTTTTTAGTAAATAGATATAGTAGTTAGATTAAGTCTAAGAAGTAATTATCACTTGACCCTCCTTTGCTAAAGCTACGGAGGGTAAGGTAAGTGGTGTAGAGACTTGGTTTTTTTACCGTTATTATTGAAAGTTCATTACATTTGGATATTATCACTTGACAGGGGAGAGTGATAATGATATTATCACTTTATAATCTAAAGTGATAATTTTATGGATAAACTTCACCCCGAAATTACACCCAGACAAGCTAAAATTTTAGCTGCCATTGTGAAAGAAAATTGTGATAACTGCCAACCGGTTTCTTCCGCAGAATTGGCAGACAAGTATGGTTTTGGGGTGTCTGCACCCACCATCCGTAACGAAATGCAAGAATTGGAAAAATTGGGTTATATTAAACAGCCTCACACCAGCGCAGGCCGAGTGCCGACAGATAAAGGCTTTAGATATTTTGTAAACCAGCTTATGGATAGAGTGAAGTTGAGTGTAAAAGAACAAGAACATTTAAAAACCGAATTAGTAAAATTACAAATGGCGCATGTGGAATTGGGTAGGCGGTTAGCGAAACTGGTTTCCGAGCAGAGCCATGCCGGTGGGTTTGCTTTGTTCGATAACGAAGTTTCTACCGTAGGCATTTCCAATATTTTAAATGATCCCAATTTGCCACAAGAGGACGCCAAAGAAATTGCTAAGTTTTTTGACTCCATAGACGAACACGCGGAAAAAATGATAGCGGATTATGGAGCCAAAGGACCGGAAGCCAAAATTGGCAAAGAAATTACTTTATCTAAAACCTCCGATTATTCTATGGTCGTTTCGGGTTTAACTTTACCAAGCGGGAAAAAGGGTGTAATTGGCGTAGTGGGGCCCAAGTCCATGAAGTATGAGAAAAATATGAGCCTCTTGGAATACATTAGTAAACTGTTAGGGGCTGGCGTAGGAATTGTTTTATTTTTGATCAAGTAATACAAGTGAATTTTTTAATTTTTAATTTTGTAATTTTTAAATAATTTCTAATTTAGAAATTGAAATTTATTTATAAAATTAAAAATTTATCAATTACAAAATTATGACTAATAATCAACAACCCAATTCTACCGATGCCGGTTTAGAACAACTTAAGCAAGATTTAGAACAGGCAACCAATAATTGGAAGCGAACCTTGGCGGATTTTGAGAATTTTAAAAAGCAAAAGGAAAAAGAAAATAAAGAGCTTATTGAATTTGCCAGAGAAGTGGTGGTGGCCAGGCTCTTGCCCGCTTTGGACAGTTTAGGTCAAGCGCTAAAGCATATGCCCTCCTTCGCTGAAGCTATGGAGGACAAGCCGGAATACAGGAATCAGGAATCAGGAATTATGAATCAGGAGTTCGGTAAACAATACTCAAATTGGCAAGTTGGGGTAAAGGGTATAGTTAGTCAGTTAGATAAAACGCTGGGGGAATTGGGCGTAAAAAAAATTGAGGCAATGGGTAAAAAGTTTGACCCTCATGTGCACGAGGCAGTAAGAGAAGTGGTTTCCCAAGCGGAAGATGGCATAATTGTAGAAGAATTGCAGACCGGATTTGAATTAAATGGCAAAGTCATTCGCCCGAGTCAGGTGGTAATTAGTAAACAGCAGATTAATAATATAGAGTCATAATTTTAATTATTTAATCAATATATATGAGCGATTTAAGACATAAAGGTGTTGACAAACAAGGAATGGCTTCAAGAATGAATAGTGGTGAGGCAATGAATCAAGCAGATTTAGATATTTTAATTAGTGATATGGTGGCAAGAAGACAGAAAGAATTAAATAGTCAAAAAAATGTAAGAGACCGTTTTTCTCCAGAAGAATTTGAACAATTTCAACATATTATTCATGATATAGAAACTGGGTTTAATGTACTTGGTATAAATAATATGGATGGTAATCATATGTATTGTTTGGTTTTAGGTAAAGATGGAGTTAATTGGACACATGAATACAAATTTAAGCTTCCTATACCGGTTGAAGGCATGCCTCCTATTTTACATCAGCCTGGGGCAGATAATAGTAAGGCATCAAATTTTATTCTAAGAGCAATAAAAGATTTTGCTCAGCAGAAGCAAGAAAATGGGGGTTTGGAAAATGATGGGAATGATGTAATTGCGATCACACAAATAAAGCAAGATTTGCAAACAGGTTATAGTATTGTTTTTACAAATGTGCCACGTGGTGCACTGTATGTAACAGTCTTACAAAAAGGAGATAGTAAAAAACCATTTGTTCATGATCAAGAAATTGAATTATCTGATTTAACAAATTTAAGTGAGTAAGTTTAATTAAATTTAATTTAAGGAGAATAAATTATGCCAAAAATTATAGGAATAGATTTAGGAACCAGCAATAGCGCTGCCAGCGTTATGCAAGGCGGGTCGCCGGTAATGATTCCGGCAGCCGAAGGCACCAGTTTGGGCGGGAAAGCTTTTCCGTCCTATGTGGCATTTACCAAAGAAGGTCAATTATTGGTGGGGGAACCGGCGCGAAGGCAAGCGGTTACCAACCCCGAAGGCACCATTTTTGAAGCTAAGCGCAAAATGGGCACCAAGGAAAAATTTAGTATTTTAGGCAAAGATTATACCCCGGAACAAATTTCCGCTTTCATTTTGCAAAAA
This sequence comes from uncultured Candidatus Saccharibacteria bacterium, assembly GCA_964436545.1. Taxonomy (GTDB): domain Bacteria; phylum Patescibacteriota; class Doudnabacteria; order UBA920; family UBA920; genus JBBTRN01. The sequence continues at coordinate 59,980 of CAYTCJ010000004.1, forward strand.
ATTAAAAAAGATGCGGAAAGTTTTTTGGGCGAGCCGGTCGCTAAAGCGGTAATTACCGTACCCGCGTATTTTGACGACAGCCAAAGACAAGCGACTAAAAATGCGGGTGAAATTGCGGGGTTAGAAGTGGTGCGCGTAATTAATGAGCCTACGGCCGCGGCTTTTGCGTATGGCTTGGACAAAACCGGCAAAGACCAAAAGATTTTAGTGTTTGACTTGGGTGGCGGAACCTTAGATGTAACCATTATGGATTTTGGCGAGCACGATGGCCAAGCGACTTTTGAAGTTTTATCTACCAGTGGCGATACCAAACTTGGCGGTAAAGATATGGATAAAGCGTTAATTGATTTTATCACCAATGATTTTAAGGCGAGTAATGGCGTGGATTTGCAAAACGATAAAATGGCTATGAACCGCGTGAGGGAAGCGGCGGAAAAAGCTAAAATTGAGTTATCTACCACTTTGGAAACCGATATCAACTTACCGTTTATTACCGCAGATGCCAGCGGACCTAAGCACTTGCAAGTAAAAATTACTCGGGCCAAATTGGAAGAGCTGATAAAACCCATTGTGGAAAGAATGCGTCAGCCGGTAAGCCAAGCTTTGAGCGATGCCAAATTGACTCCGCAAAATATTGAAAAAATTATTTTAATCGGCGGACCCACTCGGATGCCCGCTGTGCAAAAATTTGTGGAAGAGTTTATTGGCAAACAGATTGAACGAGGCGTGGACCCTATGGAAGCCGTAGCCAAAGGCGCGGCAGTGCAAGCGGGGATTTTAGGCGGAGATGTGCAAGGTAAAGAAATTTTACTCTTGGACGTAACTCCCTTAACTTTGGGTTTGGAAACCTTAGGGGGAGTGAGAACTCCGCTTATTGAACGCAATACCACTATTCCGACTTCCAAAAGCCAGACTTTTTCCACGGCTGCCGATAACCAAACCAGTGTGGAGATTCATGTTTTGCAAGGGGAGAGGGAATTTGCCAAAGATAACAAGTCCTTAGGGCACTTTGTGTTAGATGGCATTCCACCGGCCCCGAGGGGTGTGCCTCAAGTGGAAGTTACTTTTGATATTGATGCCAGCGGGATTTTAACCGTAAAAGCCAAAGACAAGGCCACGGGCAAAGAAAATAAAATCACTATTCAGGGATCTTCTAATTTAAGCAAAGAAGAAATTGAGAGAATGAAAAAGGAAGCCGAAAGCCATGCAGCGGAAGATAGAAAGCGCAAAGAAACCGTAGATATGCGCAACCAAGCCGATACGTTAATTGCCGTTTCGGAAAAAACTTTAAAAGATGCCGGAGAAAAAGTAAAAGCCGAAGACAAGACCGCGGTGGAAGAAAAAATCAAAGCCTTAAAAGACGTTAAAGATAAAGATAATATAGACGAGATAAAAAAGGCTATGGATGCTTTAAGTGAAGCTATTCAAAAAGTGGGAGCTGGTATGTATGCGGAACAGAAGCCTGAAGCTGGAAGTATGAATCAAGAATCAGGCAAAACTACTGATAATCCTCAGGCAGGATCAGGACCGGTAGATGCGGAGTATAAGGAAGTCCCGAAAGAATAGTATTAATATAATTTACGTCTTTGCTGTCATCCCGACCGACCGAATGCTTCTGAGGGAGTGGAGGGATCCCTTAAGTCTTGAATATATAAGGGATTCCTCGGCTCGTCGTTTAGCTGGCGGAGACTCGCTCGGAATGACAGAGGGGGTGTTTTGCAAAGGCGGAAGTCTAAGTAAGGCAAATTTGCCAGCATCTGAAGTTATGGGATCAAAGCTTGCAGAAATAAAATTTACAGCCTCAAAAAGTAGAAATTATGAGGTATGAATTATGAATTATGGAAAAAAGTATTATTTTCATTATTTCCTTTTTGCAAGGTTTTACTAGACAGGTAATTCTTAATTCAGCTTATGTCTAAAAATTATTACGAGATTTTAGGAGTTGGTAAATCTGCTTCGGCCGACGAAATCAAACGCGCCTTTCGAAAAAAAGCTCACGAATACCACCCAGACAAGGGCGGAGGTAATGCGGAAAAATTTAAAGAAGTGAATGAAGCTTACCAGGTTTTGGGTGACGAAGGTAAAAAGAAAAATTACGATACTTATGGCACGGCCGAAGGCCCCATGGGTGGTTTTGGTGGTGGAGGGGGTCCGTTTGGTGGTTTTTCCGGCGGAGCTGGACCAGGCCCTGCCTGGGATTTTAGCGGGTTTTCTAACCAAGGGGGTATGGAATTCGATTTGGGTGATATTTTTGGGGATTTATTCGGTGGGGGTGGAGGCAGGGGACAAACCGCTTCCAGAAGAAATAAAGGGATAGATTTAGAAATGCCCATGCAAGTGAGTTTTGAAGAAGCGGTTTTTGGCGTGGAAAAAATTGTGAGTTTGGAAAAACGTGATGAATGCAAAATGTGCAAAGGCACCGGAGCGGAAGCAGGTACTAAAATCAGCACGTGTAGCAAGTGCCATGGTCAAGGGCAAATTCGCACTCAAAGAAGAACCATTTTTGGCAATGTGGCTTCGGCAGTGGCGTGTGATAATTGTGAGGGCACGGGTAAAACTCCGGACAGTCCCTGCAAAACTTGCAAAGGGGTGGGAAGTTTTCGGCAGGATAAAAAATTAAATGTAAAAATTCCCGCGGGCATAGATGACGGGCAGTCAATTCGCATACCCGGAGAAGGCGAAGCCGGATACAGAGGTTCCAAACCCGGAGATTTATATTTGCGTTTAAGTGTTAAACCGCATAAAGATTTTGTGCGCGACGGCATTAATTTGTATAAAGATTTGCCAATTAGTTTTACGCAAGCCAGCTTAGGGGCAAAATTATTGGTAAAAACTTTAGATGGCGAGATAGAATTAAAAATTCCCAGTGGCACCCAAAACGGAGTGCAGTTTAGAATAAAAAATAAAGGTGTGCCTCAGATAGATAATCGAGACCATCGAGGTGATTTGTTGTTAACCGCCCGCGTGATTGTGCCGACAAAACTGAGTAAAAACGAAAAAGAAATATTAAAAGCTTTAGCCAAGGAACGGGGCGAAAGTGTGGAAGTGGACAGTAATTTGTGGGACGAAATTAAGCATTCTTTTAGTTAACCTTGGGGTATTAGCACGGAAAATTTTTTCCTCTAAAAGAGGAATTGTGGTATAATGGTTAAAGTAATATGTAGGATAAGCTGAGAAGCAGGGTTGTTGTGAAATAAAAAACAAAAATGGATATTTCCACTTTTTCGCAAACTAAAGACTTAGTTCAAACTTTTAACTGGAACACGCCTTCTTGGGACTTGTTTATTTTTTTATTTTGGGCCTGTGCCAGTGTGTTTTACGCTTTTAGTGCCGGACGAGGACGCATTATCAACATTTTAATTTCCGTGTATATGGCAAAGCTGTTAACTTTGGAAGCGCCGTTTTTAAGCCGAGCCATTGAGGGGAGTTTGCCGAGTAATTTGCTGGCGGTCCAACAGTTAGTGGTGTTTGTGTTATTATTTGTGATCTTATTTGTTTTACTCGGTCGGTATGCGTTTAAGACTTCGGCAGATCACAGAAAAATTACTTCCATAGTTTATGGTTTGATTTTTGCGATTTTACAAATTGGGTTATTAATCAATACTGTCTTAACTTTACTGCCTATGGGTGTACAAAATAGTTTTAGCCAACTCATTCAAAAACTTTTTATTTATAATCCGGCCAGTTTTGTGTGGTTGCTTTTGCCTTTAGGGTATTTGGTCCTGTTGGGCAGACATTTAAGCCATCATGATGAATTTTAATTTTTAGCATTTAGGGGGTAGCGTTTAGTAAGTAGCTAATTTTACTCATATTATTTACTATATAGGAATATCAAAGATGCATAAACATATAGTGCTTTTAATTGATGATGACGCGTTAATCATCAACACGCTTAAGCAGAGGTTTGCCACAAGGGAAATTGAACTGTTTACCGCCGGTAGTCCGGAGGAAGCTAAAAGTATTTTAGAAAAAATTACTCCGCAAATTGTGGTTTTGGACTTATTGTTAACCAGAGAAGACGGCAGTAGCGGGGTGTTGGATAAATTAAAAAGCCAAGAACGATTAAAGCATATTCCGGTTTTAGTGTTAACTAATTTAGATAAACCGGAATTAAGAACAATGTTATTAGGGCAAGGGGTTAAAGAGTATTTAATTAAAGGCAGTTTAAGTCTAGATGAGTTATACGAAAAGGTGCTTAGTTATTTGGAACCTAAGGAAGAAACTCTAAATCCGAAAAACTAAACCTCTAAACAAGACATAAATTTTAAATCCGAAAAAATTACTTTGGTTATTCTGTTTGGGTTTGGTATGTGTTTGTTTAGTATTTAGAATTTAGATTTTCGAATTTTTACTCCAACGTGAAAAAATTCCTGTGGATATAAAGCGGGAATTTTTTTGTTGCAAACAGAGTTCGCCGAATTCAATGTTGCCACCTCGGCCCTTGGCCATATCTTCCAGTAAATTGTTTAAGGCTACAGCCGAAGAATTAGTCGCGTAGCCGTTGATAATTAAAAATTGCGCTTGGGGTGACAAAAGTTTTAAAGCATCGTTTAACAGTTCGGGTAAATTTTGGTTAAACTTCCAAGGTTTGCCGGTGGGCGAATGGCCAAAAGCGGGAGGGTCCATAATAATCCCGTCATATTTAGCCCCTCTTTTAATTTCTCGTTTAACAAATTTTACACAGTCATCCAGTATCCACCTCACCGAATCTTTTGGTAATTGGTTAAGTTGCCAATTTTCATTAGCCCAAGTTATGGCGGGTTTGCTGGCATCTACATGAGTCACTAAATATCCGGCTTTGGCTAAGACCATAGTCGCTCCACCCGTGTAAGCAAACAAGTTGAGAATTTTAGGTTTTTCATTTTGATTTTTGAGGTTTGATTTTTCAATTTTTTCCACCATCCATTCCCAATTATAGGCTTGTTCCGCAAATAAGCCGGTATGTTTAAAAGGGGAGAGTTTTAATAAGAATTGGACATTTTGGAATTTTATTATCCAAGGGTTAGGCAGGGGTTTTTTGATTTCCCATTGCCCTTTGCTGTCTTCATTGCCGGATTTAAAAATCGCCCAAGCTTTATCCCATTCGGTTTGGGGTAAGTGGGGTTGCCAAATAATTTGGGGGTCGGGTCTGGCTAAAATTACTTCCGCCCATTGTTCCAAGCGGTAACCATTGCCACTGTCCAATAATTTATAATCCCAATTTTGACTAAAAGTTTGGAGTTCCAAAGTGTGCATTTATTTGGCAAAAATATCAATTAAGGAAAAATTTTCTAACGTGCCGTTAATTTTAAGGACGACCGGGGTGTTTAAGAGTTTGCTGTAGTCTCTGGTGGTGAATAAATAAATAGTTTGCTCAGCAGTTTCTAACATTAAGTTACCCCTTTGGCTATGGTTGCTAATTTTTAATACCCCAGTAAGTTCTTGGGTCGTGGGTTTGATAGTTTCCACTTGGGGATTGGTAGGGGCAGAGGTAGTTGAGGGTTGGTTCGGGCGGTCCTTTTTAATTAACCATAAACCCACTAGCACAATTACAATGCCCACAATTTGGTAAGCGTGTTTTTTTACAAAAGTATTCATAAATTTTTGGTGAGTTAATTAAGTACTTGAAGGTAGTTTACTTTTTAACCATTAAAAAGTCAAAATGTGGTATAATTTGGGTATGAATAACGGGTTAATTACCAGTCATATTAGAGCCTATTTAAGCCATCGGCCACGATGGTATGCCTTTATTGCCGGCAGTGGCATAATTATTTTTTGGCGGGGGATTTGGCATTCGGCCGACACTTTACATAGTTATTTTGATTCGGTTGCCAGAGGCTCCAGTATCGATTTAACCGCCTATCAATGGTGGGATGGCCCTTTGTCCTTAATTGTGGGATTTGTGGTTTTAAATTTTACCGGCACCTTTATTTCCAGTTTTATTGGGAATGAAATTATTCTAGCCGGTTTAAGGGGCGAGAAGCAGTTAGCCAGAAAAACTGAATCTGAAGTCAAAACCGAGGTGGGAGCATTGGCGGAAATTAAAGAAGAGTTGTTTTTACTTTCCACCAAACTGGAAGAATTGGAAAATAAACTTAAAAAACAAAATTTAAATTAAAATCCACCTGAAGGTGGATTTTATGATGATTTCTAAAGTCTAATACTGTTTTTAAAATATTTTGGTGGGAACGGTGGGGATCGAACCCACGACAAACGGCTTAAAAGGCCGCTGCTCTACCGACTGAGCTACGTTCCCTTGATAGGAATGTTGTATATTTGACTAATCAATTAAATTTGGCGTATACCGATCCCGACGCTCCTTTGGAAGTCGGGACTCCGACTTTGACGTCGGAGCTGAGCTACGTTCCCCCTACTACGTTTCCACCGTCGCCAAGGCTATGGTGGACAAGAAAGCTTCGAAGGGTGAAGGGTATTTATTGGCAATGTTTATTTTTTGCTTGCCCTCCATAGCATTTTGCGAAGGAGGGAGCTACGTTCCCAATATATGGAAATCTTTGTTATTTTACACTACTTTTAGCCTTTTATCAAGGCTGGCTTATCCACTTTAATCTTTAAGTTGGTTATGTTAAAATATAGCTAAATTATCTGAGAACCTATTAAAAAATCTTTATGAGAAACAAAAATCAAAAAGGCTTTACCTCCACACCAAATTTTGGTGTGAGCCTGCCAAGCAGGCGGGGGTTCACCCTCATAGAACTTCTAGTCGTAGTGGCAATTATTGCGTTGTTAACTTCCGTGGCCTTAATTGCTTTAGTATCTGCCAGACAAAAAGCGAGAAATGCCAAACGGGCAGCCGACATGGTCCAAATGCTGAATGCTTTGGAATTGTTCAAGGCACAGCATGCCGGTTACCCGAATGACACCACTCCTCAAGATGGTATACCCGATGGTGTATCGCCAAGATTTGCTTCTACTATTCCGAAAGCTCCGACTCCCGCTGATTCGGTGATTTGTGAAGCGAATTTCAGTCCGTGTGGCGGAGCCGGCGAACCCGCTTGTGTAATTGCCAATACTTATTACTATGTTCCCAAGGGTACTTGCGAGATAGTTAACAGTGTGGAAGTCTGTTCCGATTACGAATATTATTTTTGTTTAGGAGATAAAACGGGGAGTATTCCGGCCGGGGTAAAAATCATGGGACCAAAAGGGATAAGGTAGAAAAAAGCAATCAGTTTGTTAGCCAATCAGTAGTCATTAAGTCAGTAATCTGCACATTAGGGATAGGTATAGATTAAGCAAATACTAATAAATTCTCCTCTGCAAAGAGGAGAATTTTTTGTTATAATAAATGCCAAATGACCACCTACTTAAGCCAGTTAGTAACTTTAGTTTTAAAACAGCCCAATACTTTAAGCCAAATCTATAAACAGTATGGGAATTTAAGTCTTTTTGATTATGTAAATTTTTGGTCAGTAAACCGAGGTAAAGTAGATTCAGCTCTTACCCACACACTCAGTAAAGTCATTAAGGAATATTATCCTCAAGATTATCAATCAATCGTTGAAAGTTTGTTGGCCTGTCCTATGGTTTCCACCATAGATCATTATGGTATATTAAATCATCCGTTTTTTATTAATGCTAATTTAGTTTACAGCTTAAGGCGGAATGTAAAATATTTAATTTGTTTTCCTACTGCCGGAGTTTCTTTAAACAATTCTTCTTGGCCCGGAAGTCTAATGAGGTTTTGTCCGACTCAAGCAGTTCGGTGGTCATTTTTTCCTGAAAAACTTAAGCACTTACCGGTATTGTCTGCCCCCACGATTCATTCAAATAATAAAATTTATGCTAGCTTGCCTGAGCCGGTAAAAAAATTATTTAAAGAGAATCAGATATTTTCCGCCAGTACGTATTTAAAACAAGCTTCAAGTTTAAGCAGTCATTTATGGCGAACCATTTTCCCCGAAGCGCCGTTAATGGTGTATGTGCCTTTGGAAAAACTTATTAATCAAATTTTAGTGGAGATAATTCTTCCCAACCGCAGTCATCCTTTAAATTTTTTATTATTTACTCGGGCGGGTTGGGATTTGTTAAGTAAATATTTTTGGGAAGTTAAAGGCGCCTTTGGAAAAAATTTCGGGAGTTTTTTATTTTGGGGGATAGGGGCAACGGGCGAGCGAGTGGCCTTGGTTCAACAACAAAATTGGTTAATTGGCCAACAATTAAAATTTTCACTGAATGAGAATCAGCTTACAACCGCAATTCATTCCGGACAGTTATACCCAACTTCTTTAGTGTGTTTTATTGTGTTAATGCATTATGGTTTAACCGCTCTCGGGGGCTTTAATCAAGTTAATTGGTTAACTGAAATTAAGGCAAATTTAATCCAGCTTTGGCAAGCAGTCGGTAAAGTCGATTTGGCCAATCAATTAATGCATGTAGTTACCGAAAATTTTGCCGAAGGTAATTTATCTTTTTTATTTTATAACGAACAAGTTTACAAACCATCGGGCATTGATATTTTGCTTAAAGCGTCTCAGGATTTGTACCCACAGTATGTGAAATTATCCAAAAAACTTACAGTCGCCGAAAGCATAGAAACCTTGTTACCGGAAATTTATAAAATCACCGTGCCTCAAGCCCAACGAGAACCGGGCTTGGAAAAGTTAACCGATGCAGATATGATTAAGGCATTAAATCTGACAGAAAAGTTAAAATTTTAGCTTGATTTTTTGGAGTAAATATGCTAAAATATACAGGCGTTTTTAAAAATTAAAGGAATTAATTGTTATGAGTTTTTTTATTCGAATGAAAGAGTGGTTTACCAAAAAGCGTTTAATTTGGACAGTCATTATTGGGCTGGTAGTGGTGCCCATGGCGGTTAAAATTATTAAAGGAGAGAATCCGGCGGATAAAATTCAGACCACTAAAGTTGCCACTAAAGATTTAAAAGCTACAGTTTTGGCTACCGGACAAGTAGTCTCGGAAACAGATTTAAACTTAAGTTTCAAAACCAGCGGGATAGTGGAACAGGTATTGGTTAAAGAAGGTGCCGTGGTCAAGCCGGGGCAAGTTTTAGCTTTGCTTTCACAAAGGGATCAATTAGCCAGCCTCACTACTGCCCGCGGGGCTTTAGCTCAAGCGGAAGCGAACTATAATAAAGTTTTAGCCGGTGCTTCCAATGAGGACATTACAGCCATGCAAGTGGCTTTGGAGAATGCCAAGGTAAGTTTAGCCAACACTAAAAAACAACAAGACACAGTAGTGAGTAATGCTTACAGCACTTTGTTAAATACTCCGTTCCAAGCTTTGGCTTCCACGGCGAACGCAGGTTCGGCAAGCGTTACGCTTTCTGGCACTTATGTGGGAACCGAACAAGGGGTTTATAAACTTACAATATATAACACGGGTTCGGAACAAAGATTTCAAATCAGTGGTTTAGAAAATGGTGATGGTTTGGTAAAAAGCATTCCGGTAGCTTTGGGCAGTAAAGGGTTGTATGTGCAATTTTCAGGGACTGCTTATAGCGGAGATGTCTGGACAGTGAGTATCCCCAATACGTTATCCTCCAGTTATGTAACCAATTACAATGCTTACCAAGCCGCGGTTAAAGCAAAAGATTTGGCGATTTCCACTGCGGAGAGTGTGGTGGCTTCCGCGCAAGCCAGTTTGGATTTGAAAAAAGCTTCGGCCAGACCGGCAGATTTACAAGTTGCTCAGGCCAGCATTCTTTCGGCGCAAGGTCAGGTGCAGTCTGCTTTGGCCAGTTTAGAGAATCAAATTATCCGGGCGCCATCGGGCGGAACCATTACCAATGTAGACATAAAAATTGGCGAATTGGCCACTGCTTTAAAAACTGTGATTGTGCTCCAAGACGTAAATAGTTTGCACGTGGAAGCCAATGTGAGCGAATCGAGTATTGCCAATTTGAAAGTGGGACAAAAAGTTAATTTAACTTTTGATGCTTTGGGGTTGGACCGAGTGTTTACCGGAGAAATTCAAACAATTAACCCTGGAGCCACTGTGGTTTCGGGCATCATTAATTATAAAATTATCGCCGGATTAGATACGCAAGTCGAAGCCATAAAACCGGGGATGACGGCGAATATTATTGTGTTAATTAGCGAAAAACCTCAAGTGTTAGCGGTTCCCCTGAGAGCCATTGTTAAAACTGAAGGTAAAAATTTTGTGCGAGTCATTACTGACAGTAAAACCAAAAGTTTTGAGTTAACAGAAGTAAGTTTGGGTATTCAAGCCGACGGCGGTTGGGTGGAGGTGTTGTCCGGAGTTAAAGCTGACGAGGAAATTGTAGAGAGCATTAAAGACAAAAAATAATTTTTCATCGTGCAAAATTTAAAACCGCAAAATTTACCCTCAGGTTTTTTTTCACCTCACTTGCGATGGTGGCAGTTTTGGAATTGGCTTACTTCGGTGAAGGTGGGCTTCTTTTTGGCCATTCGGCAAATTAAAAGAACCAGTAAATGGACCACGGGGCTCATTGTGTTTATTATGATGCTCGCGTTTTTGAATTTGGTGGTGGTTTCCGGTTTATTAGTAGGCTTAATTACCGGATCATTTAAACAGTTTAGAGAAAATTATTCCGGAGAAGTGATTATTACGGCTGCTGCGGGGCGTGACTATATAGAAAATTCTCCCGGATTACTCGCGTATTTGGCAAATCATCCCAAAGTCACCTCCTTTTCTCCCAGGTATGGTTTAAGCGCTCAAATTTTAGGCACTTTGAGCGAAAACCCCAAACCCAAAGAAAGGGCCAACAAAATTGGCGCCAGGTTAGTGGGGCTGGATCCGGCCAAGGAAGAAGTTTTAACCGGTTTTTCCAGGTTTCTTATTAAAGGCGAAAATTTACGGGTAGGTGAATCGGGCTATATTTTACTCGGCTCCAATTTACTGAAAGAATACTCTTCGTTTGCCGATGCGAATATCCCAGGACTGGATTTGCTGAAAGGTTTAGACGTGGGCTCAAAAGTTAGAGCCAGCATTACCAGCGCCAGCGGAGAAACTATTTCTCGCGATTTTATTGTCAAAGGGATTTTAAAAAGTAAAGTCGATGAAATTTCCGCTCGGTTTTTTGTGTTAGACACCGATTTAAAAACTTTAATGCAAAACAATAAAGAACAAGTGCAGGAAATTGCCATTCGCACAGACTATACTTTTGCCCCGGACTTAGTGGCTGAGCTGAAAGCCTATATGGGCAATTTTTCGGCTCGGATTCAAACTACCGATGAAGCCATTCCTTCTTTTTTACGTAACATCGAAACCACTTTTAAAGTTTTAGGCAACGCACTGTCTTCCATTGCTTTAATTGTGGCTTCGATAACCGTATTTATTGTAATTTTTATTAATGCGGTTACTAAACGAAAGTTTATTGGGATTATGAAGGGGATTGGTATTACTCCGACTGCCATTCAGTTTTCCTATATCTTTCAAGCACTGTTTTATGGGATTATTGGTTCGGGGATTGGGCTGTTTTTAACTTTTGGCATTTTAAAACCGTTTTTTGATAATAATCCGATCGATTTTCCTTTTTCCGATGGTATTTTGGTTGTCACGCCCATGGGGGCCTTAATTAGAGTTTTGATTTTATTGACCATTACTCTTTTGGCCGGTTATTTACCCGCTAAATTAATTATCCGAAAAAATACCTTGGACGCGATTTTGGGCAGATAATTTTAATAAGCAAAAATAAAAAAAATAAAAATTGGTTGGGATTTTAAAAAGTAATTTATGTCAATTTTGTCATTTATTTAATTTTTTTCAATATTTTTATGATTAGAGCTGAAAAACTAACGAAAATTTTTGGAGAAGGGGAATTGTCTTTTACTGCGCTGAGTGAAGTGGATTTAACGATTGCGGAAAAAGAATTTGTGGCCATTATTGGACCTTCGGGAGCGGGTAAGTCCACTTTACTTTACCAGTTATCTTTATTAGACGATCCGACTTCCGGAGAAATCTATTTGGATACTCTTGCCACTTCTAATTTAAGCCAAAGCGAAAAAACTTTAAAGCGTTTAAATGAACTGGGGTATATTTTTCAAGATTATGCCCTCCTCCCTGAACTGACGGCTTTAGAAAATGTGGCTTTACCTTTGTTAATGCAAGGCTTAACTCGCCCGGAAGCTAATTGGAAAGCTTTGGAAGGTTTGGCGCGGGTGGGTCTGAAAGAGAAGGCCAAAAATTTACCGAGTCAGCTTTCCGGCGGTCAACAACAACGGGTCTCCATTGCCCGCGCAATTGCCCATAATCCCAAAATTATTTTTGCCGATGAACCCACGGCCAATTTAGACACCAAAACTTCCACGGAGGTGTTAAAAGTTTTTATGGATTTACATCAACAAGGTCAAACCATTATTATGGTGACTCACGAACAAGAATTTGCCGATGTCGCGGAAAGAATTATTGAAATGAAAGACGGAAAAATTTTGTCCGATAAGTCTAAATCTCGCTTGGTCAAAAGTTAACCACAACAAAGTTTTATGCGAACCAAAACCCGCATTGTCATTTTAGGAGCCGGTTTTAGTGGCTTAAGTTTAGCTTTAAAATTGGCTAAATTGGTGAAGGCCGGTTTAGCTTGGGAAATTATCTTAATCGATAAGCGACCCTATCATTTATTTGTGCCCAATTTGTATTCGGTAGCCACGGGAGCGGAAGAATTGGCCAGCCAGCAGGAACTAAAAAAAAGTGTAGCTTTGAATTTTGAGGAAATTTTAAAGACTCAGCCCATTACTTTTGAATTAGGTGAAGTTACGGGCGTAGATGAAACTCAAAAAGTGGTGAAGTTGTCCAACAAACAAATTCAGTATGATTGGTTGGTTTTGGCTTTAGGCTCCAAGGCCAGTTATTTAAATGTGCCGGGAGCGGAAAATTATGCTTTGCCTTTAAAGACTTTGCCCGATGCTTTACGGATAAAAAATGCAGTGGAGTTTGCCATTCAAGCCAGGCAATACGAGAAGCAAAAAAATAAAATTGTCATTATGGTGGCTGGGGGAGGTTATGCCGGTACGGAAATTGCTTGTGAACTGGCATCGTTATTGGATTTTTTGGCTTGGAAATACCAAGTTGTCAGAAGCCAGGTGGAAGTGGTAATAATTGAATCGGGTAAAGCGTTAGTTACCGCCATGGGGAGCCGAAGTAGTCGGGCAGTGTCGCGACGGTTGTCTGAGCTGGGTGTGGGGGTTAAACTGAATAGTCGGATTCACACTGTTCGAGAAAAAAGTGTGGAATTGGAAAACGGTGAAATTTTAAATTTTGATGTATTAATTTGGACAGTCGGCATTGCCGGAGTGGCTTTACCTGCGGGGCTTGAAGTGCCACTCGATAAACAACAGCGCATTTTAACCGATAGCTATTTAAGAGTGCAGGGTAAGCACGAAATATTTGTCATTGGCGATTTGGCTAAAATTATTTACTCTGCCGGCGAAGTCCCGGCAAGCGCTCAAGATGCGATTCATCAAGCCCAATATTTGAGTCGGGCGCTCATCAGTTTTTCTAAAAATCAATTACCCGCGGTTTATAAACCAAAAAACCATGGGTTTATTTTAGCCATGGGTAAAGGACAAGCGATTTTAAATATTTGGCCGATCTTTTGGCAAGGGCGGTTAGCTTACCTAGCCCACGAAGTGGCTCAAATGGGCTACTATGCTTCCATAATTGGTTGGTGGAAAGCTGGGAGATATTGTTGGTTTTCTCAGAATATTTGGAAAAGGAAAAATTAAAACCGAGTAAGTTACTCGGTTTTCTTTTTGTAAACTTTTTTAGGTTTGGGCGGATTGGCTAACCAGTGTTTGTAGGCTTCATCGAGCTGTGTTTGGCTTTCTGGTTTTACATTCATTACAAAAGTGCAGTCGGGAAAACGCGTGCAAGCAAAGAAGGGTTTGCCCCGACCTCGGGATTTTTTTTCTACCACATCACCCGGTTTGTCTTTGCGAGCATCGGTCGCTAAACAATTGGGACACTTGTAGCCGGTTTTGTTCCAAATTTTGCTAATGCCTTTACATTTAGGATAGTCCACACAACCTAAGAAAAACCCAAACCTGCCCCGCCTTACACCCATTTGTTTTCCGCAAATTGGGCACATTTCGCCTTTGGTCTTTTCTTCCAATTCCTTAATTTTTACTGCTTCTTCGGGCATAGGCTGGGTAATTTTACTTTCCGGATCCGGACAGGCGAGAAATTTGCCATTCCTCCCGTACTTAATAAGCATCATTTTTCCGCAGTGGGTACAAGGAGTTGTGGAGACCTCGATTTGTTTTTCTACGGTTTTTTCTTTCTCAATTAAGTGTTGTTTAAAGGGCCCATAAAATTCGTTCATCACTTCCACCCATTTGATTTTGCCTTCGGCGATCAAATCCAATTCCGCTTCAATGTGGGAGGTAAAATTTATATCTACAATTTCCGGAAAATTTTCCACTAACATATCGTTTACCAAAAAACCCTCTTCAGTGGGGGAGTAGCGTTTATCGAGCTTATTGACATAGCCACGGTCTTGAATGGTGGAAAGGGTGGGGGCGTAGGTAGAAGGCCTGCCCACTCCATGGGCTTCTAAGGCTTTAATTAAAGTGGCGTCGCTATAGCGAGCCGGAGGTTCTGTAAAATGCTGAAGGGGTAACAGTTCGTGGAGTTTTAATTTTTCATCGACCGATAGTTCAGGCAACACCCCTTCGATTTCGTCTTCCGCTTTTTCGTCCGTATCTTCGGTATAGGCGCGAATGAAGCCGTCAAATTTAATAACTTGCCCATGAGCGCGAAAGAGAAACGCCCCCGGCTTCGCCACCCCCTCTTTGGCCAAAGAGGGGGGAGGGGGAGTTGCCTTTATATCCACGGCGGTTTGTTCCAAGGTGGCGGGTGTCATTTGGCAAGCAATAGTGCGTTTCCAAATGAGACTGTAAATTTTTTTCTGTCCCGCGTCTAAGTACTGGGCTAGGTCTTCGGGTTTTCTTAAAACGTCCGTGGGCCTTATGGCTTCGTGCGCTTCTTGGGCGCCTTTGGATTTGTTCGTAAAGTGCCGAGGTTCAGCTAAGGCATATGCTTTCCCAAAATGACTCTCAATAACTTGTTTTATGGTATCCAGTGCGGATTTAGCTAAGTTCAAACTATCCGTTCTCATGTAAGTAATCAGTCCGGTATGGCCTTCTTGGCCTAAATTTATGCCTTCGTATAATTGTTGGGCAATGACCATGGTTTGCTTTGCCGACATGCCAAATTTGCGCGCAGCTTCTTGCTGGAGGGTGGAAGTGGTAAATGGGGCTGATGGGTTGCGTTTCACTTCTTTTTGGGAAATCTCCACCACCTTGTACGTGGCTCCATCTAGGTCTTGAACAATTTTTTTTGCGTCAATCTCTTTGTTAATATCCATCTTGCCCACAGCTTTTTCGTCGATTTTGTGAAGCTTCGCAGTAAAAACTTTTTTATCATCGGCAGGGGATAATTGAGCTTCTATGCTCCAGTATTCCTCTTTAACAAATTTTTGAATTTCTCTTTCTCTTTCCACCACCAGTCTTACCGCCACCGATTGCACCCGACCTGCGCTTAAACCATAGCGAATTTTTCGCCACAAAAACGGTGACAGTTCATAGCCCACTAACCGGTCGAGCACCCTTCGGGCTTGCTGGGCATCTACTAAATTTAAATCTAAATCTCGGGGATTTTTTAGCGCTTCGTCAATGGCAGTTTTGGTAATTTCGTGAAAAACAATGCGCTTTATGCGTTTGTCTTCCTTGCCTTTGGCAATTTCCGCTTCGTCGCCCAAACCTAAAGCTTGCACCAAATGCCAAGAAATGGCCTCGCCTTCGCGGTCTTCATCAGTCGCTAATATAATAGAGGGGGCGGTTTTGGCGTCCTTTTTTAGTTCCGTAATAATTTCTTTGGCTTTGGGCGGAATAATATAAGTGGGTTCAAAATCCTTTTTAACATCAATAGAAATTTTACTTTTGGGCAAATCCCGCACATGACCAAAACTGGCCTTGACTGTATATCCATTCCCTAAAAAACGCGAAATGGTTTTCGCTTTGGTGGGGGACTCAACAATAATTAAAGGTTTGGACATAGGTAAGTGAATAATGCTTAGTGAATAGAGATAAGGATAAAACATTTTGTCTTTGCCTATTCTCTTTTCACTGCTCTCTTGTCGCTAATTACAAAAGTGAGTTTAACCATAAAAAAAATAATTGTCAAACAGTAGGGAAAGAAGTATGAATTAGGAATTATGAATTATGAATAGGAAAAAAATAATATTGAGGCATTTTACTTTATCATTCGTGTTTTTTCTTGTCATTCCCGCGTAGGCGGGAATCCAGTGCTTGTTTGGAAATAGATCCCGGATATTGTTCGGATGCACTCACAATTCCGGGATGACAACAGGTTGTGCTTGATTTTTAAAGAGAGAGAGTAGTGTATGGGGGAAAGGAGGTGCTGTGAGAAAAGCCTTGAGCCTTCTCGGTGTTGTCGCTTTTGTTTTGGGCCTTATGGCCCTAGCGTACTACATCGAGATGCCAGCGGGACACCTGCACACTGGGTGATCCCGTAGACCGACGTCAGGGGGCCTTAACCCCTTTGGCGTCGGTTTTATTTTAAAATTTTTGTATTTATATTAATTTTCTCTAAAATCTTTTGGGTTTCGGTTTCATTGGCTAAACGGGGCGTGGAAAAGTTTTCTATTATGACTGGCAAAAGTTCAATGGAGTCGAGTGTGACAGGGGTTTTAGTGCCTTGCAGTTCATTTTGATTTTTGATTTTTGATATTTGAATTTTCAGTGTCAGTCCCTCTGTGGTTTCTTGGCTCCAGTCTTGGTCAAAAATAAAGTTGCCCAGAGAATAGAAAATGTATTTACAGTCTTTGCCCCCCTCCCTACCCCTCCCCACGAGGGGGAGGGAACTGGAAGCATTAGCCTCCATCTTGGGGAGTAAATTTTTATTTTCCTCTCCCTTGATGGGAGGGGTTAGGGGAGGGTGATTGTTGCTATTGGGACAATATTTTTCAATTGTCTGTATCCAATGCGGGTGAGCGCCAATTACCATATCCGCTCCCAAATCAATGGCCTTATGGGCAAAATCTATTTGCGCCTTGTTAGGTGTGTATGTATATTCGGTTCCGGCATGCATTGTAGCCACCGTATAATCACACAGGGTTTTTGATGTAGTAATGGATAATTTTAAATTTTCCATATCTTCTATTCTCGCTACGTAATCATTATTGCTTTTCCCATTGTCATTGATCGAAGCGTAAGACGCGCCCACAAAACAGATTTTTATGCCGTTAGTTTCCACCACTGCCGGTTGCCAAGCTTGACTGAGGTCCAAGCCGGCTCCCACTGTTAAAACATTATTTTGCGTGAGAAGTTGTTTGGTGAACAGCAGTCCGTCTCGGCCTTTATCTAACGCATGGTTATTGGCTAAGTTGAGAACTTTAAATTTATTTTCCATTAAACCGCTTAAACTGGAAGTGGGGGAGGCGAAAATTAGAGCACTGCCCCCAATAATGGGTTTTTCTGAAAAAGGGGTTTCTAAATTCCCAAAATTAAAATCTGTGGAGTTTAAGAGTGGGGAGAGTCTGGAAAAAGGCAAAAGCGGATTGTTGGCTTGTTTAATTTTTAAAGCAACTTTGCGTGAGAGCATAATGTCGCCCACAGCCAGAAAGGTCGTTTGAGTTTTTTCTACGGGTTTGTCTTTAGCAAGCGTTTGGGCTTTATTATAAAAAGCCCAAAGTTCGTTTTCGGCTGTTTTGGATAGTGCTACGGTTTTAACATTGGGATGATTGATGCTGTAAGTTTTTTCTTTACGTTGCATTAAGCCTAAAGCTATGGCCAAAGCAAACAGGAGAGGAAGAATAAATTTTAAATATTTAGAGGGTATAAATTTCATTTTGTAATTTAAATTGAAAATTATTTAAAAATTATAAAATTCAAAAATTAGAAATTATCTGCTCAGCACATACTGTTGCCCGCCCAGATTCCGAATCTGGCCTTTCATTTCTAAAAAAGTCAAGGTAGAAGCTACTTCGCCGGGGCTCAGTTTGGATAATTTGATTATATCATTAATAAAGGTCGGGGTTTTGCTTAAGCAAGTTAAAATGGTTTGTTCGGTTGGGTTTGGGGAGAAGAGAGCTTGAGTTTGGAGTTCATCGGGTAAGGATTTTAAGT
This sequence comes from uncultured Candidatus Saccharibacteria bacterium, assembly GCA_964436545.1. Classification (GTDB taxonomy): domain Bacteria; phylum Patescibacteriota; class Doudnabacteria; order UBA920; family UBA920; genus JBBTRN01. The sequence continues at coordinate 78,072 of CAYTCJ010000004.1, forward strand.
TAAGATCTTCTAAAATATCTTCGGCTGTAGTGACCAGTTTGGCGCCCATTTTAATTAAATTGTTAGGGCCTTGACTTTGCGAGGAGTAGATGGGTCCGGGTACGGCATAAATTTGCCGATTTTGTTCCAAGGCGTGGTTTGCGGTAATTAAGGAGCCGGAATTTAAATCGCATTCAATCACTAAAGTGCCGACTGACAAACCGGCAATTATGCGGTTTCTGGCAATAAAGTGTTGTTTAAAATTGGGGGTGAGGGGCGGATACTCGGAAATTAAACAGCCACCCTTGTCCAAAATTTCTTGGGCTAATAACTGGTGCTGTTTGGGATAAATGGATTCGGTGTCTAAGCCACCGCCTAAGACCGCAATGGTTTTTTGATTTTGTTTTAAAGCCAGTTTGTGGGCTTCACCATCTACGCCAAAAGCCATACCCGAAACAATAATGGCTCCGGAGGCGATTATGGGGTCCAGTAAATCGGGCATTACGGTTAAGCCATAGGTGGTAATTTTCCGACTGCCCACTACGGAAAAACACACTGCGTCGCTGGGAGGTAGGTGTCCTTTAATGTAAAGTAAAGGTGGAAATTTAGAAATTTCTAATAATAATTTGGGGTAGGCGGGACTTAAAAAACTCAGAAGTTGAATGTGGTGATGTTCTAAAGTAGTCTGCTGTTGAGCTAGATTTAAATGAGTTTTCTTCTCTAACCAGAGTTGAATGATGTCCGCTTCCAAGCCTGCCAATTTTAAATCAGAGGCAGGTGCAGAAAAGGCTAGTTTAAAATCATTATGAAAATATTGGGCTAACCGCATGATTCGGGCGGGGCCAATTTGAGGTAATAAATTAAAAGCGTGTATATATAGAGCGTTAGAGTCTAACATTGACAAATAGTTTAAAATAAGCTATAATAATATCCCAATAATTCCCTATAAATTATTAGGCAAATTCTTAAATTTAGTGTATTCTATTGGCAACTTTGTATTTATTACCCTGTCTGTAGGTCGCGAAATCTGAAAGACATCCCTCCTAACTTTTAGATATTAGCATTAAGAAAGGGTTTGCAAACATCTGTTTACAACTCTTCACCTGCAGGTGGGGTAATGAATGCAAAAATCCGCCCCGATAAATCGGGACGGATTTTAATTTTGTAATTTTGTAATTTTGTAATTTTTAAAATCAAAAAATTGATTTATTTCAGTTTTTATTTGAGGAAAAATATCCGCTTGTAGTTTTTGCATTTCATCAGCTGTGAAATTTTGGAGCACAAAAGCTTCGGTGGGTAAATCAGTTTTGGCTTGTCTGGTTTCCACGCCAACTCGGATGCGGTGGAAATTTTGGGTACCTAAGTGGTCTATAATGTCAGCTACGCCATTATGCCCGGCGGAAGAAGCCGAGGCAGTGGTTTTCAGTTTGCCCAAAGGCAGGTCAATATCATCGTGAATGACCAATAAATCTGTTTGTGTATTAAGTTTATAAAAATCCGTAAGGGTTTTAACGGCTTGGCCGGAAAGATTCATAAAAGTTTGGGGTTTGGCAAAAAGGAAATAACTCCCCCCGTCCCCCTCTTTGGAAAAGAGGGGGAGTGAGGCGGAGTGAGGAACCTCTAAAATTTCCGAAGCGAATTTTTTTTGCCACTTCCCATTTGTAAATCCTAAATCTGCCATTAACCAATCTAAAACCATCCAGCCTACATTGTGGCGGGTACTTTTATATTTTTCTCCCGGATTGCCCAGTCCAACAATTATTTTCATAGAGTTCGTTAAAACATTCTAACATTTTAACATACTAACATTTTAACATTCTAACATGCTAACATCTTAACATTCTAACAATATTCATAATTCAACTTCATACCTCTATTCTTACGTGCCGGCTTTTCTCTTTAAGTGAATTTTAACAGGCGTACCGTAAAAATCCAAGTCGCGGATAATTGAGTTTTCCAAATAGTGTTTAAATTGGGAGGAAATGGCTGGTGGAAAATTGACCAAAAGTTCAAAAGTCGGGGGGTTAATTTCAATTTGACTTAAATTATAAACTTTAGGGGCTTTTTGGTCCCACATTCTTTTGGGCGGTTGGGCTTTTAATTTTTTGGTTAAGAAAGCGGTTAGCTCGGTCGGGGAAATTTGTTTGTGTCGGCGAGTATAAATCGGCTGAATCGCTGTAAGGGCTTCCGACAAACCTTCGCCGGTTTTAGCAGAGACAAAAAATACCGGGCACATCCACAAAAACGGAAAATGGTGGCTAATGTAATCTTGCAAAGATTGGTAAGTATTGTCGCTCTGACCTTTTTTTAAAGTTTTGCGAGTGATTTTGGGTTTGGCTTCAGCTAAGTATTGGTCCACTTTATTGACTAAAATTATGCAACCTTTTTGCATACTTAAAATTTCTTGCGCAATTTTTTGGTCTTGGACGGTAATGGGTTCAAGAGCGTCTAAGACTAATAAGCACACATCACTTTTGCGAATGGATTTAAAAGTTTGGTAACCGCTAAAAATATCCGGCTGGCTCTGTTTGTGGTCTTTTTTCTTCAGCCCGGCTGTGTCTATGAACGTGTAGGCTTGTTGGTTAAGAGTGAGGTGTTCATCTATGGAAGTTCGGGTAGTGCCCGGAATATTGGAAACCACGACTCGGGGAGCGTTGAGGATTTTATTGAACAAAGAAGATTTGCCCACATTGGGTTTGCCCACTATGGCGACTTTAATGCCTTCGGGGAGGGTGGTGGGTTCCGAGGAGGGTGGGGGTAAAAGATTAACCGCGGTTTCCAATAAATCGCCCACGCCCACGCCGGTGAGGGCGGAAATGGGGCATACGGGTTTTATGCCAAGGCGGGAAAATTCACTGGCTTGTACAATGCGTTTTTGGTTAGAGTCCAGTTTATTGACCGCCAAAATTTTGGGCAAAGGATTTTTTCGAAATTTAATTAAGACTTGTCTGTCTATGGCGCTTAAGGGGGCTTTGCCATCTACTACAAAAATTAGCACATCTGCTGTGCGTAAAGCGGTTTCAATTTGGGTTTGGATATTTTTTTCCAGTTCCGCTGAGTCAGCGTTGCGAGCCGAGGTGGGATGGTTAAACATTAAACCGGCGGTATCGGCCAAAATAAATTCTCTTCCGGCAAAAGCGGTTTTGACATATTGTCGATCTCGGGTAGTACCGGCAATGTCGCTGGTAACGGCTAAAGCTCCGCCAATGATTTTATTCATCAAAGTGGATTTACCGGCGTTGGGTGGTCCAACGAGGGCAATAATGGGTAAGTGAGAGGTTGTCATATAAGTAAGATTCGGAAATAATTAGTTTAATTACCTAGCACAATAATCAGATCAACTTTGTCCGCATCGAGCTTAACTCCCGGAGGAGGCAAGCTTACCTCTTTGGCCTGAAAAGTGTTTTTAATAAATTCCAAAGAGGCGGGCTTGGGGTTGACGGTAAATACAATGGTTTGCGAGAGAAAGTCCGGAGTATAATTTAGTTTCCAGACTGTAAAATTATTGGCTAATAATTTTTGTTCCGCCTGTTGATATTTTTTTGCATCAGTGGTGGAATTGGCGAGCCAAACTCGACTACGTTCGGCATTAAGTTTACCGTATAAAAAAGTATTTTTGAAATAGTCTCTTAAATCATCTAAGGTTTTACCCGGACAGGGGATTAAAATGTAAGCTCCGGTTTCGGCTTGAATTTCGGGGCAGACTAAGCCGGTTTCCAAACCTAAGTTTAAAGATAAAAATTGTTGAATGTTTTGGTTTTTAACCAATTCGTATAAACGGTAAATCTCGCCGGGGTTTAAGTTAGTATGAAAGTGGTCGGATAAGATGCCTAATAAATTATTGAGTTTATTGGGACTGGCTAACAGGTTTTTGCTGAACACTTTACTCTTAAACGCCATAATAACTTTTTGTTGTCGGAGACTGCGAGCAAAATCACTGCCTTCGTTATTATTACCATGGCGGGAGCGGGCAAAAATCAGGGCCCTTTGGCCGTCCATATGCTCGGGACCTTGAGTAAAAGTTTGGGTGGGCAAAAAGCCTAATTTTTCATCGGGAAATTGGGCGTCGGAAAAACTGTTTTCTATGTTCACCGTAATGCCACCCACTTCATTAATGGCTTTTTCAAAGCCGGCAAAATCGATTACCGCAAAATAAGGAATAGTTAAACCCGAAAGTCTTTCTACGGCTTGTCTGGCCCATTTACCGGCGGTATCGTAACTTTTGGTTCTTGCCATACCTTCGGCAAATACGCTGTTAATTTTTCTATCGCCTAAGTTATTTGGGAGGGTGGTAAGCCAATCCCTAGGAATGGAGACAAAAGCAACTTCGGAAGTTTGGGGTTTAATTTGTGCGAGGAGCATACTGTCGGTTAAGTAAGGACCTTCGTGGCCACTCCCGCCAATCCCTAAGAGTAAAACATTAATTTGCCCTTTATTTTCACCTTGGAGTTTTAAATTGCCGGTTGCTCCTCTTAAGGCTTCCCAGACTTTGCCAAACACTGTGGTGGTTTGACCGGTAAAAATTTTAGCCGAGAGGGTATTGGCGCGATGGAATACCCAAACAGCCATTAAACCGCAAAGCACAAAAATTAAGAGCCACCAAAATTTTTTACCGGTGGGCACTTTGGGATTTAAGGCTAATAAATCTATAGTTTGGGGAGATGGTGAGGGCGTTGGAGTTTTAGCGGTTAACGGGACTCCCGGAGTAATTGAGGGAGGGGAAGGTAGCGAAGTTTTTGGGGGTTTAACTATAGGTGGCACAGCTGAAGTTTTGGACAAAATGGGTTTTTGTGATGCGGAGTCTAAAGATTTTTTCATAACTTTACTATTATATCTAATATCATTAAAATAAGCTATACGGTATGACTTGCTTTATGAGGTTTAGAATGGTATTATTTTGACACACTGCAAAGATTTTAAAGTATAAAAATTGGATAAATTAGGGTGAGGCGAGACGTAAAATTAATATCAACTGGTTATCTGCCTCTACCAGTCGGTAGACAGGTGCCGGCAGGCAGGGAGCGTTGCATTTTCACCCCGTTAAATTATTTGGTCGTATAGCTCAGTCTTGCCCTGTTAGATTTTTTGGACAATTAGCTCAGCTGGTTAGAGCGTTGCATTCACATTGCAAAGGTCACTGGTTCGAATCCAGTATTGTCCACCAAATCTAACAGGGTGAAGTTACCTGCCTGCCGGCAGGCAGGGAGCGCGCCGTTCACATCGGCGAGGCCTCTAGTTCGAGTCCAGATACGACCACCATAATCACGACTAAATTTAACGGGGCAAGCATTGCAAAGGTACTGGCTTGCCCTGTTAAATTCGCAAAGCGAATATTTAACAGGGTAAAAATCCAGTATTTTCTATCATTCTAAAAGTTTATCTACCTACCGTTTTTTTTGCTCTTGACCGAATTGGAAAAATCATTACAATTACACTACTGCTCACTCAATTAGAAAACTATTAAAAAAGTTTTATGGAAACCCAAAATCTGCAAAATCAAAATGACAATTCGAGTTCAGTTAAAAGTTTTGTTTGGGATTTGGTAAAAATTATTACCATTTCTTTGGCGATTATTATTCCGTTTCGATTAATTATTGCCGAGCCGTTTGTGGTGAGCGGTTCTTCCATGTTGCCCAATTTCCACGACCGGGATTATTTAATTGTGAATCGGTTAACCTATCGCGAACACTTACCCAAGCGGGGAGATGTAATTGTAATGAAGTATCCTAAAGATAACCGACAGTATTTTATTAAACGCATTATTGGGCTACCGGGCGAATCGGTAAGTTTGGTTAACGGTAAAGTTAAAATCAGTAATGCCAACAATCCGGCGGGCTTTGTGCTGGAAGAAAGTTATTTACCCGCTGAGACACCGACTTTGGGTAAGCCCGGGCCCACCACTTTGGGCAGTGAAGAATATTTTGTGTTGGGTGACAACCGCACCGCTTCCTCAGATTCGCGCGTGTGGGGAATTTTGCCTAAAAGTGATATTGTCGGTAAGGCTTGGCTCAGAGTGTTTCCTTTTAAAACTTTTGGGTTTATTCCTTCTGCCAGTTATTGGTAAGAGTTATATTTGCTCAGTAGCTGATGATACTTTTTACTTTATCAACTTTCAAACTTTATAACTGTTTACAATATGGGTCGACCGAAAAAAAATCCTACAATTTCTGCTGTGCCTCAAGCAAAAAAATTGAATGCTTTGCCCGGGTGTTTTGATGTCCACACAGGTTTAGATATGGCTTGGAATGTTTTACTTAAAAACTTTTTAAAAACTTGTCGGATGTATGGGTTTGCCAAGGCCGAGGCCCCACTGTTAGAAGATGCTAGGCTGTATAGTTTATTTTATGAACAAGAAACTCCGCCGGCTCGGTTATTAACCTGGCCCATGGGCAATTTAACCACGGCTTTTCGGCCCACCCAACTGCCGGGATTAATTCGGAGCTTTGTGGAAAAAAAATTATACGATCAACCGGGTTTGCAAAAGTGGTACTATACCGGACCGGTGGTGGAACAAACCGCCCAGCATCAATTAGTGAGCGATTACGAATTCGGTGCCGAAATTTTAGGCCAATTTAATCATTTAAACGAAGCGCAGGTAATTGCACTCGCTTGGACCTTTTTTAATTCTCTAGGGTTAGAGGAAGTGAGTTTGGAAGTGAATAATTTAGGCAGTGTGGAAAGTAAAAAATTATATACCGAAACGCTTACCGAGGCGATCTTGCCCAAAAAATACGATTTATGCGATGACTGTGAAGGCTGGTTGGAGCTTAACCCCCTCCAGATGTTTCGCTGTTCCAATTTAGATTGCCAAACTATTTTAGCCGATAGCGGACCCAGCGTTTTAGATTTCTTAGATGAAACCGCTAACCAAAATTTTACTTTGGTTCTGGAATCTTTAGAAGAGATGAATATTCCTTACCAACTTAACCCTTTTTATACCGGTAAGCCCGGGGCGACTAAAAGTATTTTTGTGTTTAAGTTTAAAAGTAAAGAACAAACTTTAATTTTAGCCGAAGGTGGACATAGGCAAAGTTTTGCGGAAAAATTATCGGGTAAGCCCATTGGCGCGTTTGGTTTTAACGGGAGTTTTGTGGAGCTTAAAAATAAGTTGGCTGAACTGACGCCTTTGGAAGCCGGTCGCATAAATAGTGAAGTGTGTTTGGTGCCTCTGGGAGACTTGGCCGCTAAACGCAGTTTGCGTTTGTTTAAAGATTTAACCGAACAGAAAATTACGGTTTATGACCATTTTGGTCAAAGCGGGGTGAAAAACCAATTAAAAGTGGCCCAGACTCACGAAGTGCCGATTGCTTTAATTATGGGACAGAAAGAAGCCATTGATGAAATGGTAATTTTAAGGGATGTAAAGTCCGGTATGCAAGAAATTATTTCTTATGATAAGATTATTGATGAAGTCAAGAAACGATTGGGGCGTTAAAAGTTGTAAGTAGTAAGTTGTAGGTTGTAGGTAACTTACTACTTATTTACTTACAACTTACAACTAATTTTATGGACCCCGTTAGAAGTTTAAACAATTATTAAAGCAACTTGATTAACTTAAAATAAATTATTACAATTTTTACTTATGATTACTTCTAACGGGGTGGACGATTGTGTATTTTGTAACATTATTAATAAAACCATTGAGGCTACCGTAGAAATGGAAGACGCTGAGGTGCTGGTAATTCGGGATATTTTGCCCAAAGCGCCGGTGCACTTGTTAATTTTGCCCAAAATTCATTTGGTCTCGGTTAATGAATTAACTCAGGAACACAGCGCTTTGGTGGCCAAGTTGGTTTTGACAGCTAAAGCCATGGCGGAAAAGTTTGGCATAAACCAGACGGGTTATAAGTTAATTTTTAACGTGGGGAGAGACGGCGGTATGGTAATTCCCCATTTGCATTTACATTTGTTGGGTGGTAAAAATTTGGGGGAATAGTCCCGTTAGAAGTAAGATACCAGAAGTATCTGCAGTTGTGCCTAAGGCACAACTGACTTCTAACGGGATTTTGTTTGACTAAAAATGTTAAATTCAGTATACTTAGCTAAGTATTAAATCTAAAATTGAAAGGATAGGTGAATTTAAGTGGTTGAAGTAAAAAAGAAAGACGGAGAAAGTTTTGACTCTTTGTTCCGCAGATTTTCCAGAAAAATCCAACAAAGTGGCGTGCTTATTCGTGCCCGCCGAACCCGTTTTTATACTCGGGAAAAAAGTCGCAATTTGCAAAAAGTGGCTGCCAGAAGAAGAGCTAAAAATCGAGAAGAGCGAGAAGAGCTGAAAAAATTAGGCAAGCCAATGCCAGTAAGAAAATATGGACGAAGATAAACTAAATGGCAAAAATTAAAAAATGACAAAATTGACAAAAATAACCGCAGTTTAATTTTTTGTTCACTTCCGTCGTTTTTGTCATTTTTATTTACTTACAAAATGAATTTACAAGAAATAGAAACTCAATTAAAAGATGCCATGAAAGCCAAAGACACGGTAGCCGTGGGAGTTTTACGTGGGTTAAAAACTCGGGTGCAAAACGAGCAAATCGCCAAACAAAAAACTTTGGAAGCCGAAGAAATTTTTGCCCTGATTCGCAGTGAAATTAAAAAGCGCAAAGAAGCTTCCGAGAGTTACACCACCGGGGGCAGGTTGGATTTGGCGGAAAAAGAAAGTCAAGAAGCGGAAATGCTAACCAAGTTTTTACCCGCTCAAATGCCCGAAGCCGAAGTTTTAACTCACATTGAGCAAGTGTTGGCTGGGCAGAGTTTTACTGCCAGCGATTTTGGGAAAGCGATGGGTGCGGTAAAAGCCAAGCTCGGCAATAATGTAGATAACGCTTTGGTTGCCAAATTATTGAAACAGAAACTAAAATAATCTCGATCCGAATGCTCCAAATTAAATCCGAATGAACCTAATGTTCTTGAAGCATAATTCGGATAATTCGGATGTATTCGTTGATTAGGATCGCCTTATGAGTAAAGAACAATACATCACCGGCTTAGATATAGGCACGTCGGCCATTCGGGCGGTGCAAGGGCGCATTAATCCGGAAGACGGAGTTTTAAATGTGATTGGCGTTTCGGAAAGTGAAAGTTTTGGAATTCGTAAAGGTGTCCTAGTGGACATTGAAGAAGCTGTTTCCGGGATTTCCAGTGTGCTGGAGAAAGTGGAGCGCATGACCGGTGTGCCCATTGCGAGCGCTTATGTTTCCGTTTCCGGCAGTCATATTTCTACTTTGCAAAGTCACGGAGTAATTGCCGTGTCTCGGGCCGATGGGGAAATTAGCGAAGCCGATGTAGTGAGGTGTGTAGATGCCAGCCAAGCGATTTCGGTTCCGCAAAACCGAGAAATTTTACACGTGTTTCCGAAAAGCTTCACCCTAGACGGCCAAACAGGCATTCGGGATCCGCTCGGAATGAGCGGGGTGCGTTTGGAAGTGGATACTTTAATTGTGCAGGCAGGCTTGCCGTTTATTCGGAATTTAAGTCGCACTGTGGTGCAGGCCGGTTTGGAAATTAACGATTTAGTCTTAGCGCCTTTGGCTACTGCCGAATGCGTATTAACCAAACGACAAAAAGATTTAGGCGTAGCAGTGGTGGATTTGGGTGGTGGCACTACCAGTGTGGCGGTGTTTGAAGAAGGGGATTTGCTCCACGCTTCGGTGTTGCCCATTGGACAACAACATTTAACTAACGATTTAGCCATTGGCCTAAGAAGCAGTATTGAAACAGCGGAAAAAGTTAAACTGCTCTATGGTCATACCGACCCTAAGGTGGTAAATAAATTAGAGGAAATTGATTTGTCCAAAATTGACGAGCAGGAAAAGGAAAGTGTGGAAAGGGGCTATGTGGCGGAAATTATGGAAGCTAGACTGGAAGAAATTTTGGCCATGGTGGCTAAGGAACTTAAAAATATTGGCCGAGATGGCAAACTGCCTTCCGGCATAGTGCTTACCGGCGGAGGCGCCAAACTGCCGGGCATTGTGGAATTGGCTAAAAAACATTTGCGTTTGCCGTGTATTTTAGGCAAACCGCAAAATATTACTACGGTGATAGATAAAATTGACGATCCCAGTTTTGCGACTGTGGTGGGGTTATTGCTGTGGGGACAAAAATTTGGACAAGCGAGCAGTTTTAGCTCAGGCACCATGTTGGCTTCGGTCAAAAGCGCTTTTTCCCGCCCGGGCGCGGAAAAGGTAAAAAAGTGGTTGAGATCATTTCTTCCTTAATATAGACGAAACCCTAGATCTGTCCTTTGAAGTCCACGAGAGATGGACGAAGGAGGAAGCCTTGGCGAAGTAGGGCTCAAGTCCTTTCTGCCCTAGATGAAATCTTGCGTATGATTCGGTTTTTTAGTAATTTTTTTTGTAAGGTAAAGGATTATATGGATAGTTTTTAATATAATATCCGGCTTTAATAAGCCGGATATTATATTTTTAAACTTATTTAAGATGAAAAATAAGCCAAAACCTTGACATAAAGTAAAAAATGTTATATAATGCGAAGTTATATTATTATTCCTAACTTTCCAGTTTGGGAAGATCATATAACACAGCTCTTTAAATTATCCCTTAAGGAGGGATTAGACCCTAGTTAAATAGTGCCAATTTGGTTTGGAAATTTAACAGGGTAGAGTGTTACTTTTTAACCGCGGATTTGTGGCTGAGTTTAAAGTCAGTTGCAAATTAATTGCGGATGGTTTGGGTCTGCCAAGTGGCAGAAGTTGATGGCGAACGAATGCATAAAGGGCATTTGTCCCATGCGATAGAGATTTCATTTTATTTCACAGATGTTAGCGATGCGAATATACGAATGCATGCTAATGATACGAATGAATACGGATAGGGGAATCATAACTCCCCCTACCCCCTCTTTGGAAAAGAGGGGGGAAGAGAGGAATAAAAATGGAATAGCTATTGCATGGGGCAAACAGACAAGCCCCCAATGCAGAAAGGAGCACAAAAATGTGCTCATCAATCACGCGTCTTATCCTCGCCGTGGGTCTCGCGACCCTCGGCACAACCGTGTCCGCACAGTACGCCCCGACGCCCGACCCGGGCGAGCGAGCGCTCCGGCAGCAGCAGGCGCCACCCCCGCCGGCTCCGAAGCCCGAGGCTCCGAAGCCCGAGGCTCCGAAGCCCGAGGCTCCGAAGCCCGACCCGTTTTTTGATGGTAGCTGGGGAGGATGGAGGGCTTGGCTCGGAGGGATCGCCCTCCTGATCGCCGCCGGCATCGGGGTGGTGGTTTGGCGTCGCCGGCGGAACAACCGCCCCGCACACGACGATCATGGCAACGACCCCCAGCCCCCCGCGAACCCGAACCCGAACCCGAACGCGCCGCCGCCCCCCACGCCTGTCAACCACATGATAGCGTTGATGCTCGTCGGTGGTGCGCTCGCACTCGCAACCCTCGGTGCCCCGTCCGTGTCCGCCGCCCCTATGGAGGGGTGTGTGGTGACGGCTGTCAACGGGATGGTCGGCGACGCTGAAATGCCAGTGTTGGTGTCCGGCGCGGACAATTTCGTTTCGTGCCACGCCCCCGGCGTGTCGGAAGTGAAGCTCACGGATGGGAAGGGGCAGGTTGTTCCCGTCAAGAAGCTGGTAAAGACCAGCGATGGGTTCAATTTCTCGTACACGCCCCCGGCCGGAACCGCTGCGGAGTTGCATGTGCAAGCTGGTAGTCGCAAGGTTGCCTCGCTTTACACTAACAGCGCCTTCGGCGCCTGGACTGCCTACACGGCGGTTCAGAGCGTCCGGCCGGAGATCCGCGCCGCGGCCACGGACGCCAGCGCCGCGCTCACCGCCGCCAAGTCCGCGGCCGAGGCGGTGACGAAGCTCACCGGCGTGGTGGCCGACCACGGCACCCGCATCACCGCGCTGGAGTCTCGGCCCGCCCCGACGGTCGACCTCTCGGCCTACGACCGCCGGCTTCGCGAGCTCGACGGCGAGCTCGCGAAGGTTAAGGCCGCACAGGTCGCCACCGACGCCCAGGTAGCCAAAAACGCCGAGGGGCTGGAAGCCCTCGGCAATCGCCGAGTCGGCAAGGGCGGAATTTTCGGCAGGTCGGGCAGGCTCGCCGACCTGCCCGAGGCCAAGTAGCCGGCGGCCAAGAAGGCGCCGGCGAAAAAAGAAAAAGAAGAAGAAAAGGAGGAAGAAGGAGAGGTCTAACCTTTCCCCCTACGCATAGCCAGTGCAGGCTATGAGTAGGGTAACAACCAAGCATGGGGGATTTGTGCACTCAAATCCCTCCAGTTCTTTCTTTCTGTTTTGGGTAGTTTTTACCCCCTCCCTTAACCCTCCCCACAAGGGGGAGGGAAAAAGCAGGGTGAATACCACCCCCTCCGATTAACATTGGAGAACATCTCCTATTTTAGGAGGAGAAGAGAAAGAGGGAAATGGAGAAAAATCGCGATGCAAATATACGAATACATGCTAATGATGCGAATTTACGGATTCTACAGATATCTACAGATGAAGACAAAAGACACAAATATTGGTCCACAGATCACACGGATACACAGATATTAGTGCGATGCGAATATACGAATGCACGCGAATGATGCGAATGTATATAAATAGTTAATAATAGTTGTAAGTTGTAAGTTGGTAAGTAAAACAGAAATCAGCAAAGCAGTAAGCACATTAAAAAATCCCGCCAGTAGGGCGGGTGAGAATAAGAAAAATTAAAAAGGAATAGGTATACCGGTTTTAGCTGATACTTGTTTTGCCCAATCTTCTAGTCTTTCTATTCGGTGGCGATTGACTATCATTTCCTGTTCAAAGCCTTTTACGGTTTTACAAAGATAATCCAGAGTGGAGGTTATGGAGTCAACTTTTTGTTCTAATTTGTTAAAGCGAGTGTCAATATCCGCCTTCATTTCATCTAAATATTCAAATAAGGGCTGAAAGTTTGTGGTTGTCGTGGGAGTTTTTTTAGGCATAAGGATAGAAAAAATTATGTTTATTATATTATATCAAGTTATTGAATTTTTGGAAATATACAGCTAAAATATAATGCGGTTTTTTGGTGGGTAGCTTTTTTTACCCCCTCCTTCCGATGTGTATCGGAAGACTCCCCCTATGTTAGGGGGAGAGGGGAGAAGAGAGGTACCCGGCAAGAAAACGCGGTACAAGTGTCCCTTGCCGGGATGCGAAAAATTTTGAGGAGGAAAAATATCAATTGCAAGATGATAGTTTACGGATGTTACAGATACCTACAGATGGGGACAAAAAGGCACGGATGGAAAATCATAACCCCCTCCTAACCTCCCCTTCCGCCAGAGGCGGACAGGTATCTTAAGGGGAGGAAGAAGAGAGAAAAACCGGATGAGCAAGAAAGGACATTTTTTGTCATTCCGAATCCTGATATTCATCAGGACAAGTTTAATTTGGAATCCAGAAAATGGATTCCCGTTTTCACGGGAATGACAGCAAATAAGCAATTTTATTATTGCTATAAGCTGATCACTGGGCACTTACCACTGATCACTAATTTGTGTTTTTTCTTGCTCGTCCGGTGCCTTTGGGCAAACCAATCCGGACAGGCGAGAAAGGAGAATTCGCATGAGTTTACTCATTGTGATTGGTCTCCTGATTTTCGCCCCATGGTGCGCCCAGGGGCAAACTCGGCTGCTGGTCCCGCGGGCGGACTCGGCTACCGCCATGGTGCGGTGCGGGGCCAATCTGGAAAGCGTAAAGGCGGAGAATCAATTGACCCGTCAGTACGTTTTTACAGGGGAGGAGACTCTGACGGGGATGCAATACTGTGTTGAGAGTCGCCACGCTCTCGTGGATGACCGCAACCGGTACCGTGTTCCGGCAGGGACCATTGGCTGGTTGTCTTCGGACGGCCAGTCGGTGGTTCTGGAGCAGTGCGTCAATATGGCGCACTGCGAGGGTTGTCCTCCCGCCCCACCTCCTCCGCCCCCGCCCCCGCCGGCGCCGAAGCCGGAACCCAAGCCGGAACCGCCCCCACCGGCACCCGAGCCCCCGGCGCCAAAGCCGGAACCCACCCCCGAGCCGGTGGTTGTCCGGCCCGAGCCACCCCCGCGGGTGGTTTTGCCCAAGCCCGAGCCACTGGCGCCGGCGCCGAGGCCCGCTCCCGTGGTCAAGAGGGGCGGGCACGGGAAGCTTATCGGGGGGTTGGTTGGGGCGGGGGTCGCGGGGGCAGTGGCGTATTTCGCCACTCGCGACCGCCACGACGCGTCCGCCCCGCCGGCCCCGGGCGTAAAGCCGGGGGTGCCGGTAGTTTCCCCGGCCTCACGGCCGGGGGGAGCCGGATTCGCCATCCGGTTCTGACATCTTGCCCCAAGCGGTAATGGGCGAATTTTACCGCAAAGACAGGAACTTCGTGTGTCCTGTCTTTTTTCGTTTACAGTTTACGGATGCTACAGATAACTACAGATGGGGACAAAATATACGGATGCAGAGTTTTATACGACGTATAGGACTCCGCCAGCTGGCGGATAAGTAGTATAAGACCTATACAAATATAGTAAGGAATTTTAACTTATTCTAAAGATTGACAAAAATAGCAAAATGTGTTAAAATTGAATGTCCCAAAATTTTGGGGATTTTTGTGAGGTGGTATTTTTAGAACTGGATTCCGGCTCAAGGCCGGAATGACAAAAATCGGGATCACAGTCAAGGATAAGCCTTAGAAATATCACTTTCCAAAAATTCCATAGGAGGTGGGCGATGGCCCAAGAAAATCCTCGTCGCTGGAGCGACGAGGATCTGCTGCTTTTAATAGTGGCTCTCTTGTGCCTGTCAGCAGGTTTGTTGCTGATAGGAGATGAGAGTGGGGAAACGGTTCCCCACGGGCCAGTTGCCCCGCCCCAGCAACAATACCAAACCCCCCGCCCGAGGGAAGAGTATCGGGCGCCCCGCCGGTGGGAAGAACCGGCACCTCGACAGGAGGCACCTGCCCCGGCCCCTCAGCGAACCACACCCGCCCCTGGGGTGTGGGAGGACATTCGGTCGAGGAATGTCCTTGTCCGGCAAGGGGCTGGACAGGGAAGCGGGGTCCTCATTGGCCACGGGCTGGTCCTGACGGACTTTCACGTGGTTGATGGGGGATGGGGGGCGGTGATTGACGGTCACGGGACCGCAATCGTGCAAGCTTGGGACGAGGGTAATGACCTCGCAATCCTTAAGCTTGTGGGATATGACCCCACACCCCGTCTGGACTTCGCGTTTGACCCGGACTTGCTCCGTCCGGGCACACGTCTGGTTACCGTGGGTAACCCTAGAGGGGTCACGGTGTCTCAGACTGGGTGGGTGGAAGCCGGGTCAGGTCAAGGCTTCTGGGCCAGGATGGACACCTGGTCCGGGCCCGGGGCGAGTGGGAGCTTAGTATACTCGCTGGATGGTGCCCCGGTGGGCATTGTCCAGCAGTGGGACGGAACCGGCATTCGGGTGAAGTGCCGAGATCTCCGTCCCATTGTCCGACTCCTCAACTATATTGGGCGCTAATTGCGCCTACCTTTCCAGAGGCAGGGTTCAAGTCCTCTGGCGCGTGCTTAGACAACACGCGAAAGGTTTTTTACGAACAAGGCGGGTTAAACCGACCTTAAGTAGAAAAATCACTTAATTGTCTCCGCTCAGAGCTTTGTGCTTCTGGGCGGTTTTTTTGTTTACAGATGCTACGGATGTCTACAGATGGGGACAAAAAGACACGGATAAATACAGCTTACAGATGCTACGGATGTCTACAGATGGGGACAAAAGACACGGATATTGGTTCACAGATCATGGATTTACACAGATGTTATGCGATGCGAATATACGAATGCATACGAATGATACTAATAAAAACAGATTGCAGATAATTTATATGACATATTAGACCTATAAGTCGCATTATCTTTATCATTTGACACAGAAAAAAAACAGTGTCATAGTAATTAAAAATAAGCGAATGAAATAAAAATATGCCAACTCATAACATAAATATCGCAGAACAAAAATTAAGAGACTTTGCCTTAAAGCTGTTAGAAGAAAAACAGTTAGACATTGGTGATGAAGAATTAAAAGCCCAATTAGCCGAAGATTTATACGAGCGTTTGGAGGAACGGGTGAATGCGGAAATTTTAGCCGGGTTGCCCCCGGAAAAACTGGAAGAGTTTGATAAACTGTTAACCAGTGGAAGCAATGAGCAATTAAGCGAGTTTTGTTTAAAAAATATTCCCCATTTACAAGAACTCTTAAATACCACTTTAACCCAATTTAGAGTAAGGTATTTAGGTTTGGAACAAAAATAAGTATAGTCAAATAAATTATAGATTCCGCATCAAGTGCGGAATGACAAACCCATGAGTGAATACGGTCGCTTTTTGTCACCAGAAGCTCGGCACGAAGCGGAAAAACCAAAATTTGTTTTTACAGATATTAGCGACATTCAAGAAGGAATGGCGCAAGATGCTTCGTTGGCGCAATTTAACGAAAAACCTGAAGCGCTGGAAGAGAATAATGTTTCTTGGTGGAAGAAACCTTTTAAAAAGGCTTTTTGGAAAAATGTAGGGAAGCGAGGAACCAGTTTAGGCCGAAGTATTTGGAAACAAAATTTAGCTCGGGATTATTACGAAGTTTCGGGAAAAAAACAAGCCGAGGCCAAAATGCAGGCAAGTGGCAGTTTGTTTGCAGTGGAAAAAAAGTTTGACCCCAATGAGCCGGGCATAAGCGAAGCCGAAAAACAAAACCGACTTAAAGCGCAAAAAACCGCGCATGATGAATATGTAAGTGCCATTACCCGAAGGTTTGCGGGAGCTACGGGTGAACTGGCAGGTGATTTTGTCCATAAAGAACACGGCGGTGAAGCGGTGGAAACTTTAGGCAGGACTGAGGCGGAAGTCCAGATTAAGCGAAAATTAGAAGAAACGGTTAGGGCTTTTGCCGGCGGGGAGATTAGCGAAGAACAGGTTCTGGAAAAAGAAAAGGCCATTTGGGCAGAAATTAAAGGGGTTAAACCGGAAGTGGTTAAAAAGGGGAAAATGTATGCGAGTAATTTGTTAGAAATGGCCAAATGGGCAAAGGAAGAAGTAGAAAAACAAGTGAGACAGAATATTGACCACAACTTGGCTGTGAGAAATTTACAGTTAGATTTTGATGTGGTAGTAGGTAGGGCAAAAAGTGGCGCAAAAACCGAGGCGCAATTTAATGCTGTGGAAAACGCGGTAGATAAAATTATGGCTAAAACCCGAGGTTTGCCTAGCATTATTTTTAACGAAGCCACAATTACTGCTGCGGTTACCGCTGCCTATTTTGTAGAAAAGAGTTTATTTACCAAGGGGCTTTATAGTGTTGCTGGTTTAGTAGGATTTGGAGTGGGGGCAGGTGCGACAGCGGCTTTTAAAGAAGGTAAGACTTTAGAAAAAGAAAGAATGCAACATGCCCGGGAAATGGCGCAAGGTAGAAAGTTTGAGGAAAGTAGTGCAACTCGGCGGAAGGAGTTGGAAAAATTCCGTTTAAAGTTTCAGACAGCCGAAGAATTGGAACAGAATTTAGACGCCAAGTTGTTTAATTTTTTGGAAAGTGGAACAGATTTACGAACACTAAGTCCGGAAGGGTATAAACAAGCTTTAGAAGCCGTGGCCGAAATTGACGCGCGCATTTTGGAAGGCGAGAGGGGAGTAGTGGTAAAGAAAAGAAAATGGTTAAAGTTTTGGAAAAAAGAGTATAAAGAAGAAAGACATAGTGCCGACTTAATTGGTTATTCCGATCCTACGCAAATTGCCAAAGAAGAAGGTCAGTTAGATATGGCTCGGGCTGCCGCCAAAATCGCCTTAAAAAAGTGGTGTTTGGCCAATGGTAAAACCGAAGCTCAGTTTAAAGCAGATTTGCAAGCGAGTGTAGAAGCCAAGATTCATGGGTTTTATGCAGGTGAGGAAGGGATAGACAAACAGAACGAAAGATTTAAGGAATTTAAAAAGAAAAAAATGTGGCAGGCGGGGAAAAAGGCTGCGGTATGGGGGACAATTTTTGGCACGGCTATTCAAGAAGCCAGTGCCTTTAAGCAGGACCACACTTACGGACTTGCAGAACATGCTTGGGATGCCTTTAGGGGGAACGAGCATCATTTGGCTCCAGAGGAAACCGCTACAGCCCTAGAGAATGCTTTTGCCTATGGGCAAAAAAATATCAACGAAGGTTTGGATTATTTATTTCCTACAGCGCACGCAGCCGGTCCGAATATAGAAGTACAGATTGGTGGGAGTAAATACAGTCTGCCCGATGGTTTTAGATTAGAAGACAATCCGGCTACGGCTAATCCGAACGATAAAGTTTTAATTGATAGCAAAGGTGTTTCGCATACGTTAGAGTTTAAAGCCGACGGCACGCCCACGGCTGATAGCAAAAAGTGGTTGTTAGATAATGGTTATAAACTTGATGAAATAATTTCGCCCGCCGGTCCCAAAGGGATTCATAGTTTGGATGTAGACGCTACCAAAAAACAATTTCCTGACCTCGCGCATCATACGCGTATAGACTGGCACGATGAACCGGGTAAGTTTAAAAGCGCAATTCATAATATGTGGCTGGAGTTTGAAGGTAAACAGCAAATGGGTTATTTGGTAACTCGAGGAGACAAAGTATATTTAGACTGCAGTAAAGTGATTCAAAATTTTGTGAAAGAGGTATCTGAAAGAATTAACGATCCGAGTTTTGGCCAAGTGGAAGGGTATACTAATGCAGACGGCAGTCCGTTTGTGGACAGTAAAATGATGCACTTAAAGGACCAAATTCAGCAGGCCATTAATAATGGCGACATTAATAGATATTTTCAAGCTGTGGTGATTCCCACCGAAGGGGCGAATAGCGCAGGTTTGAGCGATTTAGTGCAAGGTGCAGACAGTAGTGGTTTAATTGAGCTGAACGGCAAGTATGATTGGTCTAAAATGTTTATTGATCCGGCTACGGGCCATGTAGACCCTAAAATGCTACACGATGGGCATTTGCCGTTTCGGTTTTTGGAAATGCGGTTTGATGGCCACGTAATGAACACGGCCCAAGGAGCCGGAGAAGCCGGACCTATGCCTTTCTTTAAACTAACGCCACCGCTAGATGAATTGCCACCGACTACTTTCCCGCCCCTAACTTATGTGGGGAGAAGAAAAGGTTTGGAGGAAACTAACTGGACACCACCCCCTCAGCGTCCAAAACGAGAACCTTTGCCAGAAATACCATATTATGGATATTATAATAGTCCAGAACGAAGTGAATATTATCGTCAGAGAATATCTCCAACGTTAAGAGAAAATCCAGATGCTATTTTAGATTTTAATAGAGAGATGGATTGGTACATTTCTAATCTTGAAAATCAAAACCCAGAATACGCAGATGAATTAAGAGAGTTAATGCAACAGCCTGATATGTTAATTCCAATGTCTAATGAATGTAAGGCTGTTGCTTGCATTCCAGTTTATGCTTTAGGTGAGGGAAAAGGTATAGAACACACTCTTGAACAGTATAGGAAACAAATTATAAATGGTTCGGTAAAATCTGATGAATTTGAGTTATTGTTATTCTTGAACCATCCACAAGATAGACTTAAAGGTATGACTATTTTATCTGGGGCAGAAGAAAGAGTTAGAAATGGGAATCCGGAAGCGTATGACACAGCTGAGGTGATTAGGCAGTATAAACTCAAGCATCCTGAATTAAAAATTAGAGTACTAGAAAAAGAATACGAAACCAGACCAAAGTGGGGAGTAATAATTAAATCAGTTTATGATGTTGCTTGTTTAAGGGCTAAGTCGCGTTCCAATCCAGTAAGTAAGGATATAGTTTTACTTACAAATGATGCGGATGTGAGAGATATGTCCGATACGTATTTAAGATTAGTCATTGATGAGTTTGATAAAAGTGATGGTAGTAAACAGATTGATGGGTTAGCTACTAGAATGGATGATGACCCCAATGTTTATAGAAAATGGCCAAATTTCTTTTTGGCAAATCGTTTTCGTCAATTTCTTGAAGCTCAAACCAGAGCAGGCATAAGTGGTTCTGGGGAAATAAATTCATTACCTTATAATTTCTCATCCCGTGGTTCAAAAGAAAAGTATATTAATACTTGGGGCGCCAGTACGGCTTTGAGAGGTAGTACGTATTGTGGGATAGGCGGGGCAGATTTGAGTGTAGATGCAGGGGCCGATTCTGAGTTAGGGAGAGTAATTACCAATTCCAGAAGAGGTGGTAAGAGAAAATTAGATAATGCAAATTTTCCCATAAAGTTTTTGAATTCCGCATGGCTTGAGACAGACCCTAGAAGGCCGTTGGGGATTTATAAGAAAGGTAAGCCATTAGTAGCTACTTGGAGCGAATGGGATGAAATGAATGTTTATGGAGAGACTCTTGCAGATCAGAATGAAGGCGATTCAGAAGCTTTAGATCCGGTAAGACTTTCCAAAGAAATAAACGTCATGATGAAGTCATGGTGGGGTTTGGATGCTGATTCAATGGTTGTTAAAAAAGCATTAGGCTGGTTAGGATTAAAAGAAGGTGATTATGATATCGTGGATATTGGATATACAGATAGGGTAGGTGTTCAAAAAACTTACAGAGGAATCAAAATTAATAATATTTCGAATTTAAAGACTGGAGTAGATGCTTGGAAAACCAAGCGGGAAAGACTTGATGAGGCGAAAGCAAATCGTTTGAAAAAAGCTCAAGCGGTGAAAAGTATTGGACAAGCATCAACCCCTTCAAACCCAGATAATGGCAAAATATGGGATGAAGAAACTTTTAGATTTATTGAACCTCAGCCGGAAGCGCCAATTAATCAAACCACAGAAGATGATGATTTGTGGGATGATGAAGGTAATAGGCCTGTGCCCAAAAATTTAAAATCGGGTAAGCTTCCTTCTGTGGCTAGTGAGCCTAGCAGACTGCCAGAAAGCGGTGGAAATACTAAACCGGTTGAGTCAGGGCCTGGCAGGGGAGCAAACGAGCCAGTACAATCAGCTCAAAGAGAAGCTCCGGCACCCAAAGCTGAACAAGGTAATGTGAGAGAAAGAGAATCTAGGGAAACCAAAATGATTGAGCTATTAAATGCTTTTGATGCCAATCCTTATGAATTTATTTATGACAAAGGATTAGCAAGAGTTAGCGAAGCCGGGTTTAGCACCAATAGGTTTTTAAAAGAATTAAGACTTCAACATGGTATCAGTAATGCCGATTTGGCAACCATAAAACAAAGAACTAGAGTTATGAGTCCCAAAGGTCCAATAATGGGGAAAGGCAGAGAAGTGGCGCAATATGCAAGGATGATTTTAGCCACTAAACCCGAGATGCGTGCACAATGGATAGGATTGGATGACGGAAGGTATAATAAATTTTCTAAGGAGTTGATTGTTGCGGAAGTAAAAAAAGATATTAGCCAAAAAACTTTTAATCCAGATAAGATTGTAGAGTTAGAAAGGGAATTCGCACAAGGGCCGATTTTTGTGCTGGACAGTGTTTTGTCGGCTAATCCGGCTGTGTTAAGAAAAGCTAATGAGGCTTTTAAACAGGCAATAAACAATGGCGAAGCGCAAGATAATTCAGATGATAAAGCTAGAGTTTTTAAAACTACCTTAGACGCATACCAACAAGGTTCATTAAAGCTTACCAAGCAACGAGGCAGAAAAAGCCAGAAAAAATAGGAAATAAGGGAATTAATATGTTCGGTTCCAAACCCCCCGATATTCTCGGGGGGTTTGGGTTTAAATTTGGCATTTTTTACTTTTGTGCTATACTGATTTTATATAAAGGGTCTGTTTCCAAATGTCATTTTGTCTGCAACTGTAAAATTTTGGCTACTTGTCACAAAAAATTTTTCCGCTTATCCTACGGATAAGCATCAAAATTTATTTGTGCCAATTTGCTCTAATTTAATAGTTTCGTCTTAAAAGCACATTCGGAAACAGACCCAAAACAAATATCAAAATAAAAAATCAATCGTTTGTATTTTAAGGTTAACCTTTCAACACGTTTGATTTTTTGTTTGATTTAATTTATTCTGAAATTATCAACTAAAATGAAATCACAAAATCGTATGGGAGAAGTTAAACCAAAAGTTCAAAGTTTTGCCAGAATTAAAGTTTTAGGCGTGGGCGGGAGTGGCACCAGCGCTGTTAACCGTATGAGCGAACTCGGCATTAAAGGCGTAGAATTTATTGCCATTAATACCGATGCGCAGGCTCTGCATAATAATAATGCAGATGTAAAAGTGCATATTGGGAAAAATATTACCAAAGGTCTAGGCAGTGGCATGAATCCGGATTTAGGTCGGCAAGCGGCGGAAGAAAGCATTGAGGAGCTGGAGGAAGTGGTAGACAATGCCGATATGGTGTTTATCACTTGCGGGCTAGGGGGCGGAACCGGCACCGGAGCTTCGCCCATTGTCGCGGAGCTCGCTAAGAATAAAGGCGTCTTAACCGTTGCAGTCGTGACCCGTCCGTTTACTTTTGAAGGCAGTAAAAGAAAAGAAGTGGCCGATGCTGGCTATGATAATTTAAAAGATAAAGTCGATGCCATTATTGCCATCCATAACGATAGGATCCTGCAAATTATAGACAAGAAAACTTCACTCATAGATTCGTTTAAAACCGTAGACGAAGTTTTAAGGCAAGGCATTTCCGGTATTTCGGATTTAATTACCACACATGGTTTGGTGAATGCTGACTTTGCCGACGTGCGTGCCATTATGCAAGACGCGGGCACAGCCATGATGGGGATTGGGCGAGCGAGTGGCGAGAACCGTGCGAGCGAAGCTGCGAAGCTCGCGGTAAATTCTCCGCTGTTAGATATGTCCTTAGACGGCGCAAAAGGAGTACTCTTTAATATTACCGGCGGAAAAGATTTGGGTATGTTTGAAATTGACGAAGCCGCGAAAGTGATTACCAAAAATATTGACTCCGATGCCAAAGTTAAGTTTGGCGCGGTGATAGATGAAAACTTAACCGATGAAATTAAGATCACGGTCATTGCCACGGGCTTTGATGGCAACAATCGTTTAAGTGGTATGTCGCCCATAAGTTTTGATGAACCCAAAAAAGGTTTTTTGGGCACAGGCAATTTTAGCGCTCAACCCCAGAGCCCTCCGCAAACTGCGGTGGAATTAAGACGACCACTTTTTAACCCTAAACCAATTGAACCTAAACAACCCCCAGTCATTCAAACTACTCAACCGACAGAAAATTTAAATGCAGATAACGAAGACGAATTGGAAATCCCGGCGTTCATTAGAAAGAAAATGAAGTGAGGCGGAGAAAGTTGTAAGTTGGTAAGTGAGTAAGTTGTAAGTAGTAGAGTTCTAAGTAAACAAAGAATATGATAATTAAGTCATTTACAGAAATTATTGCTTGGCAAAAATCTCACCAATTAGTTTTAGATGTTTATATTTTAACATCAGAGTATCCAAAACACGAGATGTTTGGTTTAGTCAGTCAGAGTCGTAGGTGTGCGGTATCTATTCCTTCTAATATTGCGGAAGGTTTTAAGAGAAAATCGCTTAACGATTCATTGCATTTTTATAATATCGCGGAAGCGTCATTAGAAGAGCTAAAGTATCAACTTTTACTCGCTAAAGATTTAAAATACGTTTCAGAATTTAAATATCAAAAAGTTTTTGAACTATGTGAGGAGGTTGGAAAGTTAATTTATGGTTGGATAAAAATTCAAAAATAACTTACAACTTATTTACTTACAACTTACTACATTACAAATCCGCTCTTGCGGATTTTTAAAATATGTGCTATAATATATAAAAGTGATATAAAAAGGTCGAGCGTTGATTTCGCAAACATAACGAAACAGCGAATATCCTTAGGCTAAATAACCCTTTAAATAACAATTTGTTTAAGGGGTGAAGGAAACACAAATAAAATTAAAATTTAGATTTTAACAACAAAATTTTGTTAAAATCATAGGTGAGTAAATTGGCTTTTTTGAATTCAAAAGCGAATTTTACCCCATACCCCAAAAACTTTATTTTTTTTTGGAAGTTTGGGACCTATGTCAATCAAATACTCAGCATTAAAACTTAAGAGTTTTGGTGAGTGGGTAAACTTATAAATTTATGCAAGAGTTTTTAACCGAAGAAACGCCGGGCAAGGTAATGGCTTTATTAGGAGGTACATTATTTTCTCTCGCGTTGTTATTTGCTGTGAATGTAAGCGGAGCCAGTTTAGGTGGCAGTACGGAATATGCTTTGCCCGATCCGTTTGCGCCAGCTAAAGTTGTTAAGGCCATAGATAATTTTTCCGCTTGGTATAGTAGCGGACTGGTGGCTTTTGCCGAGCCAGCCACAGAAGCAGTGAAGGCTCATACCGAAGCCATGGCTTGGGCTATGGACGAAGCCAGTGTGCCTTTAGTGAGAGTTTTGGGTCTGGAGAGTTTGACTGAATATGAGAGTCAACCTCAAGTAGCCGGAGTTAGCACTAAAGCAAATTTTGGTTTTTTAGGTTTTGGGAGTTTAAGTGTGGATCATTTATATAGTTTAATGTTAGGGGAGTAGTTATATATTCCACAGATCACTGATCCGCCAGCTGGCGGACACGGATACACAGATATTAGTGCGATGTGAATTGGTTATTAGAAAAAAATAAATAGCAATGAAAAACGCCCTTAGAGTTCTGGTTGAACCTTTGGGCGTTTTTGCTTTTGCGGGGAATGAACTCTGGTTAGAGTTCGCTACCCGTGATGAGGCGGTACGCCTCACGATACTTCTCGCTGGTGCGCGCGACCACGTCGTCCGGCAGCCCCGGCGCCGGCGGTTGCTTGTTCCACCGAATCTCTTCCAAATAATCGCGAACGAACTGCTTGTCGTAGGAGGGTTGTGGACCGCCTGGCCGGTACGAATCGGCGGGCCAGAAGCGCGACGAATCGGGCGTGAGCACCTCGTCGGCGAGCACGAGTTCATCGCCCACGAATCCGAACTCGAATTTGGTGTCGGCTAGCAGAATGCCGCGCGAAGCGGCGTACTCGGAGGCTTTGCCGTAGATCCGGAGCGTGAGATCCCGCAGACGGGCTGCAGTTTCGGCGCCCGTGATCCGCTCCACCTGCTCGAAGGGAATGTTCTCGTCGTGACCGCTTTGCGCCTTGGTGGCGGGTGTGAAGAGCGGTTGCGGGAGACGGTCGCTTTCGACCAGACCGGCGGGGAGCGGAATCCCGCAGACCGAACCTTGGGCCTTGTACTCCTTCCAGCCGGAGCCCGCCAGATTGCCGCGCGCCACGCATTCCACGTCGATCATCTTGGCGCGGCGGACCAGCATGGAGCGGCCCTCGAGCTGATCGCGGAACGGCTGGAGTTCCACCGGATATTCATCGACGTTCGCGGTGAGGAAGTGGTTCGGGACGACGTCGCGGAGGAAGTTGAACCAGAACATCGAGATCCGCGTCAGCACGCTGCCCTTGTCCGGGATGCCGGTCGGCAGGATGTAGTCGAACGCGGAGATGCGGTCGGTCGCGACGATGAGCAGGTCTGCGCCGACGGCGTAGTTGTCGCGGACCTTACCACGCCCGATCAAATCAATTCCGGGCAGACTTGTTTCTAAAAGGACATTACTCATTTGTAATGTCCTCCTTTCTTTTTGATTTCTCCTCCGTAGGAGATGACTTAGGATAACAAAGTAAGGGGGGATTGTAAAGGCAGAAAAGTTAATAAGTTTATAAGTAGTAAGTTGTAAGTAAAAAGCAATCAGTAAATAATTCAATTTTGTTTGGGGATAAGTGGGCGGGGGTTTTTAAAAAATTTAGGTTTTCGCGGGTTTGCACGTAAATACTATATGTAGTATTATCATAAAGCTTAAATCTACTATAGGTTGAATTAGGAGTTATGAGTCAAGAGTTAAGAAAATACAGATTTTTGCTAAGATTTTATTCTTAATTCATAACTCATACTTCTTAACTCTATCAAAAATGCGTTGTCCTAAATGCCAATTTGCAGATACTAAAGTTTTAGACTCCCGACCAGTGGAAGAGGGCGAGGCAATTCGGCGTCGGCGGGAATGCGAAAAATGCGGATTTAGGTTTTCTACCTATGAAGAAATAGAAATCTTAGATTTAAACATTTTAAAAAAGGACGGTCGGAAGGAATTGTTTAGTAAGGAAAAATTAGAGCGGGCCATACGGTTGCCTTTAGCTAAACGTCCGCATACTGACGAAACCTTTAGGAAATTGCTGTCATCAATTGAGATTGAAATTCAGCAAAAGGCTAATAACGGGGAAATAAAAAGTTCGGAAATTGGGGAAATTGTAATGAAGAAATTAAAAAAGGCCGATAAGGTCGCGTATGTGCGGTTTGCAGCCGTGTATAGACAATTTGAAGATGTAGAGGAGTTTAAGGAAGAACTCAAAAAGTTGTAAGTTGGTAAGTTGCCTGCCTGACGGCAAGGCAGGTAAGTAGTAAGTTGGTAAGTTGTAAGTCAATCAGTAGACAGCTCATCAGCAAAGAATAAAGCAAACAGCGATTAGGTATTAGTTGTAGAAACCGGTCGGGTGTTAAGTAAGTGGTGGTAAGTCATTTAAAATCAATAAACTTATGACTATTTTCTATACCGGATTCTATAATTTTAAACTTATAACAAAACTGAATTTAAATTTATTTAAAAATTAAAAATTTGTAATTAAAAATTTTATTCTATGCAAATTAAAGAAAATCTTCAAACTAGAACTCAGAACGCACTTTCCGAATTAGGCGAAAAAATATTTTTAGATCGCTATGCGGTGAAAGATGTAAAAAGGGAAAGTTTAGCCGTGGGGGACACTGTGGTGGTATTGGTAAATCCCAAAACCGGCCAGAGAGAAATTGGGATTGTGCAAAGTTTAAATTTGGCAGAAAAGTCCGCGGAAATTATGTTGAGAAACGGGGAAGTGGAAATGCGCGCTATTGAACATTTAGACAAACCGCTGGAAACCGTGCCGGAACAAATGTTTGAACGCATTGCCAAGCATATTGCCAGTGTGGAAACTACAACCGAAAAACAAGCCGAATGGCAAACCAAGTTTCGAGAGTTAATGGATGATTGGAAATACGTGCCAGCGGGGAGAATTTTTACCGGCGCGGGTACCGGCCAAAATTTAACTTTTTATAATTGTTATGTTATTCCGCACCCGAAAGACAGTCGGCAAGGGATTTTTGAAACTCTATCGCAAATGGCGGAAATTATGAGCCGAGGCGGCGGAGTGGGAATTAACGTGTCTTCTTTGCGTCCGCGTTATGCTTATGTGAAAGGTGTGAACGGCCGAAGCAGTGGGGCGGTATCGTGGGCTTCTTTATATTCTTTTGTGACAGGTTTAATTGAACAAGGTGGGAGTAGGCGGGGAGCGTTGATGCTCATTTTAAATTGCTGGCATCCCGATGTGATTGATTTTATTAATGCCAAAAAAGAAGCGGGCAAAATTACCAATGCTAACATTAGCGTGGGCATAACGGATGATTTTATGGAAGCCGTGAAGCAAGATAAGCCATGGGATTTGGTGTTTCCGGATACGAATGATCCGCTATATTCCACCAAGTGGGATGGTAATTTAGCGAGATGGAAGTCGATTGGCGGAAAAGTGGTAAAACACAAAACCGTTAGAGCTCTGGATATTTGGGATAATATTATTACTTCGGCTTGGAGTAGCGCGGAGCCGGGTATGTATTTTATTGACCGCGCCAATTATTTTTCCAATTCTTACTATTTTGCCGATTTACCATGCACGAATCCTTGCGGGGAACAACCTTTGCCGGCTTGGGGAGTATGTAATTTGGGGCATGTGAATTTAGCCAAACACATTAACAAAGATACGGGTGAGGTCTTGTGGGATAAATTAAAACAAACCGTGCAATATGCCGTCCGGTTTCAGGATAATGTAATAGATGCCACCCCTTACTTTTTTGAAGAAAATAAACATCAGCAATTAGGGGAGAGACGCGTGGGGATGGGCACCATTGGTTTGGCGGAAATGTTAATTTATAAAGGTTTAAGGTATGGCAGTGCCGAGGGAGTAAAGTTTATAGATAAGCTGTATCAGTTTATTGCTTTAACCGCTTACGAAGAGAGCGTGGAGCTGGCCCGCGAAAAAGGCGCGTTTAAAAATTTTGTAGCGGAAAAATATTTGCAAAGCGGGTTTATGAAAAATATGCCCGAGTACATTCGAGATTTGGTGAAAGAGTATGGAATAAGAAATGTGACTATTTTAACCCAAGCACCCACGGGCACAGTGGGTACTATGGTGGGGACTTCCACGGGGATTGAGCCATTTTTCTCTTGGACTTATTTTCGTAAATCTCGTCTGGGCGTGCACGAAGAAAAAATTAAATTGGCGCAAGATTGGTTAGATAAGCACCCAGGACAAGAATTGCCTGAATATTTTGCTACGGCTATGGATTTAGCTCCCGAAGAACACGTCAAAGTCCAAGCAGCGGTGCAAAAGTGGACTGATTCCGCCATTAGTAAAACCGTTAACGCACCTCAAAATTACACTATTGAACAAACGAAGCAATTATACACTTTAATGTATGACTTAGGCTGTAAGGGTGGCACGATTTACCGTGATGGAAGCCGAGATGAGCAAATTTTAGCCACGGATCATAAAAAATTAGGGAAAGACGCGTCGGAACAAGTCGAGGCCAAACTGGTAGAGGCGGGCGGATCCGCTTCTGACGTTGGGGTCGGGATTTCGCCGGTAAGACCGACTCAAGAAGTTATGTCTATTTCGGGGGATAATGTACAAATTAAAATTGCACCAAGAGAAAGACCGAATGCCATGAATGGCGTGACGTATAAAATGAACACGGCCTATGGGAATTTATATGTTACGGTTAACGAAGACGAGCATGGTCCGTTTGAGGTTTTTGCGCAAATGGGTAAAGCGGGTGGGTTCTTTTCCGCTCAGACCGAAGCCATTACTCGGCTCATTTCTTTATCTTTACGTTCCAATATTGCGATTGAAGAAATTATTGCTCAGCTTAAAGGTATTCGGGGACCTGACGTGTCTTTCTCCGAAGAAGGGATGGTGTTTTCTTTGCCCGATGCAGTAGCTAAAGTTTTGGAAAAACATATTAAACGGGGAGTAAAACAGTTAGCTATGGATTTACCCCAGAAGAATGCTTTAATTGCCAAAGCTTCGGAGCCTATGCAATTAACGCAAATGGAAACTGTGGTCGAAGAAAAAATTGCGGTGAATGGCACCATGGCTTATAAAACTTCGCAAAAAATTTCCATTGCCAATTTGGGTAATGCGCCAGTGTGTCCGTCTTGCAGTAATATGATGATTTTTGCCGAAGGTTGTATGAAGTGTGAGGCTTGTGGGTATAGTAAGTGTGGCTAGAGCGTAGCACTATATTATTCTCCCCTGGCGAGGGGAGATGTCCTGAAGGGACAGAGAGGTGGTTGGTCATCAAGTTATAAAATAAGGCGTCCCGACGGCCGTCGGGACGCCTTTAAAAAAATATGAGAAGAAAAAAGATAACCATACCGCAGGAGTTTAGTAGTGAACCTAGGGGTTTAGTGATTGCCTATTTAGGCGCCGGCAAAGGGAAGACCACAGCTGCTATGGGTATGGCCATAAGAGCTTCGGGAGCTGGGATGAATGTCTATATTTTGCAGTTTGTAAAAGCCAAAGGCGCATCAGTAGATAAAATAAAAGACGGGGAATGGCCGGTAAGTAGTGAAATAGATTTTTTTAATGCAATGGGCTCATATCACCCCCCAGCCCCCTCTTACTTTAAGAGGGGGGAGGGCCAAATTGGCAAAATTGAAAATGAACAATTGGGTTTGGGTTTTGTTGGGATTTTGGGGGATAAAAAACAAAAGGCTATTCATATTAAAGCCGCAATCGATGGTTTATCCCGCGCCAGAGAAATTATCACTTCCGGTGAATATCAAGTAATTATTTTAGATGAAATCATTTCAGCTTTGGAAAGTCAGCTAATAGAAGAGCGGGATATTATTGATTTAATTCAACTCAAGTCGCCACTTCAGCATTTAGTCTTGACTGGGCATAATAAATATCCTAAGCTGTTAAAATATTGCGATTTAGTGACGGAAATGAAAATGGTTAAGCATCCTTACTATAAGGGAATTTTGGCACAGAGGGGGATAGACTATTAATTGACAAAAATGACAAAATTTAAAAAATTGACAAAAATTATTTTGCCGATTTTGATTGTAGTGTTTTTGGCTGTGGGGTGTCAGAAGACAAGCAGTCAGCAGTCAGCCAGACAGCCAATCAGCCAGACGGTGAATCAGCAAACAGCTAATCAGATAATTAGCAATCAGCAATCAGTAAAGCAAGAAATAAAATTTACTCATTTAGTTGTTGGAGTAGATAATGAGGCAAAGGAGTTCACAACAGTAGATAAAACCACGGCTTTACAGTTTTTAAAAAGTAAGCTTAAGGTAGAGACTAAAACTTTTTCCGGCGTGGGGGAATATGTGGTAGCCATAAATGGTCTAACGGAAACCACTGGAAAAAACTTTTGGGCGTTTTATGTAAATGGCAAACAGGCGAAAGTGGGAGCAGGAGATTATGTTTTACAAGCGGGCGATAAAGTAGAGTGGAAATTGGAGGAGATTCGTTAGTAGTAAGCAGTAAGTTGATAAGTTGTAAGTAGAAATCAAATTTTCTGATGAGTTAAGAATTAAGAGTTATGAATTATGAGTATATACAAAAGAAAGCGAACCATTTGCAATCAGCTGGTCGGTAATCGGATAACTCAATAAGTTGTAAATAACTAAGTAATAAAACTATGATTTTATATTTAATAATAATTACAGCAGTGGTAAGTAGGTTTGTGCCTCATCCGGTCAATTTTGCTCCCATTACAGCCATTGCCATATTTGGCGCTTATCACTTGGGCTGGAAACAAGCTGTGGGTTTAACTTTAGTTATTCGGTTAGTGAGCGACTTATTTTTAGGATTGGTCGCCTGGCCCATGATGGTGGCAATTTACGCCTCGCATTTGGTGGGGGTGTTGTTGGGGGTCTGGATTCGAAACTCAAAGAATGTCATTCCGGAAACCCGCCTTGGCGGGGTATCCGGAATCCAGAAACAAACAATGGATCCTGGCTCACAGGCCGGGATGACACTAGGAAAATGGGTAAGAATAATTATTGCTTCTTTAGGTGCCTCTGTAATTTTCTTTTTAGTTACTAATTTTGCTTTTTTGTATTCTAATTATTCTCACAACTTATCAGGCATTATAGAAAGTTATATTAACGGACTGCCTTTTTTGCGAGGCACTCTAATGGGCGATCTGGTTTATTCCGTGGTTTTATTTGGCGGGTTGGCGTTAGTGGAAAAATATGAAATATTAAAATTTAAATCTCCAAATTTTAAACATCAAATATAAAACAGGTATGCAAAAAGGTGTAGATTTTACAGGAGAAAGGCCAATAGCTAGTGAGGCTTCATTGTCCGCGGAAATTATTGAACATCAAGAAATTGCCGAATTAGCAGAGCCTGTCAGTAGAATTTTAGAAGCCTTAAGATTGGAATTGGAACGCGGAACTTATTCTTTAATTATTGGCATAGATGACTCCGGTCGGATTCCGGCTTTATTAATGGCAGAGACCATAACTCATATTTATAAAAAACGGGGAATACCTAAACCCCAAATTTTATTTTTTCCCAGTTATGGCACTTTGCCAAAGGCGGAGCAGGTAAGCATTGGGCAATTACAAGCAGAAAAATTACAACAGTTTTTAGCACGAAGAAACGTAGTTTTAACAGATAAAAAGGCACTAATAGTAGACGATGCTATAAAGACGGGAAAAAGCATCACCCAAATTGTTTTGGAGTTAGATAAAATGGGTGTGAATATGGATATTACGGTGATAGGGTTAATTCGGCAAGAGAATCAGGTTTTAATGGACACAGTTATGGATTCAGCCTCCCAAGCTTCGGAAATAAGAGTGGTGTTTGGTCAAAGTGGTAATTCAGGATTATATAGACAAAAACAACTTGGTGGTACTAGAAAAACTAAAGAAATTTGGTCTAGAGGGTTAGTGGCTACTTTAAAGCAAGGGGTAAAAAAATTAGAAGATGATGCACAGAGAGGTTGGAAGCATAAGAGAAGATTTAAAACCTGGCAAAGGAAGTTTGGAGATGTTAATGTGTTAGGGGAAAAATTAAATACTGAAGGTATAGGACGAGCTAGACAAGATATAAAAATTTTAGCTGGTCGGTTAGCCGAAACTTTTGAAAATAAACATTCTTTACCAAAAAATTAATAAGCAAATATAAAACAGGTATGCAAAAAGGTGTAGATTTTACAGGGATATGTGTGGTGTTTGTGTGTCATGACGGCGCGGGTAATATTTTAATGCAAAAACGAGGAAAAAATACTCGGGATGAACAGGGAAAATGGGATGTGGGTGCGGGAGGTATGGAATTTGGCGATAGTGCAGAAGATACTTTAAAAAAAGAACTTTTAGAAGAATATTGTTGCCAAATTATTGAGCATGAATTTTTAGGTTTTCGGGAAATTCATAGAGAACATAACGGCCAAAAGACGCATTGGATAAGTTTGGATTTTAAAGTTTTGGTTGATCCTAAGCAAGTAAAAAATGGCGAACCTCATAAATTTGAAGAGATTGGTTGGTTTCGTTTGCCCGATTTTCCCAATCATGAGAAATTACATTCTCAATTACCATTTTTTTTAAAGAAATATGCCAGTAAATTAAAATAATCCCCCTCTTGTGAGAGGGGGATTATTTTAAAATTTTAGTTTAATTGAGTCGCCAATCAGACATCTCCATAACCGAAATTCTGGGTAGCTGGGTATCGGCTTGGTTCATGGACACTACCAGTTGGGTCTTACCCCCGTTATTCGTAAAGATTTCCATGGTGGTAATGGGCATAAGACCTAATTCGGTTACCAAATAAATTTGTTTGCCTTGTTTTACCCAGCTTCCCCAAGGATGCCAGTCGGTGGCTTTTTCTATCATATAACCGGAATTAGGAATATGTGCCAAACTGCCAATATAACTAATTTGATTAAGTTTATAACCTAAGCCGGTAAAGGCCGGGTAATTGGTAAAGGGAGTTTTGGTGTGTTTATAAATTATGTAAACCGTACTGCCATCTAAAGCTAATTGACCATTTTTTAGCATTGGTGCGTCGGCAGTGTAGCTTTCTGGATCGGTTACTGTAATTAACAAAGTAATGCACTCAGTAGTATAATCATTACAGACCCGAGAAGCGGACAGACCTTTACTTAAAGCGGTAAAGGCCACTAGATCTTTTTCTACAAAATCCATTTCTACCACATTTGGGTTGGTGTTGTCAGCCGGATACCAGCCGGGAATTTCCGAAAGTTGTAATACAGCTTCGGTTTGGGGTTTTAAAATTTTAGTAAAAGTTCCTAGTTTGGTTTCGCTATTAACTTTGCTGTTGGAAATTTCGTAATAACCCAAGCTAAATTTGGGCCAAACCACAGTAGTGGTTAAAAAAATAGCTGTCCAGAGTAGAAGTTTTTTGTTCATTTAAATTAATTTAATACTTAAATTGACTATTTATTATATAGAAAGTAAGACTTTTGTCAAGATATGTCCGGTTTAGCTATTACTAAATCTCAGGTTTTTATTGGGTTTTGCATAGTTTTTGCCATGGGTATATTTTTAGCTTCCAAAGTTTCTATTTCCAATGTGTGGGTGTATAGTATGTGGTTCTGTTTAAGCTTAATTTGGTTAATTCGCTTGGTTAATCAACACCCTTACGGTATTATCAGTTTTGTGATTTTAGGTTTTTGGGTGATGACTTTAGGCATGTGGCGTTTGAATATTGCAGACCAAGTAAATATTTTTGAACCTGTATTTAATACCTCGCAAAGTCTGGAAGGGGTTATTACGGAAGATATAGATATAAGAGAGAATAAACAATTAATTCGGTTTCAGCCTAATTACGTTCCGCAACAAATTTTAATTACCACCAATAAAACCCAAGAATTTTTTTACGGGGATTATTTATTGGTTATGGGCCAAATTAAGTCAGCCAAAAATTTTGACGATTTTGATTATCAGGCTTATTTGGAACGGTATAATATTTATGGGGTAATGGCGTACCCAAAAATTTTAATTTTAAAAACTAATCGGGCGAGTAAAGTAAAATTTTGGTTATTAAAAATTAAACAAAGTTTTACGAATCGTTTGGGGAAATTTTTACCCGAACCGCAAAATAGTCTCGCGTTAGGTGTGTTAATTGGTGCTAAGCGGGGATTACCTTCCGGAATTTTGGAAAATTTTAATCGTTCCGGTACTTCACACATTGTGGCCGTGTCGGGTTATAATATTGCAATAATTGTAAGTGCTTTAAGTATCTTAGCTTGGGTTTTGGGCCGAAAACTTAGTTTTTGGGTTTCTTTATTGTTTATCTGTAGTTTTGTGATTATTGCCGGAGCCTCGCCGTCGGTAGTCCGAGCTGGGGTGATGGGGATGTTGTTATTGCTAGGTTTTAAAATTGGTCGGTTATATTCAGTGATCCCCGCTTTAATGTTAGCTGGTGTTTTGATGTTATGGATGAACCCAAAAATTTTACTTGCCGATATTGGCTTCCAATTATCTTTTTGCGCTACGCTGGGTATTATTTTATTTATGCCCTTGTGGGAAGAACTGGCGAAAAATTGGCCTAAGTTGGCTGGTTTAAAAAGTATTTTTTTTGTTTCCGTTTCCGCTATTTTGGCGACTTTGCCTATTACTTTACCCACTTTTTCCCAACTGAGTTTAGTCGCGTTGCCGGCAAATTTATTGGTTTTGCCGGCTGTGCCCTTGGCTATGTTATTTGGATTTTTAACGGTTTTGCCTGTGGTGGCGCCGGGTTTTGCTTTTTTGGCCAATGGATTTTTAACTTATATTTTGTTAGTGGTGGAAAAATTAGGTCAATTACCTATGGCAGTTTTAAATTTTCAAGTTGGGAAGTCCGGACAATTTATGCTTTGGTTAGTTTTAGCTTTAATGTATTGGGGGTTAAAGTATTGGGTTTTGAAAAAAAATCAAAAGAGTGTTAAGATTAGCTGTAAGTAAAAAAATTAATCTTGAGAGAAAATATGAATAATAAGACATTAGCCTATTTAATTTTGGCTGTGGTAGTTATTTGTTCCGGTATATTCGCGCTGGTGAGATTACGAGGGGATAGTTCACAGCAGTTGGGAAATATGACTAAGGAACAAGCTAATCCGCCCAGCGCTGAAATCAAACCAATAGAAACCCCACCGATGGCCAAAACTGAACCGAAAAAAGAAATTATTAATGGATGTGAAAAAATGTTTGATCAAACTAAAATGCAAGAACAAATTAATTTAGCTAATAATAAAGTGGAAGTAAATGTTAAGGGCTACGGTAAATTTACTGTCGTGCTAGATACCAAAGAGGCTCCAAAAACTTCTGAAAACTTTTTAAAATTAGTTAATGCCGGGTTTTATGACTGTTTAACTTTTCATCGGTTAGCTAAGGGTTTTGTGGTCCAAGGTGGAGATCCGGCTGGAAACGGTACGGGGGGTCCGGGTTATACGGTGCCGGCGGAAATTGGGCTTAAGCATAAGAAGGGGAGTATTGCCATGGCTCGTTTAGGTGATCAGGTTAACCCTAATAAAGAATCATCGGGCAGTCAGTTCTATATTGCTTTGCAAGATTTGCCTCAGTTAGATGGTGAATATACGGTGTTTGGAAATGTGGTTTCGGGCTTAGAGGTAATAGAAAAAATCGCTTCGGCTAAAGTAGTCGGCAATGCCCCAGATGGCCCGCCGGTAACACCAATTGTTATGGAAAAATTAATTATTATTAAATAAATGATATAAATTAAATAAATGGTAAAAGTTTAGCTAGTAATTTTTGTCATTTTTGTTCAATTTTGTCATTCTTGTCAATTTAATTTATGCAACATTTAAAACAACAGAAAACTTTGGCTTTGGTAAAACCCGATGGAGTTAAGCGCGGGTTAATTGGGGAAGTGATTAAGCGGATAGAGAGACGAGGTTTAAAAGTTATTGCTTTAAAAATGGTTTGGGCGGGTAAGGAGCATATCCATTCGCATTTGCCTAAAAGCGAAGAGTGGGTGGAAAGACTGGGTAATAAAACTTTAAAAACTTTTGCCGAATACGGGATTGATCCGGCCACGGCTCAAGGCACGAGTGACCCCAAAGAGATTGGGAAAATGGTTAAAGCTTCTTTAATTGAGTATTTAACCAGTGGTCCGGTGGTGGCCATGGTGATTCAAGGTATTCATGCTATTGATATGGTGAGAAAATTAGCCGGGCATACTTTACCGGTGTTTGCGGAAATGGGCACGGTGAGAGGAGATTTTAGTGTCGATAGTCCCAGTGTCGCCAATATTGAAAAACGGGCAATTCATAATATTATGCATGCGAGTGAAACGCCGGAAGAAGCCGAGAATGAAATTGGTTTGTGGTTTTCTCCAGCGGAGATTCATGAGTATAAGCGAGTGGAAGAAGATATTATGTTTTAATCCCACAGATACACAGACTGCACGGATAACACAAATCCTAATAAAACCTGCTCTTAATTTTTTAAGAGCAGGTTTTAAAATTCAGTGGGACTGGTGCATAAACTCGTTGGCGGATAATACATTTAAGTTTTAAATAAAGGATTTTATCTAAATTTTGGTTTTATCTTCAGGCTTAACAGCTATATGCAGGGCTTGAATGGTAGTTTCTTCAATTAAATTAATTTCCCCTTGCTGGTCTTGTTGAGTTAAAATTGTCATTAAGTTTTGATAGGCTGTAGGTGCATGAGTTTTTAGCCATTGAATGCCAATATCAAAGGCTCCCAGTTTTGTGTGGGTGCTATTTTTTACTGCTGGGTAGCCTTGCCGGATTAATTCTGCTTGGTATTGGGTGGTTCGGGCTAAAGAAGTTATAACTAAAAATAAATCTTTTTGGTCAGCTGGCAGTCCAGCATGCCACTTAGAACTAATTTCTTGTAATTTGGCCAAAGCCTGTGGGCTTAAAAATTTAAATTCTGTTTTTACAGTGGTAGCTAATTTATAGCCCTCGCCGGTTTCGGGAACTGCCAAAGCTTGTCCTGTTTCCTGAGCCTGTTGAATATCTGCCAGTAATTCCATAGCCGGATAAGTCTGATACCAGTCAGCTTCTCTTTGCTGAGTTTTAATAATAGTTTCCATTTCTTCAGGTGGAGTGGTGGAGATTTCGGCTTGAGACATATTATTTTCTCCTTAAAAATCTTTTAATAGAGAGATCTTCCAATTTTAATTCTTTAATTCTGGCAATTAAACCCGGGTCATGTTCGGTTAAGTAATGCCGGATTTTATTTCTAGCATTGTGAGTTTTGGCGGACTTGAGCCAGTCGCGAGAGATTTTAGCCGGTTGTTTGGTTTTGAGAATTTCAATTACGTCACCTTTACTAAGTTCGTCGTAAATGCTGGCCATTTTATTATTGATTTTGGCTCCCATCATGTGTAGGCCTAAGTCGGTATGCACAGCAAAAGCAAAATCAATGACCGTGGCGCCTTTGGGTAAATCTTTAATGTCGCCTTTGGGGGTGTAAACAAAAATTCGATCCGAGAAAAAATCAATTTTTAAGTTTTCTAAGAATTCTTCGGGGTTGTCGGTTTCTTCTTGCCAAGCCCTTAGTTCTTTGAGCCAATCGTTTTGTAAACCCAAAAGTTGATTTTTAGCATCTTTATGCTCGGAATAAAACCAGTGGGCTGCTACCCCTCTTTCCGCTGCTTCATCCATTAAATCTGTCCTGATTTGAATTTCAAAAATCATGTCATTTTTACAAAACACCGTGGTATGCAAACTTTGGTAACCATTGGGTTTAGGAGAGGAAATATAATCTTTAATTCTGCCGGGCACCGGTTTATAGTGTTCGTGAATGGCTCCTAAAGCTGAATAGCAATCGGCGGTGGAACGGGTAATTATTCTCAAAGCAACAATGTCGTAAATTTTGGCAATTTCACCCTGGTACTTTTGGATTTTTTTAAAGAGGGAGTAAGGGCGTTTGACCCGACCCTTAACTTCTAAAAATTTTATACTTTGTTGTTTTAAAGTTTGGGCCAAACTTTTTTCCATAATTTTTAAGTTTTCTTGACGTTTTTCCAGCTCAGCTTTAAGTAAATTCTGCATTAGCTTATAATTGTCTGAGTCAACAATTTTAAAAGCCAAGTCTTCCAGTTCGTCTTTCCATGTCCCTATGCCCAGACGACCGGCAATGGGCGCATAAATTTCCAAAGTTTCTTTGGCAATTTTTATTTGTTTCTCTGGCGGAATAAATTCCAAAGTGCGCATATTATGCAAACGATCGGCTAGTTTGATTAAAATCACCCGAACGTCTTTGCTGGTGGCTAAAAAGAGTTTTCTTAAATTTTCCACGTAAAATTTATCTTGACTGTTTTTCATTCTCACATGCCCAAGTTGAGTTACACCATCTACTAAGTGGCTGATTTCTTCTCCAAATTCGGCTTTAATAGTTTCTAAAGACACCGAGGTATCTTCGGGCACATCGTGCATGAGGGTGGCAGATAGAGTGGGGGGGTCGGGAAAAATTTGGCCTAAGATGATGGAAGCTTGTTTGCAATGTTCAAAATAATCTTCCCCGCTTTTACGTTTTTGACCTTTATGGGCGTTATGTGCCAAATCAAAAGCACGCATAATCAAATCTTCTTGGGCTGGGGTAAACTTATGCGGTATGGCTTTGATATAGGTTTTAAATTGGTTCATATGGGTATTATATCAGGCAATAATGTAGGCGAAAAGATGTTATAATGTGAATATTAAAAATAAAAATGACAAAAGCGACGAAAATAATTTTTTTCATTTATGTCAATTTTGTCATTTTTGATCATTGAGTTATGCCCGAATTACCCGAAGTAGAAACCGTGGCCAGAGAATTGCACAAAAAATTAAAAAACCGAGTGATTCAGTCGGTCTGGGTTAGGGCGCCTAAAATGGTGAGTGTGGGTCCGGCTACTTTACCACCTAAGCGGATAAGTAGCGGTTTCCAGGTAACAAAATTTGTTCAAGCTCTTCAAGGTAAAAATATTTTACAAGTTAAACGGAGAGCTAAGGTATTAATTTTTAAATTATCTGACGGTTTATTTTTGCTTGTACATTTAAAAATGACCGGTCAATTTATTTTTGAAGATAAACAGCTTCGGGCACAAACGCAAGGCAAGTATCGGTTGTTGAATAAAGCCAATGCTCCGTTGGTAAGTTTGCCGAGTAAACATACACACGTGATTTTTAATTTTCCAGATGCCTCCACATTATTTTTTAACGATGTTAGAAAATTTGGGTATTTAAAGTTAGTTAACCGGTACGAATTTGCTCAAGTTAAAGAATTAAACATATTTGGGCCAGAGCCTTTAGAACCAAATTTTACAGCCTTGAAGTTTTTGCAAATTCTCAAGCGGTATCCACGGAGAAAAATCAAAGAGGTTTTGGTAGATCCCACTGTCGTGGCGGGGATTGGGAATATTTATAGTGACGAGATCTTGTTTTTAGCCGGAATTAGACCGGCTAGGCGGGTATTAAGTATAAAGGTTAATGAATTAAAGCAAATCTATAAGTATATAAAAGTAGTTTTAAAACAAGGGATTAGAGCAAAAGGTTCCAGTGTGGGGGAATACGTTAGAACCGATGGTTCTTGGGGTCAAATGGGTAAATTTCACTTCGTTTATGGCCGAAAGGGGCAGAAATGCAAAAAATGTGGTAGCATAATAGCAAGCCTCAAGTTAGGTGGCCGAACCGGCAGTTTTTGTCCTAAATGCCAGAGATAGTGAGAAAAGTATGAATTTGGAATTAAGAATTATGAATAAAAATTAAAAAAATAAATTCTATGGAAAATCAAAATATATCTGCCGATGAAGTGTTAAGACAAATTTTAGAGAATACGCAAAAGACCAAAAAATATATGCAATGGCAATTTTATGTAACTATTGTATTGGTGGTGTTGCCCATTCTGGCCATGGTATTTATTTTGCCGTCGATTTTAAGTAATTTAGGGAGTGTGTATGGCGGAGCGTTGCAGTAAACATTCTAACCTGTTAACAGATAACAATTGTTAGA
Source organism: uncultured Candidatus Saccharibacteria bacterium (assembly GCA_964436545.1). GTDB lineage: Bacteria > Patescibacteriota > Doudnabacteria > UBA920 > UBA920 > JBBTRN01. Next base: position 118,050 of record CAYTCJ010000004.1, read on the forward strand.
ATGATAGGATGTTAAAATGATAAAATGTTAAATCTATGACCAATGAAAAATGGGAACAATTAGTGGAAATGATTAAACAAAATTTTACTCAGGTAAGAGAGTGGCAAGAGGATATTATTTTAGAAACCGAAGATGGTCGGGAAAAGCTGGGTGTGAAGGAAATTGTGGAATTTCTTCATCCAACCAGAATTAATTATCGGTTAGTAAGAGAGAGTCGTCCGTTGGTGCTGGAAAAAAAAGAACATTTTTCTCATCGAATGGGGGATACTGCCCGAGTGGAGTATAAACATTCCCAAACGGAATTTACCCATAAGCTAAAAGTGTATAAAGAAAGTAATTTTGACGAGTGGGAGGAGATAACTTTAGATCGGTTAGGTTTATAGATGAATCAATTTATGCTTAAAGCTAGAATTCTATCTACCCTGCGTTTTTTTGATTTGCAAGAGATTCCTTTAACCTGGTTGGAACTTCACCGGTTTTTATTGGCGGATTGGGCTTCAATGCATGCCCATCAAAATGAAGAGTATGAATTTGTGGCTGGGGAGAATATGGTTAATTCAGGCGCGCTAGTTGAGCCGGCTGAGATTTTAGCATGTATTGAGACCGAGTGCCAAACAGAATTGGCTTACGTTTTAGGTTATTATTGTTTGGCAGGCAGGGAAGATTTGTGTATTCGGCGTTGGAAAAATTATCCTTACGGTGTGTTTAGAGAAAGAAGAATTAGTAAGTTTGTTCCGTGGTTAAAACATTTTCCATTTATTCGGGCTGTGGCTTTGGGGGGGAGCCAAGCTTTAGGTCAACCGAAAAGATCTTCGGATATTGATTTGTTAATTGTGGTTAAACCCGGGTTTTTGTGGTTGGTGAGGACAATGGTAAGTTTGTATTTCCAAATTTTAGGTTTACGTCGGCATGGTAAAAAAATTGCCAATCGCTTTTGTTTAAATCATTATATTGCCGAACAGAAAGTAGTGGACCGAGAAAGAAATTTATACAAGGCCATGGAATATATTAGGCTTAGACCTTTGGTTTATCCGCAAGGGTTAAGGGAGTTTTTAAAGCCGAATGAATTTTGGCTCAGGGCTTTTTTGCCCAATTGGCGCATGGATACGGGGTGTGAGTTGCCGAGTAAGTGGCAAAAATTTTTAGAGTGGGCGTTAGATAATGTTGTGGGCAGAAGTTTGAATTATGGCTTGGGTGTTGGACAAAAATTAAAAATCAGACAAGATGAATTTACTTTTGTCTTGTCCGATGAATTATCGTTTCATCCTCAGAGCCAGCATAAAACTTTATTGCACAATTTTTTTAAATCGGTTAACTAACGAGTAAACTCCATTAAAATAAAGATTGGGAATTGATTTAATCGAAAAGCTAAATTGTAAGTAGCGGTTTTTTCTTTTACATAAATATCTTGTATGTGAGAGAGTTTAAATCCGGCTGAGGTAAATGTATTAATCTGCTCAGGGAGAGTGTAAAAATAAGAGGTTAGGTGGTTATTTGCCCATCTAAATTCTCGGTTGGACTTAGTGGCCCAAGGTACATAGGGTGTAAGGGTTAATTGTGGTGGGCGCTTAAAAAGTTTACTCCAAAAGGTGTGTTTCCATTCGCCGACGGGAAAACCATAGTAAGGGTTTACAGCCATGAGGAGTAGTCGTTTATCTAAAATGCGATACATTTCTTGAGCTAACTGATGGAGATTTTTTATATCTAACACTGAGACATTAAAAATGCCGGTTTCAAATTGGTGTGGGGTAAAAGGTAGGGGAGAATTTAAATCCACTGTTTGAAACTGAATATGCGGATAGTTTTGGTTAGCAAGTTTTATTAGTTCTTTAGAAATATCACAGCCCATTACTGAATAGCCGTGCGAGGTAAGTAAATTACTTAGCCAGCCATTGCCACAACCCGCGTCTAAAATAGTGGAAGTGGGCTGAGTGTTTAAGCGAGCTAAAATTTGGTTAGAGAGGGTTGACTGAAAAATTTGCCCGTCCGGAGACTTAATAAAGTCTAAGTAACTTTGAATACCTTGTGGAGTTTGGTAAGTAGAATTCATAAGACAATTATAGCACCAATTTTCTTAAGCAAATAGCATTATCACTCCTCTTGACAGAGTGATAAGATTGTATATAATGCATAAGCAATCATTAATTAACGGACCTAAATTTACGAATACACCTGTTCGAATTATTTGGGTCATAGGGACTAGAATATGAAAATCAAACCAATGGGTAACCGAGTCTTGGTAAAACAAGAGAGTCAAGAAGAAGTTACCAAATCGGGTATAGTTTTACCCGATACCGCAGACAAAGAAAAAAAAGCCATTGGCGTAATTGTCGCTTTGGGGACTGGGGCGGAAATTAGCCAGTTGGGTTTAAAAATTGGCGATAAAGTGGTGTTTGGTAAATATGCCGGCGATGAAGTAGAAGTAGATGAAGAGGGTAAAAAACAAGAATATAAAGTTTTAAATGTGGGTAAAGAAAAAGACGATAGCGATGTCTTGGCAATAATAGAATAATCATTAACACGGATCTACGGATTTAACACGGATCTACGGATTCCTACGGATTGAATTTATATCAGTAGGCATCGGTAAATCAGTAAGTTATCGGTAGATCAGAATTATATTTATGTCAAAAATTATCAAATACGGCTTTGAAGCCAAACAGGCCATTGCAAATGGCGTAAATAAAGCAGCGAATGCCATTAAGGTGACTTTGGGTCCCACGGGTAAAGCTGTCATTTTACATAAAACTTTTGGGAGCCCCACCATTACTGACGATGGCGTCACCGTGGCCAAAGATATTGAATTGGAAGACAAGTTTGAGAATATCGGCGCTTCTTTAATTCAAGAAGTGGCGAATAAAACCAACGAAGAAGCCGGTGATGGCACTACCACCGCTACCGTGTTAGCTCAAAAAATGATTGAAACGGCTTTTGAAGCTGCGGCTTTGGCCAGCACTCAGGCTAATGAAATTAAAAAAGGCATGGACAGCGCAGTAAAATTTGTGGTGGAAAATTTACGCAAAGTTAAAAAAGAAGTTAAAACCAAGGAAGAAGTTCAGCAAGTGGCCACCATTGCTTCGTTAGATAGCGAAGTCGGAAAATTAATTGCCGAAGCTATGGAAGAAGTGGGTCACGATGGCGTAATTACCGTGGAAGAAGGTCAGACCACGGGACTGGAAAAAGAAGTGGTTAAAGGGATGCGCTTTGATAAGGGTTATGTGAATCCGTATATGGTGACGAATGCGGAAAGGATGGAAGCGGTGTGGGAAAATCCTTACATTTTAATTACCGATAAAAAAGTGGCAAGTGTGCAAGAGGTCTTGCCGGTTTTAGAAAAGGTGGCGCAAAGCGGAAAAAAAGAATTGGTGATTATTGCGGACGAAGTGGAAGGCGAAGCTTTGGCAACTTTTGTGGTCAACAAACTGCGTGGCACTTTTAGCGTTTTGGCGGTTAAGGCTCCGGGCTTTGGCGATAGACGCAAAGAAATGCTTCAGGATATTGCCGTATTAACCGGCGGACAAGTAATTACGGAGGAAATGGGACTTAAGTTAGACGCAACTTCGTTAAACCAATTGGGTAAAGCGAGGAAAGTGATTGCCACCAAAGAGCATACCACCATTGTCGATGGTCAGGGCGATAAAAAGAACATTGAAGATAGAGTCAATCAAATTAAGAATGAATTTAAAAATTCTACTTCCGATTACGACAAGGAAAAATTGCAAGAACGTTTGGCGCGCTTAGCCGGTGGGGTAGGGGTAATTAAAGTGGGTGCTTTTACGGAAACCGAAATGAAAGCCAAAAAATTTAAAATTGAAGATGCGCTGAATGCCACTAAGGCTGCGGTAGAAGAAGGAATTGTGGCCGGAGGTGGTTCGGCGTTAGTGAAAATTGCCCCAACTTTAGATGCGGAAATGGCTAAAATTTCCGGAGCCCAAAGAACGGGTTATAAAATTGTAAAGAAAGCTTTGGAAGCGCCTTTAAGACAAATTGCGGAAAATTCCGGTGTGGAACCTACCGGCATTATTAGCTATATCCAAAAAGCTTCCGGACAGGCTGGGTATGATTTTACCAAATACGAAGAGTCTAATTGGGAACAGGGGAAAGTGGAAGATATGATGAAAGCCGGCATTGTGGATCCGCTGAAAGTTACTCGCTTGGCTTTAGAGCATGCGGTGTCCATTGCTTCCACTTTAGTCACTACCGAAGCCATTGTGGCAGATAAACCTGAATCTAAGACTCCGGCTCCAGCTATGGGTGGCGGTATGCCTGGTGGAATGGGTGGAATGGATTACTAGAAACGCGGAATTGACGCTGAATAAAGAAACGCTGAATATACGCGGAAAATTATATAGAAACCCCTCGGACTTTTAAAAGTCCGAGGGGTTTGGTATTATGGGCATATGTCATATAAGCCAAGAAGATTACAAGGTCAACCTGAACCAAAAGACTTACCTAATGTAGAAGCGTCTTTAGATTTGTCTAATCCAGATTCTGAATTAAGGAGAAAACTTGTTAGTAAAACACTAGAATTAGCAAATAATTTAGTTACAGCCACAGCAGAAAGTGAAAGTCGTTTAATTACTAATTTTCAAGCTTATTTTGATAGCTTGAATTCAAATACCGCAGTTTTAATGCACATAATTGATGAAGAAATTAGTAAAAATCCAAATTTAGCTCAACAATTAAAGCAAATCAAACTAAGTTACAATAAACCTGATTAAATAATTTTCTTTTAAATAAGCCAGATTCTAACCGCCTTTAATGCTTGACAAATGGGCGGTTTTAGTTTACAATGTTTGGTCGTGTTAAAAAGCGCACATTTTTATGGTTCTGGTTATTTGTTGTAAATTATCAGTTATTAGTTATTAGTAAAAACCTATGCTCCTAATTTCGCCTAAATCGGATTGGGGGCGCTAAATAGCCGTGAACAAGAACAATATTACTTTGGTTCTCCTGTCCACGGTTTTTTTGCGCCTTTTTTGGTTTTTATGCTAGTATGGGTTTTAAATATAGTCGCTTGCCAAATTTATTTGTTTAGAATTAGTATCTTATAAATAAGATATGGATTCCCGCTTTCGCGGGAATGACAGAAGAGCAAATTTGGGAGGTGACTATGGTCACAGCTTTGTACATTTTTGGTTTTCTCGCGGGACTATGTGTCGCGAGCGTGTTGTGCGTCTTGGTCGTCGCCGGCGTTTACGCATGGCGGCGACGCAAGGTCCCTTGGCGGATTGACATCCGTCTTGGGTCGGGCAACTAGCCCCATCTTGGGGCAGAAAGGAGGTGAAAAATGGACATCGGTTTTTTTGCCGGCGTGGGGCTGTGGGTAATCCCGGCTTTGGTTTTCGGCTATGTGGTCGTGAGCATCCTTTGCGGGATGATCACGGACAATAGTTCCGACAACCGTTCCCGGGCACGTCCCGGGGACCACGAACGGCAAGACGAATAGGCGGGGGGAAGCGAGCACAACGCCAGCTTACCCCCGCCTTTGACATTTACAGGGGTTTTTGATAAAATTCAGCTTACGGATGCAACAGATATTTACGGGAAAAAATTATCAATATAAATTATTATTCAACCTCTCTCCCGATAAATCGGGATCTCCCCAAACTTGGGGAGAGAAATAAGGAATAAACTATTATGGGCGTACCCAAAAAACATAAAACCCGTTCTGGCAGAAATCAACGCAGAAACCATAGCGCATTAAAACCAATGCAAATGGCGGTTTGCAAGAATTGCCAAGGTGCAACTATGCCACATTATCCTTGTAAGGCTTGCGGATTTTATAAAGGCAGAAAAATTGTATAGGCAAATAATGAAGTATGCTTAAGATAAAAGTATATTTTTCATAATTCCTAATTCCTAATTCATTTTATGGCCAATAGGCACCTTTCCCGGATTACCGCTTTGCAATCACTCTATGAGTGGGATTTTAACGGGCGAACGGGCGACATTACGGAAATTGTTAAAACCCAAGTTCATAACACAGACTCAGCCAAACAAGATGCTGGGTTTGTTTTGCAATTGGCACAAGGAGTGATTAAGCATATTGAAAAAATCGATGAGTTCATTAAAACTTATGCGCCGGAATGGCCTTTAGAACAAGTGGCCTTGGTAGATAAAAGTGTATTAAGGCTCGGGATTTTGGAAATGGTTATTGAAAAATCCGTACCGCCCAAAGTGGCCATTAATGAAGCTGTGGAATTGGCTAAGGCGTTTGGGGGAGAAGCCAGTGGCAAGTTTGTTAATGGAGTTTTAGGCGCGATTTTAGCAGAAAATAAAAGTGAGTAGTTAATAAGTAGGAGTGGAAAATTTTTAATTTTATAATTTTTGAATTTTTAAATAAGTATTAATTTTTAAATTCAAATGAAGTATGACTTAGAGGAAAGAGCTTCTAGATTTGGTGAAAACATTTTGATTTTTTTAAAAAAATTATCGATTGATTATCTAAGCAAGCCAATAGTTATCCAATTAATTAGATCCGCAACAAGTATTGGGGCAAACTATATGGAAGCTAATCAGGCTAGCTCTGAAAAGGATTTTTATAATAAGATTAGGATATCGCAAAAGGAATCAAATGAAACAAAACATTGGATTAGAATGCTAGCTATTTTATTACCAGAACATAAAGAAAAGTTAAGAGAATTTTGGAAGGAAGCTCATGAGTTAACTTTGATATTTGCCTCAATTTCCCGAAATAAAAATTAGAATTTATTTACAAAATTATAAAATTAAAAATTATTTTGTATGTTTAAAACAAAAATTTTTATTAGTTTTATTTTATTACTTTTATTTGCTTGGCCAGATAGCACAGAGGCTCAGAGCGTCTCGGTGTGCCTTACCCAAGTGCAAATTACCGGCGGGGAGGGGAAAACCCAAGAAGACTTTATTGAACTTTATAATCCCTCCAGCGCTCCTTTTAATTTGAACGGCTATCGGCTGGTGAAGCGAACGCAAAGCACCAGCTCCAAAGATACTTTAATTAAATCTTGGACCTCGGACACTTTTGTCCAGCCAGGATCTTTTTATTTATGGGCAAATGTTAATTTTACCGCCATTGCAGTTTTGCCGGATGTAACCACTTCTTTAACTATTAGTAATGACAACGGAGTTGCTTTACGAAACGGGAGTAATGATACCGGTGAAATTATTGATGCTGTAAGTTGGGGTAATGCGGAAAATGGTTTCACCAAAGTTAGTGCGGAAAATCCTACAGCGAATATGGCTTTACAAAGAAATAATTGCAGTGGCAGTTGGAGTGTGGACTTGGCTAAGCCTAGAAATTCTACTTCTGGAACTACAAGTACCACTTCTCCAACTACCGGCACTACCACACCAGCTGTAAGCCCCACTGCTCCCAGTCCGCCCATAGATACCGGGGGAGTGGCTAATTTGGGTTTTGTAAAAAATTTTGACATTAAACTTACCGAAGTGTTTCCCAATCCCGAAGGGGAAGATGAAGGCAAAGAACAAATTGAAATCGAAAACACCGGCAGTTTACCGGTAAATTTAGACGGCTATTTATTGCAAGATAAAACCGAGAGCGGTCCCAAAACTAACAGTTTTCGAATCGATGGTTTAATTTTGCCTGCTAAATCGGTGTATAGTTTTGTTTTGCCCAAAGGAAGGTTCGTGTTAAATAACACCAAAGGCGATGAGGTAAATTTGTATTTTCCCGACAAAACTTTGGCCGATAAAGTGGTTTATTTGGAAGATGCCAAAGAAGGTTGGTCTTGGCAAAAAGTGGGCAGTGTTTGGCAATGGCAATTGCCCAGTTTAGGCAAAAAGAATGAAGCGCCAGCTGAAACTGTGGTTTATCAAACCAATAGCGCAGTTGCCACTTCCACTGCCCAAAATGCTACCAACACCTTTTTTTCTTTATTAAGTTTTGTTAATGAAATTTTGGCTAATCCGAAAGGTGCTGACGAAGGTAAGGAGTGGGTGGAATTTTTTAATCCTTCAAACCAGACGGAAAATTTGAAAAATTTTATTTTAGATGACAGTGGCGAAGGCTTGCCTTCCAGTAATGCTTGGGTATTACCCGATACCGTGTTGGCACCACAAGCTTACGTGGTATTAACCATTCCGGAAGATAAGTTCGCTCTAAATAATTCCGGTAAAGAAGCTTTAAGGTTATTTACGCCGGATAAAAAATTACTTAAAACTATAGAGTTTGCCGATGCCGAGGAAGATAGTGCCTATGCGTTTACGGGAAGTGGGTGGAAGTTTAATGTGGCCACACCTTGGAAGGATAATAATTTTAAAATGCCGGAAGTTCCCTCAATAAAATTTTGGGAAATTTTACCCAACCCGGGACCGGAAGAAGATGAGTTTATTGAATTAAAAAATTTATCCGCATCGACCACAGCTTTAACCGGTTTTTATTTTCGTATGGGTAAGAAGACTTATGAGTTAGAGGAAGGTTTGGCTCTGCCTGCTTTGGGATTCCTTACTCTTGCGACGGAAGATATAAATTTACGGCTAAATAATGGAGGACAAAAGTTGGAGTTGTTTGATAATTACGATCGACTGGTTGACACCATCACTTACCCAAAAACCAAAAAAAATTTAGCCTGGGCGTATGTAAATAATGGGTTTGTGTGGTCGGCCAAAATTACCCCGGGTGAAGAAAATACTTTTACTCCGGTCAACACTCAAAATGCAAGCATAGAACTAAAGGCGGATAATTCTACAAAACTAAAAAATCAAAATCAACCCATACCCAAGGAGGAGGTGCCGGTTGACGAAGAGGGGCTTACAGAAGCAGTTTTAGGTTTGTCTACTACCTCGGCTTCCAGTACGTTAGCCGAGGTGCAGTATCGGCCGAATAACTTTAAGTTTTTATGGTTGGGATTATTTGGGTTATGTTTTGGGCTGTTAGGGTATTTATTTTGGAAAATGGGGGTCTTTACAAAATTCTGGCAAGTTTAAGCAAAATTTGCTATACTGTCTACAGAAGTATTAATCTTAAATTTTTATGAATAAATCTGAATTAATCGAACAACTTGCCGCGCGTTTGGGTATAACCGTTTCGGAAGCTGAAAGATATTTGAATGTTTTGGTAAATATGATTTATGAAAAATTAAGAGATGGCGATAAAGTTAATATTTCCGGATTTGGGCAATTTTTAGTTTCGCATCGGGCGCCCAGAATTGGCGTGAATCCCAGAAATCCTTCGCAAAAAATTACCATTCCCGAATTAAATACGCCTAAGTTTAAAGCCGGGGAAGCGTTTAAAGATGCAGTAAAAATTAGAAGTTCAGTGGGAGCGGTTAGTGATAACCCACAGTAAAAATAGTTTATAAAATTTAAACCCCGCCGTAGCGGGGTTTAAATTATTTTTGGAGCAAGTAAGGGGAGTCGCCCAATCATGCACTGGTCGTCAGGTCATCCGTTCTGACGAACCCGCATCTTGAGCTTTTTTTGTTTAGCAAAGAGTAGCAGTGTTGGAGCGGGTAGCGGGAGTCGAACCCGCATCCTCAGTTTGCCTGCCCGCCGATGCCTCTGGAGCGGAATACGGGAATCGAACCCGTGCCACCAGCTTGGAAGGCTAGCGTACTACCATTATACGAATTCCGCCTCAAAGGCAATGGCAGGCGGGGAAAACTGAAATAATAACCGATATATTTACCCCGTAGCATTCGCCAGAGGCGGATTGCTTCGGGGCGATACCCGCAATACAAAGTTTATTCTATATTAAATTGACAAAAATTTCAAGATACTTTATTATATTTTTAATTAAATAATTATTTATCAAGAGTCCCGCCCTTTTGTAAAAAGAGCGGGACGGCAACCTGCTCTAAATTTACCTTGAGCAAGGTGCCAACCCCGCCTTGGCGGGGGATAAAGAAAGGAATTTTTTTATTGCACTTTTAATTTTAATTGGGCAATAATCCGCCGAAGCCTTGGCAAAGGCGGAAAGTCAAATATATGAAAAATAATAATAATCAAGTGAAGATTTTTACTTCGGAATCGGTAACCGAAGGCCATCCGGATAAAATTTGCGATCAAATTTCCGATGCGATTTACGATGAAATGTTAAGACAAGATAAAAAAGCCCATGCCGGGGTGGAATGTTTTGCTACCACCGGACTTGTAGTCGTAGGCGGGGAAGCCAGAACTAAGGCTTATGTGGATATTCAAGAAATTGTCAGAAGAACTTTAAAACGCATTGGTTACGATAAACCGGAAATTGGTTTTTGTTTTAGCGATGTGGGCGTGATCTCTACTTTGCATGAACAGTCTCCGGATATTGCCCAAGGCGTGGACGAGGGCAAGGGGGAATTTAAAGAACAAGGCGCTGGGGACCAAGGTTTAATGTTTGGTTTTGCCTGCGATGAAACCAAAGAGCTTATGCCTTTACCCATAGCTTTGGCGCACAAGTTAACTCGTAAACTTTCGGAAGTTAGAAAAAATGGGAAATTAAATTATTTACGGCCCGACGGTAAAAGCCAAGTGAGTGTGGAGTATGTGAACGGGAAACCCAAAAAGGTTACCGCAGTAGTAATAGCCGCACACCATAGCGAAGCGGTGCCTATGGAAAAATTAAGAGCTGATATAAAACAGTCGGTAATACAGCCGGTTTTGGGCAAATTATTAAGTAAAGATACGGAAATTTTTATTAACTCTACCGGGAAGTTTGTGATTGGTGGACCGCCAGCCGATGCCGGTCTGACGGGTAGAAAAATTATTGTGGACACTTATGGTGGCTATGCACCGCACGGAGGCGGGTGTTTTAGCGGTAAATGTGTGACTAAAGTGGACCGAAGCGCAGCTTACGCAGCTCGGTATATTGCCAAAAACGTGGTGGCTTCGGGACTTGCTAAAAAATGTTTGGTGCAATTAGCTTATTCCATTGG
>CAYTCJ010000005.1:0-95675 GCA_964436545.1 uncultured Candidatus Saccharibacteria bacterium
GGCTAAGCCGGTTTCGGTTTTGGTGGATACGCAAGGTACGGGGAAACTTAACGACACCAGACTACAAACTATAGTGGAGCAAATATTTCCCATTAAGCCGGCAGACATTATTAAGCAGTTAAATTTGGAAAGACCCATTTACGAACAAACCGCAGCTTACGGACATTTTGGCAGAACCGATGTAAAGTTTCCTTGGGAAAAAGTTGATAAAGTTCGTGAAATAAGAAAATTGATAAATAAAAGATAGCTTGTGCCTTGGCTTGCCCTCCGTAGCTTTAGCGAAGGAGGGGAAAAGACCGACAAAGTTAACGCTTTACGCAAGTTGGCAAAAAGTAAATAACTTAATTAAAGGTAAGTAAAAATCATATGGAAATTATTCTGGGAATAATTATTATCCTCTTAGTTTTATCGGTTCGGATTGTTCAGCAAAATACGGTTTTTGTGGTGGAATTTTTGGGTAAGTTTAACCGGATTATGACCGCAGGGTTAAATTTTAAAATCCCCTTGTTTGAGAGAGTGGCGGAAAAAGTTACCTTAAGGCAACAAAATTTTGCTTTAAAAAATACCTATCCTTCTAAAGATAAAGTGATTGTGGATATTTCTACTAACTTGATTTATGCGGTTTTACCCACAGAAGACGGAGTAAAAAAATACACTTATTCTTTAGTGAGTCGCAGTCAATCCATTGGCGCGATTATTGAAAACAGCTTAAGGACTTATGTGGCAAAAGAAACTCACGAAGGCATTTTGGAGAAAAAGGAAGAATTGGCTTTGCATATTCGCGGGGATTTGGAGAAACAATTTAGCGAATGGGGTATGGTAATTTTTTCTTTCCAGATTATGGAAGTGTCTTTTCCGCCCGCCATTACTTTGGCAATGAGTGAAGTGGTGGCCAGTGAACAATTAAAGAAAGCCGCGGAGTATAAAGGGGAAGCAATAAAAATTCAAGCGGTTAAGGAAGCGGAAGCGGAGAAAATTAGAAAACAATTACAAGGTGAGGGGATTGCGCTGGAGCGTGAAGCCATTGCTAAGGGGCTTAAAGAGTCTATTGAAATTGTGAAAAACGCGACCGGGCAGAATTCTCGGGAAATTATGGCTTTGTTAACCTTAAACCAGTATTTGGATACCATGAAAAACTTAGGCAACGATGCTAAAGCCAAAGTGATTTTTATGGATACCAATGTAAAAAGCGCCACTAATATGACCGAGCAGTTAATTTCGGCGTTTGAGTCGCAAAAGGAGTAGGTAATTAAAATCTATTTTTATGTTAAAATAAACTCATAGTCTTATGAGTTTATTTTTTTCTATTGGCCGGCAAGTGATTGTGTTAATTCTCGCACTGTGGTGCGGGTTATTTTTAATGCAAAAAATCGATTTGCCGGTGGCGGATATAGGTAGGCATATTCAGAACGGTTCGGTGATTATTCAAGGATCAAATACAGATAGACATGGCGTCCTTTACACAAATTTTTATTCTTATACCGAACCCAACCATGAGTTTATTAACCATCACTGGTTAAGCGGGGTGGTGTTTTATTTTGTCCACAATTATTTGGGCTTTGAGGGATTGTCCGTATTCTATATTGGGTTGGTGAGTTTGGCCTTTATTTTAGCTTTGGTAACTGCAAAAAATTTGTCTAATTGGACCTTAGCTTTGACTGTGGGGGTTTTGGTTTTGCCCATTATTACTCAAAGGGTGGAAATTCGTCCCGAAGGTTTTACTTATTTATTTTTAGCAGTCTTTTATTGGGTGTTGTCATTCTATTTTCACCCCTCCCCAGCCCTCCCCCTCAAGGGGAGGGAAGGTAGTAGTGGTTTAATAAACAATTCCTCCCCCTTGAGGGGGGAGGTTAGGAGGGGGTGGATGTTATGTTTGTTACCAATTGTAATGTTATTTTGGGTTAACTTACATATCGGGTTTATTTTTGGCTTTCTAATTTTAGGCACGTTTCTGCTCACACAGGCGATGGAAGATTTAAGGCAAAAGCTGAAAGATAAAAATTATCAAATTAGTGGGCAATTAAAACATTTAATTGGGGTTTTTATAGGTTGTTTGGGGGCGGGTTTGCTTAACCCATTCGGCCTTCATGGTTTGCTTTATCCGTTAAATATTTTTCGGGAATATGGATATCGGATTGTGGAGAATCAATCGGTAAGTTTTTTGGAAAATTTGGGAATCGTGCAAAATATGAATTTCGGACTGTTTAAATTTTTGGTCGTGCTAACTTTGCTAAGTTTTATGGGAGTGGCTATGAAGCAAAGCCAAATGAAAAAATTGGCCATTAAGACAGGGGTTCAATTTTTATTATTTTTAACTATTGCGAGTTTAGCCTTTTTGGCCATTAGAAATTTTCCCATTTTTGGTTTGTTGGTTTTACCCATCTTAGCCGACAACCTTTTTAAATTATTACCGGTTAGCGAGCATTTGGCTTATAAACTTTTTCCCAATGTGATTATGTTAAGTGTGGTGTTGTTTGGGAGTTTGGTGTTTTGGCAACATTGGCAAAGCACTCGGGCTAATTTTGGCATTGGTCTGTTGCCACAAGTGGAAGCCTCAGCCGAGTTTTTTAAAAACCATAAATTGGCCGGCCCGATTTTTAATAATTATGATGTGGGTGGATATTTGATTTTTGAATTGTTTGAACTCCCCCCAGCCCCCTCTTTGGAAAAGAGAGGGAGGCTCTCGGTGTTTACCGATAACCGGCCGGAAGCCTATAGTTTGGCGCATTTTCAGCAAGAATATATTCCGGCGCAAGAAGATAACGCTAAGTGGGAGAGTTTAATGCAAAAATATCAATTTAATGTTATATTTTTTTCTAGGCGCGATTTAACCCCTTGGGGGCAAAATTTTTTAGTGGCTAGGGTAAAAGATGCTTTGTGGGTGCCGGTGTTTGTTGATAGCTATAATATTATTTTTGTTAAGCAAGATAATCCAGCGAACAGTGAAGTAATTAAAAAATATGCAATACCTAAAGAGATGTTTGGATTGTCTGCTCAATAAGTTGGTAAATTGTAAGTGAGTAAGTTGCCGGTCTGTCGTTAAGAGCTTTATGACCGACTAGGCTGGTAAGTTTGGCCTAATTCCTAATTTCTGATTCGTAATACATTTTTATGGTTTTAACCATCATCATTCCTGCGCATAACGAAGCAACCACCATTGTGGAGGTTATTAAGCGAGTGTTGGCAGTTAAACTGAGTGGTTGGGAAAAAGAAATTATTGTGGTTAACGATGGTTCCACCGACCAGACCGGGGCGATTATCAACCAGACTTTTGGCATTCGTCCGGTGCATCATAAAGTTAATTTAGGCAAAGGCTCAGCCATTCAGACTGCGCTCAAAAGCGCCAACGGAGATTATGTTGTGATTCAAGATGCGGATTTGGAATATTTTCCGGAAGATCTGCCAAAGTTGTTGGCTGAACTTCATACCCCCGCTTTGTCTAAAGAGGGGGTAGGGGGAGTTGTGGTATTTGGCGCTCGGGGATATAAGGCTTACCCTGAACGAGGGTTTCACTATGTGGTGGGAGCGTGGCTTTTAACTTTTGCATTTAATTTACTCTATCGGCAAAGGCTGAGCGATTTATATACTTGCTATAAATTAATTCCTACGCCATTGTTTAAAGCACTGAAAATTGAATCCCGAGGTTTTGAATTTGAAGCTGAAGTTGCCTGTAAACTTGCCAAAAACAATGCTATACTGAAAGAAGTTGCCATCAATTATAAGCCTAGAAGTAAGGCTCAAGGTAAACATATTGGTTTTTGGGATGCGTTTAAGGGTTTATTAAAAATTATCCAATTAAGATTTTATGGCGGAGATAAGTAATTATTCTGCATACACAGAGAGAGCGGTTGAGATTGATAAAGCAATATTAAATATTCGGGCTAGTTTATACACTTTAAAAAATGAACACGATGAAATTTGTGGGCAGATAGAGGTTGTAGATCGGCAGGAAGCGATTGTTTTTGCTAATCAATTAGTTGAAGTTTTTAAGCAAATTTCCGAATTAGAAAAAGAGCTTAATAGCTTAGAAAAGTTAAAAAATAACATGTTAGCTAGCCATAATCGTGTGCAAGGGAAATTAAGAAATATGCCAACCACAAATACAATCCAGTAATAATCTATTTTTAATTTAAGGTGCTTAATTTTTTATTAATTTGCTTGTTTGGTTGTTAAAAACAAGCGTCACCAGACAAGTACTAACCAAATTTTTTATGGACAGAAATTTAGCTTTAGAATTTGTAAGAGTAACCGAGGCGGCGGCGATTGCAGCGTCTAAATGGGTGGGAAAAGGCGAGGCTAAAAAAGCCGATGCCGCTGCCGTAGACGAAATGCGCGATCGGTTTAACCAAATTGAGTTTAAAGGCGTGGTGGTAATTGGGGAGGGGAGTAAAGATGAATCAGCGGAATTATACACCGGAGAGAACGTGGGAACCGGTAAAGGACCGGCCTTAGATTTGGCAGTGGATCCTTTGGAATGCACGGACAGTGTGGCGTTTGGTCGTTACAACGCGATTGCCGTAATTTCTGCCGGAGCCAGAGGTTCGCTGTTGTCCGCACCCGATACCTATATGGAAAAGTTGGCAGTGGGTCCTAAAGCCGTTAAGGTCATTAAAATGGGGGACAAGCCAGCTAAGAATATTCAAAGGGTGGCTCAAGCTTTAGGTAAAAAGGTGGGTGATGTGACAGTGTGTGTGATGGACCGGGAACGTCACCGTGACTTGATTGACCAAATTAGAAAAGCCGGGGCTCGGGTAAGATTAATTACCGATGGTGATGTAGCCGGGGCTATTGCGCCCTGTATGCCGGAAAGCGGAATTGATATGCTCATGGGCATAGGCGCGAGTGCCGAAGCAGTGTTAGCCGGCACAGCAATAAAAATTTTAGGCGGGCAAATGTTCGTGCGGTTTAATCCGCTTAAAGATGCTCATTCTCAACTCTTAAAAAAAGCCGGCTTGAATGACAAAAAAATTTACAGTGTGAATGATTTAGCGAAAGGAAAAATTTTAACTTTTACTGCCACAGGCATTATAGATGGGCCTTTACTGGAGGGTGTGAGATATCAAGCTGGGAAAATTATTACTCATTCATTAGTAATTCGTGGTGTGTCAGGGACGGTGAGGTATATAACTACACAGCATAATGCAAAGGGGTAAGTGGTTATAAGTTATAGAATCCAGAATTGTAATTAGTTATAGGTTTTATGGACGAAAAACAAAAAGATAAAAAACCGATATATAGCTTTAGTGATTTAGAAGTTTATCAAGATTCTTATAATGGCATGTTGAAGATTGCTAAAAATATTTTACCAAAACTTCCAGAACACGAAAAATATGATTTAAAAGACCAATTGTCAAGATCATCAAAAGCAATTCCCAGATTAATCGCCGAAGGTTTTGCTAAGAAACATCAAAAATTGGGGTTTCAAAAATATTTAGATGACGCCATGGCGGAGGTTAACGAAACGATTGTAAGTATATTTCAAGTTAAAGATATTTATCAAATTGAGATAGAATTATGTAATGAGCTAATAGAAAATTATAAAATACTTGCAAAAAGAATTTATAGGTTGGCCCAAGCATGGACATCTTTTATAAAAAGGCGTTATTGACTAATGCCTTATTACCTAAAACTAAACCGGTTTCCATAACCCATAACATTATTAACTAATTTTCAATATGAACATATCTGAACTTAAAAAAATTGCCAAACAAATGGTCGCGGAAGGTAAGGGGATTTTAGCTGCCGACGAAAGTATGAAAACCGTAGGGAAAAGATTTGCCTCAATTAATTTGGAAAATAACGAAGCCAATCGGCTGGCTTTTAGAGAAATGTTGTTAACCGCCCCAGAGGAGAACCGCTATATTAGCGGGGTAATTTTACACGATGAAACCATAAGACAATCAGTCAAGGGTAAAAGTTTTGTAAAAATTTTAGCCGATGAAGGCATTTTGCCCGGAATAAAAGTAGATGAAGGCTTAATGCCTATGAGTGAATCATCAGTTGAGCAAGTGACTAAGGGTTTAGAGGGTTTAGCCGATAGACTAAAAGACTATGTATCTTTAGGCGCCAAGTTTTGTAAGTGGCGAAGTGTAACTACGATTGGTGAGGGGTTACCCACGGATGCCAACATCAGACAGAATGCCAAAGATTTGGCCCAATATGCCCTAATTTGTCAGCAGAACGGGTTAGTGCCCATGGTGGAGCCAGAGGTGTTACTTGAAGGCAGTCATAGCATAGAGCAGGCTAAGGAAGCTACGATCAAAATTTTAACTGCCCTGTTTGAGGAATTAAAAAATGTCGGTGTAGCAGTTGAAGGCGTGATTTTAAAAAGCAGTATGGTTTTACCGGGCAACAAGTCCGGCAGTAAAGCTAGTCCAGAAGAGGTGGCCAAAGAAACAATTGAGGTATTTCAAAAAACTTTGCCAAAAGAGTTGGCTGGAGTGGTGTTTTTGTCCGGCGGGCAGGGTGATATTGAAGCTACAGAGAATTTAAATGCGATTAATGAGCAAGGGAAGCCAGCTTGGCCATTAACTTTTTCTTTTGCCAGAGCTTTGCAGGACGCTGCCACTAAAGTCTGGCAGGGTAAATCGGAAAATTTAGCCGAAGCGCAAAAAGTTTTTTTACACAGAGCGCACATGAACAGTCTGGCGAGTTTGGGTAAATATGAGTCCGGTATGGAGCAAAAGTTAAATAATGAAAGCATGGCTACCAGTAGTCAAGATTAGTTTAAATTTAGGACTTACGCTCTTGCCACTTAAACTTCGGCAGAGCCGAAGTTCTAAAGTGGCTTTGGTCAATTTCTTCGTTAAAATGCTCCGTTATTTGTCGCCGTAGTAAAACTACGGCTCCAAATATACTCGCATTTTGCCTGGATCGTGATGATTTGGCTTGAGTTCGGGCTCAGCCCGAACTTTAAAGCCAAATCAAGCTCTTGTCGAACTTGACTCAAAAGCGTAAGTCCTAAAATTAATATTTTTTAATCCAATGAGCATAGCACAAAGTATAAATCATACTCACAAAGAAAACGAGATTATTTGTTTTACTTCGCATGGTAGGGAAGTGTGTATTCCGGTGTCGCAAATGGAACATATTTTTAAAAAAGGTCATATGGGACATATTTCCAGCCACACCTTAACGAAAATTATGAATGAATTTTCCAAAGGCTTTAATTTTTTAAAAAAATTTAAAAAATCCGTGAGTATTTTTGGTTCGGCCCGAGTGGGTTTTGACCATAGTATCTATCAAGAAGCCAGAGATTTGGCTTACAAGTTAGCCAAAGCGGATTTTGCGGTCATTACCGGAGGTGGTCCGGGGATTATGGAAGCGGCTAATCAAGGTGCGTTTGAAGCCGGGGGGAGAAGTGTGGGTTTAAACATTAAACTCGCCACAGAGCAAAGAGTGAATCAGTATGTGAAAGAGTCGGAAAGTTTTAGTTTCTTTTTTACCCGAAAAGTTATGCTGGAAACCGGAGCCAGTGTGTATATTTTTTTCCCGGGCGGATTCGGCACTTTAGATGAACTCTTTGAAATGATTACGTTGATTCAAACGAAAAAAATTCGGCCTGTCCCTGTTATTTTGGTGAATAAAGAATTTTGGACACCTTTATTAAAATGGATTGACGAGTCTTTATGTAAAAAGAATAAAGCCATTAATAAAGATGATTTAAAACTGTTTAATTTAGTCGATAACGCGAAAGAGGCGTTTAGAGTGATTAAAGAATTATCTAAGGACAAAAAATTATTTAAATAAATGGTGTTGAGTTGTCATTCCCGTGTAAACGGGAATCCACTCTAATTAAGTTTTACAGATTTTTGTTAAATGTCCACAAAAATATTTTTAGATTCCGCTGATCCGCAAGAAACCCAAATTGCTTTAACCGTTTTGGGTTTTTTGGATGGCCAAACCACCAATCCTTCTTTGGTAGCTAAAACTTTACCGAATAAAAAGTTTTCTAAGCCTGAACTTTTAAAGATTTATAAAAATCAGATTGTAGAAATGCATCGACTTATTCCTCAAGGAGCGATTTCTATAGAAGTGTATGCCAATGAGCATACCACTGCAGAGGAAATGCTGGCGCAGGCTCAAGAGTTTAACCATTGGATTCCCAATGCTTATATCAAATACCCTTGTTTGCCTGAGGGTTTAAAAGCTGTAGAAAAAAGTATAAAAGCGGGAATGAATGTAAATGTGACTTTAGTTTTTTCCGAATCTCAAGCTGCTGCGGTTTACCAAGCGAGCTTAGGCGCCAAACGAGGACAAGTGTTTATTTCTCCGTTCGTGGGCAGGTTAGATGATATTGGCCAGCGGGGGATGGATTTAATAAAAAATATTATAAAAATGTACAAAAACGGCGATGGACATGTAGAAGTGTTAACAGCCAGTATTAGAAATAGGGAACATCTTTTGGAAGCGATAAATTTGGGAAGTGATTGTTTGACTGCCCCTTTGAAAGTTTTGGGGTTAGCAAAGCAAGAGTTAATAAATCAGCAATCCATAAATAATTTGGAAACCAGTAAAGTAAATTTACAACCAATCCCTTATGAAAATGTAAGTTTTGATAGACCTTGGCAAGAATATGATTTAAAACATAGTTTAACAGATCAAGGAATTAAAAAATTTACAGAAGATTGGAATGGTGTGCTAATTTAAAAAACCGCCCGTCCTTTGTTTGCAAAAGGGGGGCGGTTTTTTTAAATATTTTGTGGTTAGACTGCCCCAGTAGTAGAGCCTTTGGCTCACTACGGGGTAAACTGGGAAAGTTCCGCATCGCCATAAACCAAAAGAGAATGCCGAATAAATTAGACATTCTCTTTTGGTCGGGCTGCTGGGAATTGAACCCAGTCTACCTGCTCCCAAAGCAGGCGTACTACCGGTATACGACAGCCCGATTCAACGATATTAACATTTATTTTCAGTTTTGACAAATCCTTTAAAGTTTATTATAATATCTGAAATGTTACAATTTAATGCAATATTAAATTTAATATCAAATATCCAAGTAAGTTTATCAGAGAAAAAGTGAATTTATTTGGCTTATTTAAGCCAAATAAGTTTAATCTCTGTTTTTTGTTGGAAAAACATTTTTTGTAATAAAAGCTGAAGTTTAACGTCTTTTAGTGGGTAATAATGATTAATAATGATAATGTTGTCTATTGTTTAGCTATTTGTTCCATTTTTTGTAATGGAATAAATAATTAAGCAGTAACCCAGGTAATGGCTAAGAGAGTAATGAATATATTCAGGCACCAAACAAGAACAGAATTATGTTCTACGTATATATCTTAGTGAGCCAAAAGGATAAGGAAAAATATATTGGCTCAACTAAAGATTTAAGAAAACGTTTTACAGCACATAATTCTGGACTGGTTAAATCTACCCGGTCTAGAGCACCATTCAGGTTAATTTATTATGAAGCTTACTTGGCTGAAAAGGACGCAAGAGTAAGAGAAAAAAGGTTGAAGCAAAGAGGTAAGGCAAGAAGACAATTATTGATGAGGTTAGAATTTTCTTTAGCTTCATAAAGCTTGGATTTGGTGCCTGAATATATTTATTGAACCGTATGGCTAAAACTTAGCTATATGTCCCCGCCGTTGGCGGGGTGGTCGAACTTATAGTCAATTTTTGTTAGGCTATAAGGTTTCAATAGACGTTTTTATCTAAACATTTTAGTGATCTCTAGAGCGCTAAAATAGCTTTACGTAAAAGCGAAAATTAATAATTTTTCAAATATCATTGATTGTCTCAATTGAATAATCAATCATTTGAAAAGGAATTTTAGGAAAATTAAAAATGAGCAATACTCTTGCAAAGAAAGTTTTTGCCGTAGGTCTTGCTGCTTCTACCGTGTTAATGGGTTTGGCTCCTTTAGCCGCTCATGCTGCAGCTCACTCTGCCGGTACTAACGTAATCGGTTCCGATGGAACTGTATCTATGATTACTACCGACGGTATGCGAAGACCCTACACTTCTGCTGGTGCTTTCTTGTCTTATGGTTTTAACTCCTGGAGCACTGTTGTCCAGGCTAATGCCGAAGACTTGGCTTTACCGGTTGGAAGCTTTATTCCTCCTCAAGACGGTAGCATAATCTGCTCCGATAGAGGTAGCGATAAAGGAACCTGTTACCTTATTTCTGGTGGACAAAAAGCCGGATTTACTTCCGCTTCTGTCTTTACCGGACGAGGTTTCACTTTTGCTAACGCCCAAAACGGTGACGTTTCTTGGATGTCAGCTTATCCTTCTTTAATCAGCAATACCACAGACGCTAACCTCCCAGGCGTGCTTGTTAACAACAACGGCACAGTCCAATTGGTAGGCAACAGCGGTTTATTGGGTATTCCAGACTTAACCACCTTCAATGGCTGGGGCTATAGCTTCAGCAAAGTCGTGCCAGCTAACACAGCTGACAAGGCAAAGAGCCAAACTGGTGTAATGGCTACCAGAACTCCTGGTCAGCTTTCCCCAACCGCTCTTACTGGCGGTAGTACAACTCCTCCTCCAGTAGGTGGCGCTTTGAGCGTGTCTCTTAGCTCCTCTACTCCGGTGGCTCAAAACTACGCCACTGGTGCTGCTTTCTTAAACTTTACTGCTCTTAACTTTACTGCCGGTTCAAACCCAGTAACTGTTACTACAGTGAAAGTTACCAGAAGCGGTCTTGGCGCAGATACCAACTTAAACAATATGTATTTGTTTGATGGTGGTATGATGCTTGCCCAATCTTCTTCCTTCCAAAGCGGTGTGGTAACCTTTACCAACAGCGCTGGTCTCTTTACCGTTCCAGCCAACACCACCAAAACCATTTGGGTAAAAGGTGATTTGTCTTCCGGTTCCGGTTCTGGCTTAACTTACGGTTTTGGCATAGCTTCGGCTTCCCATATCGTATCTAATGCTTCTTCCGTATCCGGTTCCTTCCCAGCTAACGGTAACTTGATGACTTCTGCCACTGTCTCTTCTCCTTCTTTGGCAACCTTAACCGTTACCAACGTGGGTGTAGGTACTAGCATTAATGCTGGTACTAAAGATGTTTTGGCAGGTCAATGGAGTTTGCAATCAGCTAACAGCGCGCTTTCGGTTAAGGGTATTACCTTAACTATGATTGGCTCTGCAGCTGCATCTGGTTTTGAGAACTTAAAACTTATGGCCGGTGGTGTGCAAGTGGGTTCCACTTTAGCCACTATGCCAGGCAATAAAGTTTTATTCTTTGACCTTTCCGGATCTCCTTTGAGCATCCCAACCGGTCAAACTGTTCAACTTCAATTGAAAGCCGACATTATGTCCGAAGTTAACAGAACTTACCAGTTTAGCATCCAAAGAAGCTACGACATTATTGCTTATGACACCACTTACAATGTAGGTGTGTTATCTAGCTCTACTTTCCCATCTAACAGCCCAACTTCAGCTGCTACTATTAACGCCGGTTCTTTGAGCATTACTCGCTCTGCTACCAGCCGAAATACCGCAGTTGTAGGCAGTATGACTAATGTTGCTTTGGCAACTTTTGACTTTACTGCTTATGGTGAAGATGTGAAATTGTTAAACTTACCAATTAGCATTTCCACCAATGCTGGTGGGGCAAGTATTACCAATGTCAAATTGGTAGATGATCAAGGTTTTGGTTTGGGTACTTCGGTAACTAGCACAGTAAGTCCTAGCGCCACTGCCTATACCAACACTTTTGGTTCTTCTGCTAACTTAAACTACGTTATTCCAGCTAACACTACTCGCAAGATTAGCATTGTGGCTGACTTAACCTCTATTTTAAGCGCTACTGGCAATATGACAGCCAGCTTAACCGCTGGTTCTTCCAACGCTCAAGGTGTGACTTCGGTAACTACCATTTCCACCTCTGCTGCTAACGGAAATGCTTTAACCGTTTCTACTTCTAGCTTTACAGCTACGGTAAACAGCGGTTTGGCTTCTCCGGTCAAGGTTGTGCCTGGTGCGGTTGGCGCCAAATTAGCTTCCTTCAGCTTAAACGCTGGTGGAGCTGATGCAGTTAACGTAACTACAATTACGGTATCTGTTGCTTCTGCTTCTGTGACTTCCAATGTTCAGAACATGAAAGTAAAAATTGGTTCAACTCAAATTGGCCAAATTCAACCTACCTTAACTAACTCTTCTACTTACAGCTTTAGTCCAACTAATGCCATCAACATTCCTGCTGGTGGATCTGTAGTAGTAGATGTTTATGCCGACATTATTTCCAGCGCTTCCTCTAGCTTGTTTAGCGGACACACTGTGTTCACTTTGACCACAGGCGTAACTGCTCAACTTGCCACCAGCGGAGCTTCTGTAAGTTTGTCTGCTAACGTTTCCGGTCAAACAGTTACTACTTCCGGCAACGGCACAGTAACTATTGCCAAAGACGCTGATTCCCCAGTAGCTAGACAAGTAGCTATGGGTCAAACCGGTGTTGTGTTGGGCGTATTACGCTTTACAGAAAGTTCAAACAACGAAGCAGTAACCTTAACCGATATTACCGTAACTGCGACTGCCATTTCCGGCACTCCGCTTAACGGTTCGGCTTCTACTTCTTCGCCAACTTTGAAGAATTTTGTAATTACCGATGGTACCACCACTTACACCAAGAGCACTTGGTCTTCCACTACAGCTAATAACGTAGGTGAAGCCGGTGCTACCAGCTCCACTCCGTCCAGTCACGTAATCACCTTTAACAATGTAAACTTCACCGTCCCAGCGGGCGGAACCTTGAAGTTAACGGTTAAAGCCGATACCAATGATTGGGCTTCCGGTGGTGCTTCTAACGCTCAATTTACAGTTGGTTTGAACGCGGCCGCTAACGCTACTCTTCGTGGCGCTCAAAGCCAAGCTTCTATTACCCCAACTGTAACCACTTTTGCTCAGTCTTCTACTACTACAGTGGTAAGATCTACAATTACCGTAACCTCTGTTGATTCCATCACCAGTCCGGTTGGGGTAAGCGTACAAGCCACTGGCGTGCCAGCGACTGACGAAATTATGGGCATCTTTAAGGTCACTGCTTCCTCTGCAGGCGATGTAAAGCTTAACAGCATTACTTTGCAACAAGGCGGTACAGCCCCAACTGCGGTTGCCGTGCCTTACACCGTTTACGATGCTAACCAGTACTCCACTGCTAATGGTACAGTCAACTTGACTGGTACCACAGCCGGTGCTCTTACTTTGACCACTGCAAGCGAAATTACAGCCGGTCAAAGCAAGTACTTCGTAGTTAAAGCTTCTACCTCTGCCTTCAACACTGCTGGCACTGGTGCTGCTAAGACCTACGATTTGAAGATTACTGCCTTTAGCTTTACCGATGGCGTAACCACTCCAAGCACTGTTGTTGCCAACTCATCTGATTTCATCAACGTGAGCCACGACACCACTGCTTCCGGTTCCACTGGCGGTAGAACTTACTAATCTTACAGAGTTTAAATTAAGAGCAATCTTAATTTAATTACTAAGATGGTATAACAAATACCCCCGTTTCTCCTTTTGGAGAAGCGGGGGATTTGTTTTGCTTGAAGATCACTTTGGGCATTTTAAAGCATCCTTGAAAAGAACAGCTTAATCAAGTATAATCCCCATATGAAAATTACAACAGCTAAAAAATTATTTTTTGCTTTATTGGTCTTGGCTTTGCTTTCGGTTTTTGGGTTGTTTAGGGATTTGGCTTATCCGTTTATTACCAGTAAAGTGTTGTGGTTTCGAAGCGCCGTGCTGTTGGCGTTGCCGATTTATTTTTATCTGCTCAGTTTGGAAAAATCCATTCGGCCCAATTTAAAACATCCTTTGCATTGGGTAGTGTTGGCTTTTTTTGCCATTAACCTTATTAGCTCCGTATGGGGGGTAAATTTTCATCGAAGCGTGTGGGGTAATTATGAACGTATGGGGGGAGTGTGGTATTTGGGGCATTTAACGTTGCTGTATTTTTATTTGGATGCTTTGGCCAAATACAGTAATTTTAAGTTTCAACAAATTTTAAAACTCTTGGCTCTCTTGGGCGCTTTAGGCGGGTTATATGCGGTACTTACCAAACTGGGTTTTCCTGCTTGGCCGTTTCCGGACGATTCTTTGCCGGCTCGGGCTTCCGGGTTTTTTGGAAACCCGATTTTCTTTGCCAGTTTTTTAATTTTTCCTTTTACTTTAAGTTTATTTTTTCTTAAACAAGCTGAGGACAAAAGAGCGTTTCGGTTTTGGCTTTTGGCATCGGCTTTCAATTTTTTAGGTATTTATTTCAGCGCGACTCGGGGAGCGCTTTTGGGGTTATTGGTGGGTTTGGGTTTAGGGTTGTTAGTTTGGGCCTTAATGATTGAAGAAAAAAAATACAAGCTTTATGGCTTATTAGCCATTGCCGGGAGTTTATTAGTGGTATTAATGTTGTTTGTGTTTAGTGGTGCTTTTGCACCCGGTTCAGTGGTGCGGAGGCTTACGGATTTTGGCGATTCCAACACTCGGGCGCGTATTTTACAATGGGAGGCGGGACTGAAAGGTTTTAAAGACCATCCGGTGCTGGGGGTGGGGCCGGAAAATTATTATGTTATTGGGAATAAATATTTTAACCCCAATATCTACCAATACGACAGAAGCTGGTTCGATAAACCACACAACTATCCTTTAGAAGTTTTACTTACTTCCGGATTGTTAGGGTTTCTTGCCTATGTAATCTTAATTGGTATGTCCGTGGGCGGAGCGTATCGGGCTTTAAAGCACCAAATTCTTAGCCGGCTGGAATTTGCAATTTTATTAGGCGGAATTACGGCCTACCAAGTTCAAAATTTATTTGTGTTCGATACTGTAAGTGCCAGTATGGCCTTTTATGTATTTTTGGCGTTTACCGCCTTTTTATGGCAAGCCGACAGAGTGGAGAATAAATCGGGAGAGGTTAAAGCGAGTTCCGAAATGGCCACCTACGGACTTATCCTGTGTGGCTTAGTGGTGGTTTGGGTTTGGTACATCACCAATTTTTTACCGGCCCAAGCCATGGCTAAATTAAACACCGGGGTATCTATTGGGCTAAGAAATCCGGTAGAAGCCAGAGAAGGTTTTAAAAATGCTTATCGAGCGGATATGAATTTAGATTTAACCGAAACTGCATCTAAATATGAAGAATTTGCCAGTGAGTTAGCCATTGTTAATCAAAAACCGGAAGACAGAGCTTTTGTTTTAGAGACTGTAAAAGATGTAATTGCGGTCTTGGAATCGGCATTAAAACAGAATTCCAACGATCCTATTTTATGGTTTAAGCTCACAAATATGAAATCGACTTTAAAGCACATTACGCAAGCCGAATACTCTAAGGAGATTGAGGAAGTGGCGTTAAAGTCTGTAAGTTTGGCGCCGAATCGGGTAGAGCCCAGATATTATTTAGTGCAAGCTTTGCAAGTAAAGCGGGATTTGGACCAGGCGGTTAGGGCCCAAATTGAAGTAATTAAAATTGACTATGCCAACCCCTTTAATTTTTGGCGCATGGCCTTACTGTATAGAGATTTTGGCGATTTGCCGAGGGCATATAATTTGGCAAGGTTTGCCAGACAAAACGGGTATGAGTTTAGAAATTTAGCCGAGGCTCAATGGATGGCCAAATATTATTCCGATTTGAACCAATTTAACGAATTACAAAAAGCTTACGAAGAGTTAATTAAAAACAATTTGGCGGATTTTCAGACTTATGCCAATTTAGCGACTGTGTATGCTAAGTTAGGGGATAAAGACAAAGCTCGCGCCACGGCGCTTAAAGTTTTGGAATTGGAACCCAAAGCCAAAGCCGATGTGGAATTGTTCTTGAAAAAACTCAACCTCGGCGAACAGTTTTAAACCCAATAATCATTCTTATATTCTGCAGAATATAAGAATGATTTTGTATATAAGTAACTAGAGTTGATAAAAATTTTCGGTTTGATATACTAATAAAAATTACTAAAATTTAACGAAATAAATATGACAAAGAAACAAAAAATTTGGCTAGGGAATTTTTCAGTATTATTTTTTACTTATCTATTTCCATTATTTATATTTAATAAATATCAAAATAAAATAAATGATACGAACTTTGTAAAATATTCTGTATTTTTTATTCTATTATGTGGCTCAATATTTTTATTATATTTTAATATAAAAAATTATAACAAAGAAAAAATTAATAAGTCATTATATATATTTTTTGGACTGTTTGGGGTGTTAGGATTTTTATACTCAATCTCAATATTATTTTTGTTATTTTCATTTAGACATGGGATTGGCTTTTAATTTGTTAAGCAAAAATTTATGAAACTAAAAATTGTCAAATTATTAATCTTCCTACTGCTAGTTATCGGTTTTCCTATTCAATCTTTAGCTCAAACCGCAGACCCGAATGTTTGTAGGGCAATAGATAATCATTCTCCCGTAACTAGTATTACTTACGATTATGGACTTAATGGTTTAGTAAGGTTTCACTACACTATTCCTTACGATTGGCGAAATTTAGATACTGCTGTTTTGTTAGCTACAGAAAACTGTGATATTTTAGGTGGTAGTTACATTAGTAATTCTACTAGTTTTATTGGAGTTAGAAAATTATTAATTCAAGTAGTGGATCACGCTCCGGGCTGGTATGAATTTAGAACTTACGATGAAGATACTGGCTTGCCATACCCAGTCGGGGGCTTAACTCCGTTTTGGCGACCAGTGGTGGGTATTAGTTTTGGCGAAACCGGTTCAGGTCCGGGTAGGGCCTGGGTAGACAGTCCTTTAGTAAGAGTGAAAGATATTACTCAAGTCGACAAACCTCCGGTTTTAATTGTGCCTGGGGTTTTAGGCACAGAGATGTTTAAAGGAAATGAAAAATTATGGTTGGATATTAATAGAAATTTAACTGATGTAGGTGATCAATTTATGGATGGAATGCTATTTAATAGCAATTTAATACCAATTAACAATTTGAATTTAGGTGAAGTTATAAAAAAGAAAACTAAAAATATAGGGGTTGGTGATATAGTATTATTTGATTATACCGACGGTTTAATTAATGAATTTACCTCTCAAGGCTACACTGAAGGCAAAGATTTATTTACTTTTCCTTATGACTGGCGGTATGGGGTAAATCAAATCAATATAGAAGCTCTGAAGGCAAAAATTCAAGCTATTGGTAACGGTGGTAAAGTAAATGTCGTGGCTCATTCCACTGGAGGACTATTAGTGAAGAAGTATGTAAGGGATAACCCCACCACCCATAACATTAACAAAGCTGTGTTTGTGGGAGTGCCAAATACGGGCGCGCCTAAAGCGATTAAAGTTTTACTGCAAGGTGATAATTTTGGTGTATTAGGTTTGTCCGATGCAGAAATGAAAAAATTGGCACAAAATTTACCCGTAGTTTATGACTTAGCCCCAAGTCAAAAGTACTTTACTAATAAAGGCAGTTTTTATAGGGTCATTGAAACATTATTAAATCAGCCCATACAAGACAGAGGCTTAAATTATTCTGAAGCCCGGGCTCGAATGTTAACTCAAAAAGGTGCAAATTTATTAGCGTTTAATAACGCGGAAGCTTTGCATACTTTAGAGTTTGATAATTACGATTTAAGAACCGCTGGTGTGGATGTATATAATATTGTGGGTTGTAAAGCTTACACCTTAAGCCAAGTGATAGAACGTACTTGGCAAAATCTTTCCGGAAATTATTATAGTGAATATTTAATACCAGAAATGCTTCCCGGTGATGGCACTGTACCTTTAGAAAGTGCCACCAACTTGCCGGTGGATGAATATAAAAAATATTACTCGTTAAGTTCTGAGCATAGTAAAATGTTGAGTCAGTCCGGGACTAGGCAAAAAATTGTTAATATTATAACCGGTTCAAATTTGTCAGTAGGGGATACTATTACTCAAGATGTCTCTAAATGTAAGTTAAATGGCAAAGCTTACAGTGTGTATAGTCCCTTGGACATTTCAGTTAAGGATAATTTAGGCAATGTGTTAGGTTTTTCTGAAGATGGTAGCTTAGAGAATCAGATTCCAAATGCCAGCTTTGAAGTTTTTGAACATAATAAATTTGTATTTTTGCCAGAAGATGAAGGTCAAACTTACCAAATTAACCTGAAAGGCACTGGCGAGGGGACTTTTACTTTCAAAGTAGAGAACGTGGAAAATAATCAGACTACCGAGACCCAAGTGTTTAGTAATATTCCAGTTAGTACTAGTTTGCAAGGAACAGTTAATGAAAGTAGTCATCAGGCTATATTAAACTTAGATATTAATGGGGACAATACAATTGACCAAGTTGTTCAGCCATCTACAATATTAAACTCAGATGAGTCAAAAGATTTATTACCCCCCATTACCACTCTTGATGTAACTGGACAAATGGGTGATAAGGGTTTTTATCGTTCTAATATAACTATCACTTTAAGTTCTCTGGACCCGATTACCTTAGGGCAGGAAATGCAAACTTCCGGGGTACTAAAAACGCAGTATAATTTAAATCAGCAAGGCTGGGTAGATTATAGTTCTCCATTTGTGTTGGAGAATGAGGGTGATTATACTTTAGAATTTTTTAGTACCGATAAAGCGGGAAATAATGAATCCGTTCAAACCTTACACTTCATAATTGATAAAACCGCTCCGGAATTGGGAATTAAGTTTAATCCTCAAACTAAAGATTTAAGTTTTGTTGGAAAAGATAACCTTACTACTACTTCTAAACTCACTTTACTGGATTTAGATGATAATATTACTGTAAAAGATCAAGCTGGAAATATTACTGAACTAAAGTTAAAAGAAAAAGGTAGAAAAAAAACTTTGAAAGCGGAAATTAAGGCTTTAAGCTATAATGGAGTTAATCAAGATATAAATCCCAATAGTTTAAAAGTTAATTGGCAGACCGATAAACAAGGGCAGTTAAAGGAGTTGCATCAAGCAATTCGTTCTAAAAAAGAATATAATGTAAAAGCAGAGTATAATAGTAAAATCAACAAAACTAAATTAGAAGGTAAGGATGCCTTGGGGAGAATTAATAAGACTTTAGCGGGGTTAGTATTGCTTAATACCTTTACAGATAAAGGAGATTTAAAGTGGGAGTATTAAATATATGTTAGATAATAAAAATAAATTGAGGTTTAATGTTTTTTTCGGTTTGGTGTGTTTGGCGTTAACTTCACCTTTGTGGGTGAGTAAACAATTATTATTCCCTTATGTCACCACCAAGGCATTTGTTTTGCGTTTGGCCATAGAGTTGGCTTTGCCATTTTATGCGTATTTTCTACTTACTCATCCTCAGAGTCGACCGAACCTTAAAAGTCCGCTAAATTTTGCTGTGGTTGGATTTGTGTTAACCACTTGGCTTTCTGCATTTTTTGGAGAAAATCTAATTAAGAGTGTTTTTGGTAATTTTGAAAGAATGGGGGGAGCCTTGTATGTGACTCATTTAGCCTTATTGTATTTTTATATTATTTTTTTGGGTCAAACGGCCTCCAAATATTTATTTCGCATACTGCAATTTTTTATTTTGGTTAGTTTTGTAATTTGTACCAATGGCGTGGTGGGATGGCTAGGCGGACCAACTTTGGTGTTGGATCCCAGCTTACCGGGGAGGGCTTCTTCCACTTTGGGCAACCCAATTTATTTAGGGGCTTTTGCCATTGTGCCCATGTTTTTGTGTTTATATTTTTTGTTAAACCAGTCTAAACTTTCCAGTAAAATTATTTATGGAGTGTTAGCGGTTATCTTTTTTTTAGCTATGATGCAAAGTGGAACCAGAGGGGCTTTGGTTGGTGTGTTATTGGGTTTGGCGGTAGGAGTAATTTTATATATATTTTTAAACACCAGTAAAGCATTAAAGCAAAAGGGGATTATTTTTATTGTAATTTGTGGTGGATTTTTTGGTTATTTGTTTTGGCAACCGCAAGTTTTACCCACAGGTAGCACGGTGCGGAGGATTTTTGAGTTGCGCGATACCAATACCAGCTCCAGAATTATTCAATGGCAAACGGCTTTGCGCGGGTTTAAAGATTATCCGTTCTTGGGAGTCGGACCGGAAAATTATTACGTGATTTCCAACAAATATTACAATCCCGAAAGCTACCAATACGACAGAAGCTGGTTTGATAAGCCTCATAACTATCCTTTAGAAATTTTAGTTACCGGCGGAATCATTAACTTTATTTTTTATGTCGGGATAATTCTTTTTACCCTGAAGATTTTATTGGCGTCTTATAAACAAGAGTTTTTATCTTTATTGGAATTTTGTGTTTTGGTCGCCGGGTTGGTAGCTTATTTGGGGCAAAATATGTTTGTTTTTGATACCGTACCAACCAGTGTGGCCTTTTATGTGGTAATTGGCTTGGCCGGGGTTTTGGATATTTTAATGCAGAAAAAACAAAAATCAACTGTTGTTATTCCGGATTTACCTAAAATTTTTCGGTTCTCCATGGTAGGCCTAGTATTTTTGGTAGTCGTATATAGCGGTTATTATTTAAATTGGCTACCCATTTGGGCCTCTAAAAATACGAATTATGGATTAGCTTACGCTTCGATAAATTTAGAAAAATCGGTTGGGTATTTTAACGATGTGATTAATAATCAATTTAATTTTGATGTATCTGAATCTGCATCAAAATATGCCGATGCCTTATTGCCAGCTTTAACTCCAGAAGTGCTAGCTAAATTAGATAAAAGTAAACTGCTCCAGTATTTGCAATCTTTGGAAGAATATTTAGCTTTGGCGAGTTATAAATCGCCTTTGGATCCGATTTTATTACAAAAATTAGCCAGTGTGAGATTTCAACTGGCCTATTATTCCAATTCTTTGAATTTATTCAATAGCGCAATTACAGATTTAGAACAAGCGGTGGCTTTGGCTCCTACCCGAGTGGAGGCCAGAGAAGCTTTGGCGCAAATTCGTATTTTTCAGGGTCAAGATGCAGAAGCCTTAAAGTTAGTGGAAAAAAACGTAGAATACGATAAAGCTTATTTTAAAACACGTTGGTTGTATGCCACCTTATTAAATAAAAATAAGCAAATAGAAAAAAGTATAGAACAAGCTTCGGTAGCTTTAGCATTAGGTTATGAGCCACATACTTTAGGTGAAGTAAAATGGCTAATTGACGCGTTGGTACAAAAACAAAATTTTAAACAAGTGGTAGCTGTGTATGAATTGGTTAATAAGGCAAATAAATTAAGTTTAGAAGACCAACAGCAGTTGTTGAAATATCGAGCTAGGGAGCAGTAGTGGTTAGTTGAGAATAAATTTTTTGGGTTTCAGTTAGCATTTGGGTTTGGGAAAAATTCTGGGCTCTTTGCTCAGCTAAGTTAGCCAATTTTAGTTGCTCATTGGGGTTATTTATTAAATACTTTAGGGCCTCTGCTAAGGCTGGGGGTTGGTTAGCTTCTACTAGGATTCCCGCATTGTCCACAGCTTCAGGTATGCCCCCAACTTTAGTGGTAATTATAGGCAAGCCGGCTTGCATGGCTTCCAAGAGAGTATAGGGGAAACCCTCTTTTCTGGAAGGTAGAATAAAGATATCAAAAGCTTTTAGATAAACAGAAGCGTTATCAATGCTTCCCGGAGTGAGGACGATGCCTTCCAGTTTTAAATTTTTAATTTTTAATTTTAAATTTTTAAACTCTGGTCCATTGCCAATGAGGACGATTTGCATTTTAGATTTTATTTCATTTGGCATTAAAGCCATGGCCTGCATTAGCGTATCTAAACCTTTGGTTTTGTAAAAACCAGCTATGGTGCCAATAATAAGTTTATTGGCGGGTAATTTTAAAAAACTTTGTGCCTCAGACTTTGGCAGAAAATTAATTGGTTCAATGCCATTGTAAATGGTGGAAATTTGATGTGGGGAAATTAGTCGGTACTTTTGGGCAGAATGTTTATCGGCATTGGATACGCAAATTATGTAATCACGAAAGTGACTGGCCAGTTTTTCCGCAATTATGTAAAATATTTTTTTAATTAAACTCATCGGTTCGTTAAAAACAAATCCGTGTGCAGTAAAAATTGTTTTAGTTTTAAGCCCAATGCTGGCAAAACTGCCGAGAATGCCGGCTTTAGAAGAGTTTAGGTGAAGAATGTCGGGATTATAATTTTTAATTAGTTGGCGGATTTCCCCAATGGCCAAAATATCATGCCAAGGATTTAGGTTTCGTTTAAGATGCTTGATTGGGAAGGTGGTGATTTCTATTTTTTTTGCATCATCAAAAAGTGTTTGGGTGTCTATGCTCTTCGAGTCTGAGCCTGAGGGTTCGTTCCTCAGAGTCGCATGACCGGAAGCAATTGCACCTTTAAAATGTTTGGCTAAAGCGAGCGTGTATTTTTGCGCTCCACCTCTGTCCGCTTGAGTAATTAAATATAAAATTTTCATTTTTTAGGCTTTACTAAGCCGGTTAATTTATGGTATTTTATATAGTATAAAGTATTAAGCGTAAAGTATAAAGAGCATGAAAAAAGCTTTAATTACTGGGATTACCGGACAAGATGGCAGTTTTCTCGCGGAATTATTACTTCATAAAGGTTACGAAGTCCATGGTGTAATTCGCCGAAGTAGCGTATTTAATACTGAACGGATAGAGAGTATTTATCAAGACCCGCATGAGCTACACAGGCGGTTGTTTTTGCATTATGGGGATTTGTCGGATGCTTCTAATTTAAATCAAATTCTGAAAACGGTTAAGCCTAATGAGATATATAATTTGGGCGCACAAAGCCACGTGCGAGTAAGTTTTGAAATTCCTGAATACACTGCCAATGTAGACGCTTTGGGGACTTTAAGACTGCTAGATGCCGTAAGAGAAAATGGACTTACCACTAAAATTTATCAGGCAGGGAGCAGTGAAATGTTTGGTAAAGTTTTAGAAACCCCGCAAAGCGAAACCACGCCGTTTAATCCGGCTTCGCCGTATGGGGCAGCCAAAGTTTTTTCTCATCATTTATGTAAAGTTTACCGCGAAGGTTACAATATGTTTATTTGCAATGGGATCTTGTTTAACCACGAATCGCCAAGGCGGGGGAAAACTTTTGTCACGCGAAAAATTACCACCGGCATTGCGAGTATTTTAGCCGAAAAAACTGATAAGATTTATTTAGGTAATTTGGAAGCCAAGCGCGATTGGGGTTATGCTCCGGAATATGTGGAAGCTATGTGGTTAATGCTTCAGCAAGACAAGCCTGATGATTTTGTAATTGCCACGGGCGAAACGCATACCATTAAAGAATTTTTAGAGACAGCGTTTGCGTTAGTTGGCATTAAAGATTGGGAAAAGTATATTGGGATTGACCCCAAGTACTACAGGCCGGTGGAAGTGGATATTTTGCAAGGCGATTACACCAAAGCCAAACAAATTTTAAACTGGCAACCCAAAACCACTTTTAAGGAACTAGTAAAAATTATGCTGGAAGCCGACTTAAAAGAAGCCGGAGTTGGTGCGCATATGTTAAATTCTAAAAATTAAACCCTAAATAAGAATTGAATTATAAAAATAAACCATTTGTTTATAAAGTTTAGGGTTTATTTTTGTTTAGTTGTATAGAGTTTAGTCTTTAGAATTTATATTACTATGAAACTAATCTCATTAAATACCTGGGGCGCTACACAGGGGCAAATTTTTTTTGATTATGTAAAAGAACAGGCCAAAACTACGGATATTTTTTGTTTTCAAGAAATTTTTTCTGCTCAGGAGCCGTCACCGAAACTTTCATCTGGCGCTCGTTGTTTTTTATTTCAGGAGCTGGTAACGCTTTTACCCGGTTTTAAAGGTTATTTTGCCCCCCGTAGTCAAGGTTGTGACTTTACCGGTAAAGTTGATTTTGCTTTAGAGTATGGGCTCGCAGTCTTTGTTAAAGACCACTTGGAGCAACCCGAGCATTTTATAACTAATTTGCTGGAAGATGATCAAGAACCTACCATAGAAAGAAAAGTTATCGCTCAAATAATTAAGTTTAAAATCCACAATAATTCTTTGAGTGTTATTAATTATCACGGGCCGGCTCAGCCGGGCCATAAATTGGATACACCATTAAGACTGGCTTGCTCTAAGTTTTTAAAAGGGGTATGGGAAAAAGCCAATTCCAATCATAAAATTCTTTGTGGAGATTTTAACTTAATGCCAGCTACTGAAAGTATAAAAATCTTGGAAGGTTGTGGAAAAAATTTAATTTCCGTTTTTAATATCCAAAATACTCGGAATGAAATCTCTTGGGCCAAATACCAGAATCGGCAAAGTTTTGCGGATTTTACTTTTGTATCTTCCTTAGTTAAGGTAAAGGATTTTACCGTGCCATATAATTTAGTTTCCGACCATTTACCCATGGAGTTGGAGTTTGCAATATGATTAACGTACTTTTTTGTGGCCTGAAAAATGAATATGGTAAATTAGAGGCGGGGTTGTCTTTTGAGTACCAAAATTTTTACTCAGTGCTTAAAAATATGGCCGGAGTAAATTGTGAGTTATTTGCCATAGATGAGGTTATGCGAGAAAAGGGGAGAGAAGCCATGAATCATGCTTTAATCCGGCAAGTTGAGGACAAGCAGTATGATTTATTGTTTTGTTTTTTGTTTACCGAGGAGCTGAAAAAAAGCACGATTCGGTTTATTACCGAAAAAACCAAAACTTTAACTTTTAATTGGTTTGCCGATGATCATTGGCGGTTTCCCATTTATTCTAAGTATTGGGCGCCGTTTTTTACCAAAGTTTCCACCACCGATTCTTTAGCTGTGGCTAAATATAAAGCCATGGGTGTGGAGGTAATTAAAACTCAGTGGGGAGCCAATACCCATTTATATAAACCCTTCAGTAATCAGCAGTCAGTAAATCAGCCAGCAGGCGATAATTACCACATTACTTTTGTGGGAAAAAATTATGGCAATCGTTCACAATATATTAACAGTTTAAAATTAGCGAATTTGCCAGCCGAAGGTTACGGGGGAGGGTGGCCTTCGGGCAGGGTGAATTTTGAACAAATGCTGGAGATTTTTTCCCATTCCAAAATCAATTTAAATTTTACCGAAAGCTCGTTAGAATGGAAAAAAGAATTGGTAAAGTTGTTGGTTAAGAAAGAACTGGGTCGCTATAAATTCAGCGGGCATAATATTATTCAAAATTTACAAGCTTTAACCGGAAAATTAAGAAGGCAAATTAAGGGGCGAACTTTTGAGGTGCCCGCTTGTGGCGGGTTTTTATTAACCGGTCATGCGGACAATTTGTCAGAGTATTATGTAGCGGGTAAGGAAATTGTCAGTTTTACCAATACCAGTGATTTAATTGAGAAGTGCCAATATTATTTAGCCCATGAAGCAGAACGTCAGAAAATTGCTCAAGCCGGTTATGAGCGGACTGTAAAAGAGCATAGTTATGAACACAGATTCAAACAAATTTTTTCGGCTTTGGGACTAAAAATCTAATTTGGAATTTTGCGTCGATAATGTTATAATCAAGTGATAAAAATTATTTAACCATTAAAATTTTCTATGAAAAAAGCCATTATAAGTGGAATTACCGGACAGGACGGGTCGTATTTGGCGGAACTACTTCTCTCTAAGGGGTACGAAGTGCATGGGATTATGCGCCGACTATCTTCGTTTGCCTCTACTCGGATTGACCATTTAATTAATCATAATTCTAATTTGCATACTTACCACGGAGATTTAACCGATAACGCCTCCATTGCCGGTTTGATTGCCGATGTCAAGCCCGATGAATTTTATAATTTGGGCGCCATGTCGCATGTTAAAGTGTCTTTTGAGATTCCTCAATATACTTTGGAAACCAATGCAGTGGGAGTTTTAAATGTTTTGGAAGCGATTAGAAAGTTTTCGCCACACACTAAATTTTATCAAGCTTCCAGCTCGGAAATGTTTGGCGTGCCGGGCGTGCCGGCGCCTTTTAATGAAACCACACCCATGATGCCTCAAAGTCCCTATGGGGTGGCAAAATTAGCCGCCTATCATTTAACAAGGCAATACCGAGATGGGTATGGTCTTTTTGCGACTACCGGGATTTTGTTTAATCACGAAAGTCCCAGACGGGGAGGCACTTTTGTAACTAAAAAAGTTTCAAAAGCAGTGGCCAGAATTAAACAAGGATTACAAAAAGAATTGGTGTTGGGTAATTTAGATGCCAAACGCGATTGGGGTTGGTCTCCGGAATTTGTGGAGGCGATTTATTTAATTATGCAACATTCTAAGCCCGATGTCTTTGTTGTCGCCACCGGAGAAACGCACACGATTAAAGAGTTTGTGGAAGAAGCGTTTAAGTATGTAGGCCTTAATTGGCAAGATTATATTAAGATCGATGAAAAATATAAAAGGCCCAACGAAGTGCCTTTGCTACTCGGCGATGCTACTAAAACCAAGCAAGTTTTAGGTTGGGAACCCAAAATGAAATTTAATGAGATTGTCCACGCCATGGTGGATTATGATTTACAACACTTAAATGATTAGTCAAGTTAAATTTGGTAAACAGGTTTTGGCGCGGGTGTATGATTTTGCCGATTTGTCGTTTGGAACTTTTCCTGTTACGTCTCCTCAGGAGTCTTTGCAGGTGTTACTCATGAAAAGGCAAAAAGGGCATGTAGTAACTAAACACATGCACAAAAAAATTAAGAAGTTTACTGAGCAACCCGCAGAGGCTTTAGTGGTAATTAAAGGTTTATTAACCGCTAAACTTTTTAATCGACAAGGAAAATTTGTAAAACAGGTTAAAGTTAAGCCCGGGCAATGTTTGTTAATTATCGACGGAGCCCATGAGGTGACTATTTCCCAAACAGCATGCGTGTTTGCCTTTAAGGATGGCCCTTTTGTGGAAGATAAAATTATTTTTTAATAATTCTATGGTAGTGAATGCTTGTCATTTATGCGGTTCGTCACAGCTAAAGGAAGTCCTAGATTTAGGCTTTCATCCTTTGGCGGATTTTTTTATGAAGCCTGAGCAATTGGTGGCCATGGAACGCCGTTATCCTTTGTCGGTTTTATTATGCGAGGTATGCGGACATGGGATGAATAGTTTTATTGTGCCGGCTAAAGAGCGGTATCAGGAAAACGATTATTCTTACGATTCGGGGAATTCCAAAGTTTCCATCCAGCATTTTAATGACATGGCAAAAGAGGTATGGGCCAGAGCGGGTTTAAAACCAGGGGGTTTAGTGGTTGATATTGGCAGTAATATTGGTACGTTGTTAAGTGCTTTTAAAAATTTGGGAGCTGAGGTGCAAGGAGTTGATCCGGCGCATAATATTGCGGTGTTAGCTGAGCAAAAAGGGATTCCGACGATTAATGATTTTTTTAATAAAGTCTCAGTTGATAAAATTTTAAAAAAAGGACAGGCAAAAGTTATTACAATAACTAACGCTTTTAACCATATTTCGCCTTTACACGAATTTATGAGCAATGTCGTGGCGCTCTTAGATAAAGAGGGTACTTTTGTGATTGAATTGCCGTATTTCTTGGAGATTATTCGTAAAAAGCATTTTGATGTAATTTATTTGGAGCATGTGTCTTATGTTGCCATTAAACCCTTAGTCTCATTCTTTAAAAAGTACGGGCTACAGATTACTCATGTTGAAGAAAATAATTACATGAGCGGATCCATAAGAATTTTTGTGGGCTTTGGTCAGGAAAGCGATTTGGTCAAAAAACAAATTATTTTGGAAGAAGCATTGGGACTATATGATTTTTCAGTTTGGAAAAAATTTGCCGAGGAGGTAAGAAATTGCAAAATTAATTTGTTGAACGAACTGGTGAAAGCTCGTCAGGCAAAGGGTAAAATTGTGGCAATTGGCGCCGCAGCTAAAGGGAATACCCTGTTAAATTATTGTGGGATAGATAGGACTTTAATAGATTTTGCCACCGACGCTTCACCGTTAAAAATTGGTAAATTTACGCCTGGGTCGCATTTGCCCATTTTGGCCGACGAAGCCATAGACGAGAGTGTAACTCACGCCCTCATTCTGGCTTGGAATATTGCTGAATTGTTAAAAAGTAAAATTTCTCCCAAACATCCCAATTTAAAATTTATTACCCCGCATGTGGTGGAATCCCGTTAGAAGCCGAGATCGTGGATTTATTTATGAAACTTATTAATTTATTAAAATTTTATAATCATTAATTTTAAAGCAATCGTGATTTCGATCGCGATCTGCTTCTAACAGGATGAAAAGAACCAAGCGTAAAATTAATTTTAAAGATCGCCGTGGGACCATAACGGATATTTTTGTGAATGAACCTTATGAGCATTGTGTGATTATTTTTTCTAATAAAGGGGCGGTAAGAGGCAGTCATTATCATAAAAAATCAGTGCAGGCCGATTTTATGCTGTTTGGAAAAATGATGGCTTATTCCAGAAAAGCCGGCAGTAAAAAAATTATTAAGACTTTACTTACCCCGAACGATGTGACACATTGGGAAAAAGGAGAAGCACACCAGTTTATTGCTTTAGAGAAGTGTGCATTTTTAAGTTTTGTGAATGGTCCTAGGGGGGGAGATAAGTACGAAACCGACACTTACCGGTTAAAAATTCCGCTTCACGAACAGTTAAAACAAGGTATTACAGATTGGACTTTGTTGGCAGAGGGAAAATTTCACCAAACCGTAATTAAATAAAGTTGTTGTATGAAAATTGCTATAATTGGGGCTAAAGGTTATGTGGGAACCGCTTTATGCAAAGCTGTTAATGCTTTAAAAACGCATCAAGTTTTGGAAATAACTCGGGATAATTATTTAGCTCACCAAAATGAAGATTACGATATAGTAATAAATTCAGCTATGCCCTCGGGTAGGTTTTGGGCAAAAAATCACCCCCAAAAAGATTTTGTGGAAACCGTACAAAAAACCGCGGATTTGGTGTATGGTTGGAAGTATAAAAAATTTATTCAGATTAGCACGGTTTCGGCTCGTTGCCAATTAGATACAGTGTATGGTCGGCACAAGCTGTCTGCGGAAAAACTTTGCGAGTTTGGAGAAAATTTAATTGTTCGGTTGGGTGCCTTATATAGTAGCAATATGCAAAAAGGGGCCCTGGCCGATATGTTAGCCGGCAAAACTATTTATATGTCAGGGGAGAGTCGTTATTCTTTTATTGCTATAGAAGTTTGTTGTCAATGGATTGCTACTCATTTGGACAGAACCGGCATAGTAGAGTTAGGCGGAAAGCACGCTATAACCTTAAAGGCTGTGGCGGATTATTTAGGCAAGCCGGTAAAGTTTGAAGGTCCCGTGAGTCATTTTGATATTGAAACCACCGAAGCAGACTTGCCAGAAGCCAAAACAGTATTAAATTTTTTAAAAGCTAATTATGTTTAATTTGAAAACAGCCAAAATTTTATTAACTGGCGGACACGGGTTTTTAGGTGAGAAGGTTTACCAAGAGTTATTGTCTCATGGGGCTAAAGCAAAAAATATTATTCGTCCCAGATCAAAAGAACTAGATTTACGAGTGGTTGCCAATTGTCAAAAAGCGGTTAAAGGTAAAGATTTAGTTATTCATTTAGCAGCTAATGTCGGGGGAATTGGGTATAATCAAGCCCATCCGGGCAAATTATTTTACGATAATGCCATAATGGGCATTCAGTTAATTGAAGAAGCTCGGAAAGCAAAAGTTAAAAAATTTGTGCAAGTGGGTACGGTTTGCGCCTATCCTAAATTTCCTCCGCATATTCCGTTTAAAGAAGCCGATTTATGGGCAGGCTATCCGGAAGAAACCAATGCGCCTTATGGGCTCGCAAAAAAAATGTTATTAGCTCAACTCCAAGCTTATAGACAAGAGTATAACTTTAATGGAATTTATTTGTTGCCGGTTAATTTATACGGACCGGGCGATAATTTTAATCCCCAGTCTTCTCATGTTATTCCGGCTTTAATCAAAAAATTTGTTGATGCGGTAAAATTAGGAAAATCCACAGTAGAGGTATGGGGAACTGGTAAGCCGACTCGAGAATTTTTATACGTTGATGATGCAGCTCAAGGAATAGTTTTAGCGACTTTAAAATATAATAAACCAGAACCGGTAAATTTGGGTACAAATTTTGAAATCAGCATTAAAGACTTGGTTGGAATGATTGCAAAATTAACAGGTTTTCAAGGCAAAATAGTTTGGGATAAAACTAAACCTAACGGCCAGCCTCGAAGAAAATTAGATGTAAGCAGAGCTAAGAAAGAGTTTGGTTTTGTGGCTCAAGTAGGTTTTCAGCAAGGACTTAAGCAAACCATTGAATGGTATAAGCAAATGAACAAAAGTTAAAGTAATGACAAAATTGAAAAAAATGAACTGGAAAATTAATTTTTGTTCATTTCCGTCGCTTTTGTCATTTATGTCAATTTTTTATGGTGAGTATTATTACCTCTTTATATAGAACAGATAAATATTTACAGCAGTTTGAACAACGCTTAAAGGTTTTTGCGCATGCTATGCAATCCCACCACATTGATTTTGAGTTTATTGCGATTGCCAATGATGCGACGGAAAAAGAACAAGCTTTTGGTAAAAGGCTGGCGAGTGAGCCTTGGTTTAAGTTTGAAAATGTTGGTCGGGAATCCGTTTTCGCCACATTTAACCGTGCGTTTGCAATGGCCAAAGGGGATATTTTAGGTTGGTGGAACGATGATGATGTAAGGTATCCCGAGGCAATAGTGGAAGCTGTAGAGCATTTTAAGCAGGGAGCGGATTTAGTGTATTTTCCTTTTATAATTAAAAGGTATGTTTTTGGTTTGCCAATTTGGAGTCAAAAGATCGACAAGCAAATACCGGAATTTAATAAGGAAACTCAAACACAGTTTAAAACCGGAATGTTATGCGGGCCGTTTTTTTTGTTTACTAAGGCCTTTTATAAAAAGGTGGGTCCGTTTGACGAGCAATTTAAAATTTCCGGAGATTTGGATTTTTGCATTCGATCAGCTCAGGCTGGGGGCAAGTTTATTAAAGCCAAAAATTTGGGGGGTGAGTTTCGGGTAGATGGTACGGGTTTGTCTGCGGGTGCCAATCCCAGACGCACAGCGGAGAATAATGTAATTTATACTCGGCATCATGTATGGAAAAAGCTTGAACTTGCGGAAGATTTAATTATTATGCATTACCGAGTACATCATTTATTACACCAAGGTAAATATACGAAAATATAATTATGGAAAATAATTCATTATCTTACAAAACTTTTAAAAATGTGAGTTATAGTTTTATAGGTTTTGCTGTGCCGATAATTTTTTCCGTGTTCATTACTCCGGTGATTGTGCACAAATTGGGGGTGGCGGAATACGGGGTGCTGATTTTAACCAACACCATTATGGGATTTTTGGGCTTATTGGATTTAGGTTTAACCTCCGGCGTGATAAAAAAAATTTGTGAGTATCAAGTCTTAAAGAAAATGGAAAATTTGCAACTCATGCTGAGTACTGCCAATAGTTTATTTTGGCTGATTGGCATAATTAATTTTACCGTATTTTTTATACTAGGTAAGTTTTTTTTAAGCCGGTTTAATATTATTGCCAACGAAAATTTATTTTTAGTTTTTATTCTGGTAGGTTTGACTTCCTTTTTAACCGCCATAAATTCCATTTATACCAGCATTCCACAAGCTTTGCAAAGGTTTGATATTGTCAATAAAATCAATTTAATTCAATTGTTAGTTTATAATCTTGGCGCCTTAATTTTAGCTTTAC
Organism: uncultured Candidatus Saccharibacteria bacterium; assembly: GCA_964436545.1. Taxonomy (GTDB): domain Bacteria; phylum Patescibacteriota; class Doudnabacteria; order UBA920; family UBA920; genus JBBTRN01. Next base: position 31,611 of record CAYTCJ010000005.1, read on the forward strand.
TCGGGTTTCAGTTAAAAGCCATTTTAGGCTTAAATTTAATTACCATAATTGGGTTGAGCTTGGCTTACCGGTTTTTTAGCTATAAAATTTTACCGGAGGTAAAGCTAAAATTAGCTTGGAGTTTTTTAGAATTAAAGGAGCTTTATGGATTTGGTCTGTTTACCGCCATTGCAAATATTGGTATGGGCGCGGTTAATCAATTTGACCGATTATTAATTCCAATTTTTTTAGGACCCACTCAACTTACTTATTACAGCTTACCCGGTAACGTAGCCCAAAAAACCACCACAGTGGTAGGGAGTTTAGGCGGAACTTTTTTTCCTTTAGCCAATGAGTTAGCCACTAAAGGGGAGGTGGTTAGGTTAGGAATAATTTTTCGAAGAGTTATTGGGAATCTAGCTGTATTGGCAATGGCCACAACAGTGAGTATTATTTTGTTTGGTAAAAAGATTTTGTGGTTTTGGCTGGGTAAAGATTTTGCCTTATTGGGTACCAATATTTTATATCTTTTAGCCATTACTTATTTTTTACTTTCTTTGTTTGGCGTAATATACAATTTTTTAATTGGCCTTAGCAGGCAAAAAGCCGTAGCCAAATGGTCGCTGTTAATGGCTGGTATTAATTTACTGTTTTTGTTAATATTATTAAAGCCTTTGGGGATTTTGGGTGCAGCCATTGCTTATTTGGCTTCCGCTTTACCCATTGTTATTCTGTTTTATTGGTTGGAAAAAACGGTTTTTTTGGCCAAAAATATTGGGAGTTTTTATGGGCGGTTATTGCTAAGATTGGGTTTTACCAGCATAGTTTATGGATTGATAGTAGGGTCAACTTTATGGCAATGGACTAATAGTTTTACAGAGTTGGTAATTTTTGGCCCTCTGGCAGTTGGAAGTTTTATAGTTATCTATTGGGCGTTAGGGTATATGGATACGGAAGATGAAAAATTGTTTAGAAGTTTTAGTTTGAAAATTTTACAAAAATTTAAATTAGCCAAAATCAGTACCAATGAAGATTTTAGAAATTAAAAATTTAGCCCTTCCGGGCGTTAAAGTCATAAAATTTGCCAGATTTGCGGATGATCGTGGGTATTTTACGGAAACTTTCAGGCAAAGTGATGTCGTAAATAATTCGCAATGGGATTTTTTACAAGCATACAACTTCGTGCAAACCAACGAAAGTTTTTCTAAAAAAAATGTAGTGAAAGGGTTGCACTTTCAATGGGAGCCTCCACTTGGCAAGTTGCTGAGAACTATAAACGGTCATATGGTGGATATGATCTTAGATATCCGGAAGCAATCTTCCACTTTTGGTAAAATAATTTTGTACGACTTGCCCTCCAGTAAGACCCAAGATTATGGTGAATGGATTTGGTTGCCTCCCGGTGTGGCGCATGGTAGCTTCTTTTTAGAAGATAGTTTTAATGAATATTTTTTTACTGCCGATTATAACCCAAAAGGGGAAGCGGGGATATCGCCTTTAACTGAAGATTTAGATTGGTCTTTAGCCGACGTTAAGTTAAAAGAACAGTTTGAGCAATTGAAACAAGGTTCAATATTAATTAGTGGTAAAGATAGAGCCGGAATGTCTTTGACTGATTGGCAAAAAGACGAAAGAGCAGAAAATTTCCAATAATTATTAAAGCGGTAAATTTTAACGGGATGTATAAACACAATACTTATTGTCGGATTTGCAAATCTCAAAATTTGGTAAAATTTTTAGATTTGGGCAATCAACCTTTAGCCAATTCATTTTTAAAAACTAAGAGTCAATTCGCCCATGAACCAAAGTATCCTTTGGCGGTTTATTTTTGCGAGGATTGTAATTTGGCTCAACTGTTAGATGTGGTGAGCAAGGAAGAAATGTTTTCCGATTATATTTATTTTACTTCCGGGATGCCTAAAATTTCCAACCATTTTAAAGCTTACGCCGAGGATATTATGGCTCGTTTTTTAAAGGCCGGAGAATTGGTGGTGGAAATCGCCAGTAACGATGGTATCTTGTTGAAATTTTTTCAGGATGCGGGTTTCAGAGCCTTGGGTGTGGACCCGGCAGTAAACGTGGTAAAGACTGCGGAAAAATTGGGTGTTAAGACGATTGTGGATTTTTTTAGCGAACAGGTAGCAGAATCCATTGTGCAGACACAGGGTAAAGCTAAGGCAATTTTAGCTAACAACGTTGTAGCTCATATAGACGATCATCATGACCTGGCCCTCGGAGTGGCAAAGCTTTTGGCAGAGGATGGGGTTTTTGTTTTGGAAGCGCCTTATTTGGTGGATATGTTTGAAAATTTAACTTATGACACGATTTACCACGAGCATTTGTCTTTTTTGGCAGTCAGGCCCTTAAAAAAATTATTTGCACAGTTTGGTTTAGAAATTTTTGATGTTGAGGTAAATGCGGTTCAAGGACAATCTTTACGAGTTTTTATTGGACATTCAGGCAAGCACAGTCTTTCGCCCAATGTACAAAAATATATGGAGTTAGAGCAGTCCATGGGCCTTGATCAATTTGCAACCTATCAAAAATTAGCATTAAGAGTGGAGTCGCAAAAACAACAATTGGTTAAATTACTGAACGATTTAAAAGCACAAGGAAAAAAAATTTCAGCTTATGGGGCGCCAGCGAAAGGCAATACCATGCTTAATTATTGCCAAATCGGTACAGAAATTTTAGAGTATGTTTTGGAAGATTTACCCGCTAAGCAAGGTTTGTATACCCCCGGCATGCATATCCCGACTGTTGATGCCGGATATGCGCATAGTCATGAGCCGGATTATTACTTAATGCTTGCTTGGAATTATGAGAAAGCAATTTTAGAAAAAGAAAAAACATATTTAAGTAAGGGCGGAAAGTTTATTATTCCAGTGGAGGGTATAAGATTAATTTAAAAAAATGACAAAGCTTGCAAAACTTAAAACCCAAAAAATCCCCGCAAAAAATATTTTAGTAACCGGTGGCGCAGGTTTTATTGGCTCAAATTTTATTCGGTATTTATATCACCGTTACCCCACGTATCGAATTTTTAATTATGATTTGCTAACCTATGCAGGCAATTTAGATAATTTGCGTGATGTGGTTAAATTAGAATCGAATAAAACTAAGGCTAATAAACGATATTTTTTTATTCAGGGTGATATTGGAGACGAAAAGCTTTTGGATAAATTATTTGCTATGTATAAGTTCGATATTGTAGTAAATTTTGCTGCCGAAAGTCACGTGGACCGTTCCATTATTAGCTCGCAAAATTTTATTAAGGTTAATGTAATGGGTGTGCATATTTTGATTGACTTAGCCAAAAAATATCAGACACCACGGTTTGTTCATATTTCTACCGATGAAATTTACGGGGATATTGGCAAAGGTCAAAGCACAGAAAAATCACATTTAAAGCCTTCTAATCCTTATGCTGCTTCTAAAGCGGCGGCTGATTTTTTAGTTCAGTCTTATATTCGTACGCACAATTTTCCCGCGGTTATTATGCGGGGGTCAAATAATTTTGGTTTTTTTCAATATCCTGAAAAGTTGATTCCGCTTGCGATTACTAATCTTTTGGAAGGCCGGTTAGTACCGATTCATGGCGGGGGACATCATGTAAGAACGTGGCTTCATGTGGAAGATTTTTGCAGTGCTATAGATTTAGCAATGCATCGGGCTAAAAATGGAAGCATTTATAATGTTGCGGGATTGCCAAAAAAGAACCGAGATATTATTAAGGAAATTTGTCGTATGCTTGGTAAAGATTTTAATACTCACGTTCGGTTTGTATCCGATCGTCCGGGTGCGGATTTCCGCTATGCCCCCACGGCTTCAAAATTAGAAAAAGAATTAGGTTGGCAACCCGTAAAGAGTATTAACACTAATTTGCAGGAAATTGTAAAATGGTATAGAGAGAATCATACTTGGTGGGAAAAAATAAAAAAGCAAAAAGAATTTTTGGACCATTATCATAAACAGTCACGCGCTTTGTATTATTAGCTTCATAAATCGGGTTTTATGGTTGTATCAAAAAAATTTTGGAAAAATCGAAAAGTTTTAATAACCGGCGCCAGTGGTTTTGTGGGTTCTAAATTAAGTTTGGCTCTATTTAATTTAGGTGCTCAAGTAATTGCGGTAGTCCGCCCAGGCACGCAGAAAAGTTCTTTATCCGGCATAAGTGCCAAAATTAAAATTACTGCTTGCAATCTTTCAGATATGGAGCAGGTTAAAAAACTTTTTCTAAATCAGACTATAGACACTGTCTTTCATCTCGCCGCTTCTCCCATAGTAAGTCAAGTAGCCATGCAACCTCATTTGAGTGTGGAAAATAACGTATTAAGTACTTTAAATATCTTGGAGGTTTGTCGGCTGAATAAAGTTAAACGAGTGCTGTTAGCATCTTCGGACAAGGTTTATGGTGAACATGCCAAAACAGAATTAGAATCTTTACCGTTTAAAGAAAGTTATGCTTTAAGAGGTTTAGATATATATAGCGCCTCTAAAGTTTGCGCTGATACTTTAGCACAAGCTTACGCCTATCAGTATAGAATGTTAGTGGCGGTTTTAAGGTGTGGTAATATTTATGGACCCGGGGATGTGAATTTTACTAGGCTGATTCCCAGAACCATTATGCTCCTTTTGTCGGGACGCGCACCGGTAATTAAAGCCGGTCATGAGAAAGTTTTGCGGGAATATTTGTACATAGATGATGCCGTCAGCGCCTATATTTTTTTAGCGGAAAAATTAGAAACTTATTACGGATTGAATTTACAGAATATGCCTAAGGTCGGCAAACAAACTTATGGTTGGTTGGCGTTTAATGTGGGCTCTTACAATCGAAGCCAAACGAAAAAGTTATCAAGTTGTACTAACATTCAAAACGTTACACAAATTATAAAGCTTTTATCTAAGAAAATTAGGTTTATTCAGCCGGTTGTAGTTTTAAAACCCCCCAAGTATATTGAAATACCCAATGAATATTTAGATTCCACAAAAATATTACAACTGGGTTTTAAAACCAGAGTTACTTTGGAGCAGGGGATTGAAAATTCGGTGGTTTGGTATAAAGATAATTTTCAATCATTAAAATCGAAATTTTTGAAACAGGTTTCAGCCTAAAGTTTTTTAAAGTATATGAAAAAGGTTTTAATTTTGGGAAGTGAAGGTCAGTTAGGGTTCGATAGTGCCCAGCTTTTTAAAAATGAGTATCTTGTTGCTCAGTATAATCATAGAGAAGCGGATATTACCAATTGGCAAAATTTAAATAGTATAGTTAGCCTCGAAAAGCCGGATTTTATAATTAACGCCACAGCCTATAATAAAGTGGAAGTGGCGGAAACCGATAGCGATACGGCTTTTGCGGTGAATGCGAAAGGTGTGGAAAATTTAGTCAACGTCAGTAAAGCGGTCGGTGCTATTTTGGTACATGTAAGTACAGACTATGTATTTGATGGGAGTAAAGATTTTTTTGTGGAAAATGATATACCCCATCCTTTAAACGTTTATGGCAAATCCAAATTAGATGGGGAGAAGTATGTTCAAGAAAGCGGTTTAAATTATTACCTCATTAGGACGAGTTCGGTGTTTGGTGCCAAACCAAGCAGTCAGAAACAAAATTTTGTAGATAAAATGATTAGCTTGGCGAAAGCCGGACAGACATTAAAAGTAGTAGATGATCAAATTATGAGTCCCACTTATTCTTTAGACTTAGCTTTTAAAATTAAAGAATTGATAGCAAAGCCTGCGCCGTTTGGGTTATACCATATCACAAATCAGGGGAGCTGTAGTTGGTATGAGTTGGCAAAAAAAAGTTTGGAAATAATGCAGATTAATGCTACAATAGAGCCAATTAATTCTAAAGATTCAGGGAGTAAAGTGAACAGACCTAAAAGAAGCGTGCTAAAGAATTTAGCTTTAGAGCAGGTAGGTATTAAACCTATGCCTTTATGGCAAGACGCCCTCTTAAGGTATTTAAAAGAAAAGTATAATGTATGATTTATCCTTTACTAAAAGCAATGGGGAGTGATTATTCCATTGGTGTGGTGACTTACGTAAAACGGTTTGAAACTTATTTCAAACCGTTGGTTTTATCTTTGGAAAAATATTTTCCCGGAGTAGAAAAGAATTATGTATTAAACGGATTTTATGATCCGGTTATTCAAGAGCAGTATGTAAAAGAGGCTAAGGAATTTTTAAAAGGCACTTCGGCTTCTAATGTTATAGCGTATAACGAAAGCCAACCTTTGGCACGCTGTTTTAATCAGTTAATTTTACATTCCTCCGGAAAAAAAGTTTTAATTTTAAATGACGATTTGTTGGTTAGGGCTTGGTTTCGTCCGTGTTTGGAGATGCAAATGTGGCCGTTTGAGAATGGGGTGGTGAATAATACTTGGAGCATTAGTTGGCTTTCCAAGGAAACGGTTAGAAAAGTGGGCTGGTTTGACGAAAGATTTCCAGCCATTGGTAATGAAGACGGCGATTATGGGATGCGAATTGCTTTACAAAAAGGTCAAAAAGCAATGCAAGTTTTGCACCAACATAATATTTACTGCTTCGGCATTACCAATGTAGTTGCGGGCAATACGGATCCGGGTTGGAAAAAAGATTCTGCTATAATTGGCAGTGGTTATGCGCAAGCCAATAAAGATTATTTTGATAAGAAATGGGAAACGAGTAAAAATTTTTTAGAAAACTCAGTTTGTTTACAAGGAGTGTATTATCGAATCCGTCCCGGTTTTGAAACCCCGCAATTTTACGAATACAAGTTATTAGATAATCCTTTAAAATCCCCGGTAAAATAGTTGAAAGCCCCGCCCTTTGCTGACAAAGAGCGGGGCTTTAAATTTTCAGTTAGAAATGGTATTATGGGATTATGTCAAAAACGTTTATTTACCCAAGAACACAGTGTCCGGTTTGTGAAACCACCCAGCTTCCAGGAGCGATTTTACCCCATAAACATTTACCTTTTCCGCTTTTGCCGGTGTGCGTAGACACGCCTCAAAGCCAAGATGAATTTGCACCTTTTAGTATTACCATTTGCGAAAAGTGTGGACTGATTCAATTAGTGGATGTGGCTGATCCGGTAGTTTTATATAAAATTTTTCATTCCGATGGTATTGGTAAAGTTTGGGAAGAGCATTATGAAAAATTTTCTCGTCTTATATTCAAACATCATACTGGGGGAAGTCTGCTTGAGATTGGCTCCGGTCAGGGTAAGTTGATGAAAAAGTTATTAGAGCATTACCAGACCGGTATGGAAGTGATTGATCCGCAATACGAAGGCCCGAAAGAAAACGTGGTAGTGCATCCTACTTTGCTCAATGCTGAATTTGCGTTACAGAATAAAAATAAGTTTTCTGCCGTGGTTTCTTCTCATACATTAGAACATTTTATAGACTTCAATGATTATTTTAGAGATGCTTGGCAGGTGTTAACCGCCGGCGGATTGCTGTTTACTTCGGTGCCAAATCAGGAGTCAAATTTTGCCAAAGGTTATGGTAATCAATTGAATTTTGAACATCCATCTATTTGTACCAATGCCCATTGGCAATATTTACATTATAAAAATGGGTTTGAAATCAAGGAGCTTAGTTTTTTTAAAGATCATTCTGTGCAAATTGTAGCCAAAAAAGTGGAAAAAGCTATGGAGTTTAATTTAGATGTCAAAGAATTGTCCTTTGCTATTTTAAAACAGTATGAACATAGCATTCAGAATCGGATAAAAATTATTTTAGATCAGGCAAAGCCTAACAAGCAGAATTGGATTTTTGGTGCCAGTAATTTTACTCAGCCTTTGTTTGTGTATGGGCTTGATGAAAAAATTTTTACCGGGGTTATGGATAACAGTCCACTCAAACACAACAAGCGTCTTTACGGTACATCGTTAATCTGCCGAAAACCCGAAGAGGTGCTTAAAGAGTCGGAAAATCTGAGAATATTTTTAAATATCGGACAATATAACATTGAAGTTCAAGAGCAACTATTGGCCATAAATAAAACTCTCGAATTAATTATGCTGTAATATGGTTAACTTTAAAGTTTTAATTACCACTTCTGGGATAGGTTCTCGTTTAGGGGAACTAACTAAGCATACAAATAAGGCATTAATAAAAGTCGCGGGCAAACCGGCGATTGATTATATTATAGAAAGTTATCCAAAAGATGTGGAGTTTGTGGTCACTATTGGCTATTTAAAAGAACAGGTTAGGGATTATTTAAAAAGTCGATTTCCCAGTCATAAATTTACTTTTGCTGAAGTAGATAAGTTTGATGGACTCGGCACGAGTATGGGTTATTCTATACTTCAAGCCAGACAATATTTAACTTGCCCGTTTATTATTCAATGTAATGATACTTTGGTGTTTGAACCGATTTTAGATCCCAATCTGGAAAATTGGAATGCCGGCACCTTTGGTTCATCTGCTGTATCTTATACTTCTTTTAAAATAGTTGGAGATCGCATTTCCAAAATAGCGGATAAAGGCGCCGTGGATTATGATTTGTTGCATATTGGCTTTGTCGGGATAAAAGATCATGAATTGTTTTGGGAATGTTTGGCAGAACTCTATCATAAAAATCCTAATGATAGCGTGTTAAACGATACCCGCACTATGAATGTTATGATGGACAGGGGTGCTACTTTTAAACCCGTGGAATATAAGTTATGGTTGGATATCGGCAATCCGCATGCTCTCAAAGAGACAGAAAAATATTTACTTGCCCATCCTAATTTACTAACACCTAACACCTAATCACTAATACCTATTCTTATGACAGAACAAACTTATAAAGTTTTAATCACCACTTCCGGAGTAGGCAGGGATTTGGGTGAATTTACTAAACACGCTAACCAGAGTTTAGTTAGGTTGGCGCATAAGCCGATTTTGGCGCACATTGTTGAGCTTTACCCCAAAGAGGTGGAAATCGTTGTGACTTTAGGTTATTTTGGAAGTTTGGTAAAAGAATTTTTAACTTTGGTTTATCCCGAGAGAAGGTTTACTTTTGTGGAAGTGGATAAATACGAAGGCTTGGGTGCCAGCCAAGGTTATTCTATGCTCTGTGCAAAAGAGCATTTGCACTGCCCGTTTATTTTTCATGCCGGAGATACCATAATTAGAGAGCCGGTACCTACGCCTTTAATTCGGAATTGGTGCGGGGGTGCTAAGGGGGAAATGAGCGCCAACTACGCTTCCTTTATTGAGTTGGATGAAAAAATTATGGCTTTTAATGGTAAGGGTTATCCCGATTTCGATTATTTGTATATTGGATTAGCCGGAATAAAAGATTACGAAAAATTTTGGCAAATTTTGGAAAACTTGTCTCAGCAAAAACTTAGTAAGCCGTTAAATGATTTGGTGGTTTACAGTGAAATGATTAAGCAAGGGAGTGAATTTTTTTCTGAGCATTTTAAAACTTGGATAGATATTGGAAATATTGAAAGCTTAAACACAGCTAGAAAAATTTTAGGCGATGAGTTAATTAATCTGGATAAAGCCGAGGAAGCGACTTACATTTTTGAAAATAGCGTGGTTAAATTTATGGCCCAGCCTCAGGTGGTTAAAGATCGGGTGAGTCGGGCCACCGAGGTTTTATTGGGTTTGGTACCCAAAATTGAGGGGGTAACTGAACATTTTTACAAATATAAATTTTCCGTCGGACGTTTATTTTCCAGAGTTGTCACCCCTAACGATTTTGACAGTTTTTTAGCTTGGGCTAATACGCATTTATGGCAATTTTCTACCGAAGTTTCCGAAAATAAATTTAAGGAAGTCTGTATGGATTTTTATAAAACCAAGACTTTAAAGCGTTTAGAGGAATTTTATAATTTGACCGGAATTAAAGATTCGGCACTGGTAATTAATGGGGAAGAGGTTCCGGCTCTAAGTGAAGTTTTGAGCCAATTAGATTTTACTTGGCTCTCTATGGGTAAACAAACCGGTTTTCACGGCGATTTGATTTTAGATAATATTATTCGCACTCAGGATTCCTATGTATTGTTAGATTGGCGACAAAATTTTGGCGGACTGCTTAGAAGTGGAGATATGTATTATGATTTAGCCAAATTGAACCATAATTTATCGGTCAGTCACGATATTATTTTTAATAATAATTTTTTAGTGAAAGTTAGAGGTAAAATTATCCGGTGCGACATTTTAAGAAGTGCCAATTTAGTGGAATGTGAACGGGTGCTACATGAGTTTGTTTTAAAGCAAGGCATGGATTTGCGCAAAGTTAAAGTTTTAACGGCGATTGCTTGGCTGAATATGTCACCCTTGCATCACCATCCTTATAATTTCTTTTTGTATTATTATGGCAGATTAGCTTTATGGCGAGCTTTAAATAATCCATCAACTTGATATGCAACACATTAGTAAATTAGGAATTGGGCCTATGAGCCCGGAGATTGTAGAAGGGGTTTTTTCCCATGCGCAAAATAGCGGAGCACCCTTAATGCTAATTGCGTCAAAAAATCAAATTGATTTTGATGGCGGTTATTGTGGTAATTGGAATACAGCTCAATATGCGGAATATCTTAGTAAAATGAAACAGAAGTATCCTAAAGCGCGTGTATTTATTTGCCGAGATCACTGTGGTCCGGGATTTAAGAATGATTCTTTAGCCGATGTGTATAAAACTATTGATGCCGATATTGAAAATCATTTTGATTTAATTCACGTAGATTTTTGTCATTTTAAGGGTGCCCGGAAAGAATTATTAGAAGAATCCAAGAAAGCAATTTTGCATATCAAACAACAAAATCCCAAAATTTTGTTGGAAGTTGGTACCGATGAAAATACCGGAGTTTTTTTAGAAGATGTTTCTGCGATTGAAAAGGATATGGCGTATTTCTCAAATATTGCCCCGTTAGAATTTTTTGTAGTCCAAACGGGCAGTTTGGTTAAAGAACAAAATCAAGTGGGAGGTTTTAACCGTGAGTTTATTGAAAAAATAAAACTTATTTCTCAAAAATATCATGTGGGACTTAAGGAGCATAATTGTGATTACATGGAAGGTGATAAGATAAAACACAGGCAAGGTATAATTGACGCAGTCAATGTAGCGCCACAATTCGGAGTATTACAAACCACTTTAACTTTGCAGAAATGTATAACTTACGGCATAGATTTTACGGACTTTTTAAACGATGCCTACTTGAGCGGAAAATGGAAAAAGTGGATGTATAAACATACGGACAGTAATAAGTACTTATGTTCAGTTTTAGCCGGACACTATATTTTTTCTAATTTAAGTTATCGAAAGCTGGTGGAAAAAATTCATCAACACGAAGATTTTAAATTGAGTTTAATGCAGGAATTAGGCAAAAATTTTGATTTATATTTAAATAATTTATAGTAGAGTATATCGCAAATTTGTTGGCGAGTTGATAAGGACGGTCTTCTGGGACTTTCCCAGAAGACCGTCCTCATCTAAAAGAGTCAAAGGTTTAAAATTATGAACGTTAAACCAAAAGCTATTGCATTTGTAAGCCCCTTCGAAGGAGCCAGAGGGTATTTTTTAGCCGGTTTGTCGCACTATTATAATTTAACCGTTTATTACTCGGTGAGTAAACGGTTTCGTTTTTTATGGCAAATTTTTCATAAATGGGCATACAGTAACGATGTTCGATTTGTGCAATATGCGAGCTTAGAAGCGTTATTAAAAGTTCCGGCTGGCCAAGATGCGATTTTTATTCACCCCAATAGCTTAACGCCTTTTTTTGGGTGGTATGAAAATCAAGAAGAAATTACCGAATTTGTTTTAAAAATCAAAGAAAAAACCAAAAAACTTTATTGGATAGATAATGGTGAAAATCAGTATCATTACACGTCCAAGCCTCAGTTTTGGGATAACATAGATTTGTGTTTTAAAGGGCAAGTATTTAAACCAGAGTATGAACATATTTTTTTCGATCCAAAAAAAGTTGGGTTATTTCAAGGTAAGGATGTGATGGAAAATCCGAGGATTATTGAAGAAAATATGCGGATGGATTTTAATAAGTATCGGCATAAAATTTTGCCTGTGCCTTATGTCCCATGTATAACCAAACCTCAAGATTTGAATTTTTCCTCACATAATAAGGTGTATGATTTGGTGGCAAACACCCGAACCTTTGGTAATGGTACTCTGCGTTATGGTTTAATAAAACAAGTTCAGAAGCAACTTAAGTCCAAATTTATTTATTCGTTTGATTATGATAATCAAGGATGGGAAACCAATTTGCCCAAAAATCAACAGGTTTTTGATTCTTATTTAATTAAGACGGGAAAATTGGGTAAATTTTTGTTTAAATTAAAGTATGGAAAATATTTTTATCCTCAAGAATTATATGTGCATAATTTAGCTCGGGCTAAGTGTTTTTTGGCCTTATCTTGGGTGTTATTGTCTTTCCGTACCGCCGACTGTTTTGGGGCGGGAGTGGTAATGATTAATTTTAGTCATAAAAAATTTGAATATGGAATTCCTATGGAAGACGGGGTAAACTACATCTCTCTGGGGGAGAGAGATGAAATGACCGATGATAATGAACAAATTAAGCCGGAGTTTATTCCCGGGATTATAGATAAAATTGAACAGATCTTATCTGATACCCAAAAGCAAGCGGAAATAATAAAAAATGGCAAGGAAATTTTTAATCAGTATTACTCTTCCCCAAAACAGTTTGTTGGAAAAGTATTTATGAGTAAAATCGGCTTATGAAAATATTAGTTACGGGTGCCAGTGGCTTTTTGGGTAGAAATTTAGCGGAATCTTTATCCGCTAACTTTGATTTACTTATGCCGACTCATAAAGATTTGGACTTGCTGGATGCTCAAGCGGTAAAAAAGTTTTTAAATAAATATTTGCCGGAAGTAGTCATTCATACCGCAGGCGTGGGTTTAACTCGTGAGCAAAATAACACCTCAGAGGTAACAGAAAAAAATTTAAAAATGTTTTATAATTTGACTGATTGCCAGGGTTTGTTTAAAAAAATGATTTTCACCGGATCGGGTGCCATTTATGATAAGTCACATTCTTTAGTTAAGGTTCCGGAAGAAGCTTTTGGTCAGAGTTTGCCTAAGGATCCTTACGGAGCATATAAATACGAGTGTTCCGAATATATTTTAGAGAGGAAAGATATTCTTGATTTAAGACTTTTTGGGGTATTTGGCAAATACGAAGATTACAAAACTCGTTTCATTTCCAATGCGATTTGTAAATCCATTCTGAATTTACCGGTCAAGATTTATAAAAATGTGAATTTTGAATATTTATTTGTGGAAGATTTTGTGAAAATTGTGGAATGGTTCGTGCTTCATGAAGCCCATTACAATAATTACAATGTGGGTAATGGTCAGCCAGTTAGTCTGTTACAGATTGCAGAAAAAATTCAAGCTTTATTTAATCCGGATTTGGAAATTAAAGTGCTTTCAGCTGATGGGGGTAATGAGTATTCTTGCGATCCTTCCCGACTGAAAAACGAGTTAAAAAATTTTAAATTTACCAGCATAGACGAAAGTTTAAAACAGCTTTATAATTGGTATAGTCAAAATTTATCACTTATAGATAAGGCAACATTAACCCAACAATGAAAATAACGGAATTGGAAAAAATAGCCAAACAAGCCAGAGGCTTGTTACTTAAAACCGCGTTTTCGGCAAAATCCGGACATATTGGCAGTGCACTTTCCACTGTGGATGTAATTACCGCTTTGTATTTTGAGTGGTTAAAAATTAACCCCCAAAAGCCTTTGGCCAAGACCCGTGATTATTTTATTTTAAGCAAAGGTCATGGTTGTTTAGGGCTTTATTCGGTATTGGCTTTAAGAGGTTTTTTTTCGCAGAATCATTTGGAAACTTATTTTCAAGATAATACGGTATTAACCGGCCATCCGGTTTTAGGTTCCTTGCCAGGCATCGAAGCTTCTACCGGTTCGTTAGGACATGGTTTTCCAACTGCAGTCGGTTTGGCTTACGGCTTGAAAAACCAAAATCTGCCCAATCGAGTAGTGGTCATGATTAGTGATGGAGAGTGCGACGAAGGCTCCACTTGGGAAGCCGTGTTGTCTGCGCCGAATTTTAAACTTAATAATTTAACTGTGATTGTGGATAATAATAAAATTCAAAGTTTTGGCACTGTGAAAGAAGTGATGAATTTAGAACCTTTTGCGCAGAAGTGGCAGGCATTTGGTTGGCGAGTGTTAGAAATTAATGGGCATAATTTTAAGGAAATTTTGACAGCTTTTAAAAAAGCAGAAAATAATAAAATAGGACCCAGCGTGATAATCGCTCATACTGTTAAAGGTAAAGGTGTGGATTTTATGGAAAATCGAGTCGATTGGCACTATTTTAATATGAATGAGGAGCAATATCAACTAGCTATAAAACAATGCGAATAACTTTTGTTAAAACTTTACTCAAGCTAGCCAAAAAAGATCCTGACATTTTTTTAATTACCGGAGATTTGGGGTTTATGGCTTTGGAAGAGTTCCGCGACCAATTGCCTAAGCAGTATTTGAATGTGGGTGTAGCTGAGCAAAACATGCTAGCTATGGCAGCCGGTTTAGCCTTGTCCGGCAAAAAAGTTTATGCCTATTCCATAATTCCTTTTGCGACCATGCGTCCGTTTGAATTTGTCAGAAATGATATTTGCTATCAAAATTTAAATGTAAAAATTATTGGCATCGGTGCCGGATTTTCTTATTCACTTTATGGTTCCACCCATCATGGGATAGAAGATATTTCCATTATGCGTAGTCTGCCCAATATGACCGTAGTCTGTCCGGGGGATCCTTTGGAAGTGGAAAAAACTACTTTAGCTTCAGTTAAGCATGTGGGGCCAATGTATATTCGGCTGGGAAAAGCCGGCGAGCCGGTGTTGCATCAAAATTTAAATAATTTTCAAATTGGCCAGGCAGTGGAAATGGGTAAGGGCAAAGATGTGTGTATTATAGCCACAAGTAATATTTTAGGGGAAGCGGTTGAAGCATCTAAGCTTTTAAAAGCAAACAAAATTCAGGCATCAGTCTTAAGTATGCACACCATAAAACCTATAGATACACAGGCCATAATTAAGTCGGCTAAAAAAGCAAAATTGATTGTAACTTTAGAGGAACATAATGTGATTGGGGGCCTCGGCAGTGCTGTGGCTGAAGTGTTAGCCGATAATCAACTACAGGTAAAGTTTATCCGCTTAGGTATCCCAGACGAATACCCACATAGGATTGGGAGTCAAAAATTTTTTAGAGAAAAATATAATTTATCCGCCGGTAAGGTTACGGAAATAATACTTAATGCTTCCAAAAAAGGATTTAAATAGTTTAAAAAACATTATTAGTAAAATTAAAAATCCTGAAAGAGGTATTGAGCAGGAAGTTTTTGATATTTTATGTAAAATTATCACTCACTTGGCTTGTGAGCTAATTGTAATTAATCGACGCAAAGAAATACTGTTAACTTTTCGTCAAGATAAAATTTGGCAGGGTTGGCATTTTCCCGGAGGTCTTTTAAGATATAGAGAAGCTTTTAAAAGTAGGTTAGAGCAGGTAGCTAAGCTTGAACTGCAGACCAAATTGAAAACTGCAAAATTTTTGTTTCCCATTAATTACGTAAAAAGCCAAAGAGGTCACGATGTCTCTTTGGTGTTTTTATGTGAGTTAAAAGGGGAACCTAAAACCGGTCAATGGTTTAAACAGATGCCCAAAAACATTATTCCGGAACATCGAGCGCTTTGGAAAAAAGTTAAATATATGGTCTAATATTAAGTAGACAATTTGTAATTTATCCATTATGATTTATTAATAATCAAGCTAAAAAATCCACACATATGAACATTTTATTAAACCCAGATTGGAAATTTAAACCAGGCGAAGATTGGATTTATTACACTAAGGCAGTTTATGGGCAAGAGGAGATTGATGCCGTAGTCAAGTGTTTAAAAGAAGATTGGCTTGGAAATGGTAAATATACAGATGAATTTGAAGAAAAAATGTCCGCTGAGTTTGGGAAAAAGTATGGGTTGTTTGTAAACTCGGGTTCTTCGGCAAATTTATTGGCTTTAGAAATTTGTGATTTTAAACCGGGGAGTGAAATTATTACTCCGGCTTGTACTTTTGGTACCACCATGGGTCCCATTATTATGAAAGGCTTGGTCCCAGTGGTGGTAGATTCACAGGTAGGAACTTACAACATTGACATCGACTTAATTGAGAAGGCCATTACATCTAAAACCGTGGCGATTATGGTGCCTCATGCGGTGGGGAGTTTAAACGATATGCCACGTTTAAGAGAAATTTGTAATAAACACAAATTAAAATTAATTGAAGACAGTTGCGATACTCATGGCTCCAGACTGGATGGAAAACCAACGGGAATTTGGTCTGATATTACGACAACGAGTTTTTATGCGTCTCATAACATGACAGCAGGTGGTGGTGGAGGAATGGTAATGGTAGATGATCCGGAATTAAAACGCCGGGCCAAGATGTTTCGGGATTGGGGGAGAGCTTTGCCAGAAAGGTATGAGCACTATGAAGGAGCGTTTGAAGAGCGTTATAATTTTAAATTGGACAATATAGATTACGATGGTAAGTTTGTGTTCATGGAACTGGGTTACAATATGAAAGCGGTAGAAATGCAAGCGGCATTTGCTCTGGTTCAGCTGGGGAGGCTAAAGGAGTTTAATAAAATTCGTATGGCTAATTTTAATAAGATTTACGAATTTTTTAAAAGATACGAAAAATATTTTATTTTACCCGAAAGTCTGCCCAAGGCGGAAATTTATTGGTTGTCTTTTCCGGTTACACTGCGGGAAGAAGCCGGCATAGAAAGAAAAGCGATGCTTAAATTTTTTGAGACCAATAAAATTCAGACTCGGCTCTTATTTGCCGGAAATTTATTAAGACACCCGGCTTACAAAACCCTACAAGAGAAAGTGCGGGTAGTGGGGGACTTAAAGAATGCCGATTATATAATGAAAAATACTTTTTTAATTGCTTGTCACCATGGTTTGAATGACGAGATGATTAATTATTTAACCGGCAAAATTGAAGAGTTCTTAAAAGTTAAAAATTTAATTTAGCTTCATGACATCCAATATATCTTTTATTCTGTTTACTTATAACGATGCTTATCGTTTAGAATATATTATTCGTAATTTAAAACCTTTTGGGGAAGTAATTATTTCCGACCAAGAAAGCACGGACAATAGTAAAGCCATTGCAGAAAAATTGGGAGCTAAATTCACTACGCGGAAAGCCACCGGTCAACCGTTTATTGAAAGACAAGAACTGTTAGATACAGTAACCGCCCTAGCCTCTCACGATTGGATTTATTGGGGTTACGTGGATAATTTTTTACCCAAATCGCTGTGTGAAAAATTAGTAGAAATTTCTTTGCAAGACAAAATAAAATATGTTTATCTTCCCGTGCATACTTATTTGTGGGGCGATATCGAGCATGTAATTGCTAAGGCGGAGTATCCTTGTTTTTTTAAAAAAGGCATGGTGGATTTTACCAATAATCGGATTCACGGCATGGGTAAATTTTTAGGCACAGAAGCGGAAAAGTTACATTTGCCCCAAACTGAGGCTATGGCCATGAAGCACTTTAGTTTGTACGATTTAAATAAATTTATCCCGGCGCATTTGAAATATGCCAATGCGGAAGCCGAACAAAAATTTCAAGAGGGTAAAAGGGTGTCTTTAGTTTATTTGTTGGGGAGTATGGGTAGATATTTTTATTTATTTTACTTAAAGGGTGGCCTTCGGGCGGGGATGCGCGGACTTATGATTGGTTTTTTGTATTCCGCTTTTCGAGTAATGCTCTCCATGAGACTGTATGAACTGGAACACGGTTTGAATTTGGAAACCATTGAAGCGGAGTATGTAAAAGCTAAGCAAAAAATTGTTGCAGACATAGAAAAACCATAGTTATATGAGTTTTCATGAAAAATTAAAACAAGACAGTAAACTGTATTGGCACATACGAGAATGGTATGTGGTTTTTATTTTGTTTTGGAAAAAGTTTTTTGATCGTCCTCAGAAACAAAAAAAGCGGATTTTATTTTACTATGTCTACGCCTTAGCTTACGGCGGAACTTCCTCTTTAATGCAGATTTTGGCTAAATATTTGAATAAAGATGAATATGAAGTGTTTGTGATGTATTCAAGTAAGGTGGAGTCTACAGTGGGTCAAAGTATTCCCGGAAACAGTAGGTTACAATATGTTTTAGAGAGTGGGGTATTTCCCATACCTTTTGATTATGCCTATATAGATAAACGTTTGCCATATTTTATTCACAATACTTCGCCGAGGGTAGAAGAGGTTATTAAGGCGTTTCAGATTGATTTATTAGTGGTAACCGGAGCTGGTCATGCTGAGTATCCGTTTAGTCAAATAAAAAATATTCCCATTATACTTTTAAATATTTTTGGTCAAGCCAATGTACAGAGCAATATTAAGTATCACTTATGTATCTCGGAAGAGGTGGCCAATAAATTGGAGCCTATTGTACCTAAGGAAAAAGTCAAGGTAATTTATGTCCCCAGTGAAGGCCCTATGAATATGGCTCTGCGAGGACAACAAATTAGAGAGCGTTTTGGCATTAAACCAGAGGATTTGGTATTTGGGAGAATTGGACGTGGGTCAGATTGGATTTTTGACCCAATTGGAATTTTGGCTTTTGAAAAAATAGTAAAAAAATATCCCCATACGCATTATTTAATCGTTTGTCCGCCACCAGCTCTGGTAAAATTACAAACAGAAAAAAATATTCCCAATGTGCATTTTATGGAAGAATTAGGGAAGAAAGAAGAATTATGGGCTTTTTACTACGCTTTGGATGTCTATGCGCATTTTCGGCACGATGGAGAATCGTTCGGCTTAAATATTGTAGAGGCAATGTTTAAAGGTATGCCAATTATTTCTCATAAATCTAAAATTTGGAATGCGCATTTGGAATATTTAGATCCTAGTTTTGCTTTTGTGGCAGATATTGATAACGTCAGTCAATACGAACAATTTATGGAGTTTTTTGCTAAAGACACTCAGCGAGTTCATATTCAAGCAATGAGTGAAAAAGCCAAAGCAAAAGCACAAAAATTTCATATTCATAATCATATTGGAGCTTTTGAAAGCTATATTGAGGAGGCACTGAAATGAAAATTGGGATTATCGGGTTAGGTTTTGTGGGGGGAGCTATGCGGAAATTTTTTTTAAATAAAAAAGTCAACGCATTAGTCTTTGATAAATATAAAAATATTGGTTCGGTAACTGAAGTAAACGAAGCGGATGTGGTTTTTATTTGCGTGCCAACTCCGTATCGCACCCAGCATGGGTTTGATATATCGGCGGTAGTGGATGCCATTAGTATCTTAGTTAAGCCAAAAATTATTGTAATCAAATCCTCAATTATTCCCGGTACTACGGAGAAATTACAGAAACAATTTTCTCAGCATAAGTTTTTATTCAACCCGGAGTTTTTAACTGAAAAAAAAGCTTATTATGATTTAACTCATCCCGATAGGCAAATTTTGGGCTGGACTCAAAAGAGTAAATCAGTAGCTAAAAAAGTTTTAAATATTTTGCCAAAGTCCCATCAGAGTTTAATTATACCCAGTCAAGAAGCGGAAATGATAAAGTATATGGCCAATACCTTTTTGGCATTAAAGGTGGTGTATGCTAACCAGTTTGCGGATTTGTGTAAAAAATTAAAGATCAATTACTCCGTAGTGGCAAACGGAGTGGGTTTAGATAAGCGAATTGGATTATCTCACCTGAATGTTTTAGACGGCGGTTATAAAGGTTATGGGGGAAGTTGTTTTCCCAAAGATGTTAATGCCATTATTGAATTAGCGCAAGCCAAAAAATTACCTTTCGATTTATTGGTGACCATGCGTACAATTAACCAAAAATATTTACAGCAAAGTGGTTTGACCGAAGAGTATTTTTTAAACAATTTACACAAAAGTAATGAGAAAAAGTAATCAGAAAACAGTTTTAGTGGCTGGGGGAGCGGGGTTTGTGGGGAGTAATTTATGCGAATATTTAATTTCGCGGGGTGATTGGGTAATTGCTCTAGATAATTTGAGCACCGGAAATAAAAGTAATATTAAGCATTTATTGGAGCATCCGAGATTTGGGTTTATAAAATGTGATGTAACTCACCCCTCCCTTGCCCTCCCCCTCAAGGGGAGGGAACTATATCAGATTTACCATTTGGCCTCTCCGGCCAGTCCACCACATTATCAAAAAGAACCAATTGCCACTTGGCAGGCAAATACTTTAGGTACTTTAAATTTGTTGGAGTTGGCCAAACAGCATAAGGCGAAGTTTTTATTTGCTTCCACCAGTGAGGTTTACGGTGATCCTAAAGTGCATCCGCAAACAGAAAGTTATTGGGGAAATGTTAATCCGGTTGGTATAAGAGCGTGTTATGATGAAAGTAAAAGAGCCGGGGAAAGTTTGGTAATGAGTTATGTAAGGCAATTTAAGCTAGAAGCCAAAGTGGTACGGATTTTTAACACTTATGGTCCTAAAATGGATAGTAATGATGGACGAGTAGTGTCTAATTTCATTAATCAAGCTTTAGAGAATCAGCCTATAACCATTTACGGTAAGGGGAAGCAAACCCGCAGTTTTATGTATATAGATGATCTGGTGTTAGGGTTAACCAAAATGATGCAAGCCAAATTTTCCGGCCCGATAAATTTAGGTAATCCGGAAGAATTTACGATTCTAGAGTTGGCAAAAAAAGTTCTTGTATTGACCAAATCATCATCAAAACTGGTTTATAAACCTTTGCCCCAAGACGACCCCAAGCAAAGAAAACCCGAGATTACTTTAGCCAAAACCAAATTAATGTGGGCTCCAAAAGTTAAATTAGAGGCAGGTTTAATTAAGACAATCAATTATTTTAAAAATGTTAGATAGTGAAATTAAAATTCATCCATATCCCAAAATCCCACTTTTGCCCGAAGAGCGAGAGGTCATGGTTAGCCAAGGGGAAGAAAAATTACCCGGGACTCCCAAAAGTGCCGAAGCCTCATTATTATTAGACAGAGAAATAAATAAGGTTTTGAGATTTGATGGAAAAAATTCTCAAGATATAAAAAATTTTTGCAGAAGTCTTTTAGAAGACTGGGTAAACAATCCGGACAACATGGTGGGATTTTTTAGTAGAGCTTATGAGCAATCTCAGAATAGCCAAGATTTTGCAACAAGAGTTAAAACATTGGAAACATGTCTAACTCAAAATTTAGCAGATTTGCTGAAGCGAGTGGAAAGTCCAAAGGCGAATGCCATTGGCAAATTTATGAAATTAGCCGTGACAAATCCAATATACGGAGATCGTGCCCGGGCGATTTTAAGAGGATTTTTTGAAAATGCTCACACCCCGGCTCAATTTATTGATTTATTATATGAGTTTGGTATTGCTTTTATGAAAGAAAGCGATAGGCAGATGTCAGATGAGTTGTGTAAAATTTTATTGTGGGATTCTGATATTTGTCCTAGATCGCGCGAAAGGGCAATGCGATATCTCTTAGCATTATATATGCAAGGTGGTGAAGTAGTATTTAAGAAATGGACGGAAATAGATGCAGTAATTGCCATGTTTTGTAAAAAGCAACTGCCAGAATCTTCCCAATTATTTATTGAACAAATAAATGATATCGGTGATGATCGTGAGCTATGGATGTGGGATTGAAATTTTGTAGAGATAATCCAGACAAAAAGGATGGCTATATAACATACCGTAGCTTAACAATAGAAGCAGAAAAAAAATTTGGTTTAGTTAAAGTAAGTGGTGAGACATTAGGAAATGTATGGCCATTTACTTTATTTTCCAACCCTGGGCCTTTAAAAGTTTTGTATAATAAACGATTGGAGCAAGAAAATCCCAACATTGTTCGCATTAGAGTTCCAAATTCACAGACGGGTGAGAGTTTATTAAAAGTTAAATCACAAAATGAAATAAATAGATATATAATTGAGAATTTAGCTTCTGCTAGAGAACTGACCTTAATTGGCAGAGCTGATGTGGAATTTTTGTTTTATTTAAGGCCAGAGATTACAAGTGATAAATTAGATGAATTAGCTTTGACAAATTCAAATATCAAACAAAAAATTGTTGTAAGTAAGATTTACGGAATTAGTCCAAGGGGCGATAGGGTGTTAGTGACGGCAGATGAAGCTAAGAAGTTAAAATATCATAATGTTTGTTATGAGTTGAGTCCGTCTAACGTGGAAGTACCTATAAAATGCACGGTTTTAGTGGATAGAACACAAGTTGTCTTTGGTATAAATAAAAATTATGATGTTGTAGAATTTCCTACTGGAGCAGAGTTGGAGGTTGAGGCAAAAAAAAGAGCTTTTTTAGATTATTTTATTTTAAGTCATTTATATGAACTACAGTGTTCCGAAAGAATACAACATGGATCAGATCGGCAAGGAGTTAGTAGAGAAAGTGAATTTAGAGATCGTAGAGCCCATTTACGGCGTTTACCTCAAGGCCAAAAGCCATCAGCTGATGCAATCGGACGAGCAAATCAAGATCCAAATAGGTTTAATTTAATTGAAATAAACCGAATGAATGACATAGCTGGTAACTCTTCACAAACTTATGTCAGTCCTGTTCATAAGCCAGCACCAGGGGATCAGCCACTATTATCTTATGCGCCAAACGCATTTGATACTTTTAGAAGTATTATTACTAAGTAGTTTATGCTTTATTTATATAACGAATATTTTTCTTTTTTGCCAAAGCTAAAGCGGTTTTTGGGTAAACCTTCTCGGGGCCCGGAAGCGGTTTTTAATAATTTAATTTTAGGACTTAAGGAAATTGGCCAGGAGTTTTTAGTTAATCAGCCTTTTTCTGAAAGAATGGACAAGGTTTGTGTTTTAAGCGGAATAGAAGTTTTAAAAAAGGCCATAAAACAAAAAAAATTGGGAAAAATTAACACACTCATTGCCGGGCCAAATATTGTGGTGCATCCTAACGAAGCCGAAGGGATTTTAAAATCATCGGAAATTGATTGTCTGATAGTACCCAGTCTTTGGGTAAAAGATTTTTATATTTCACTTGCTCCGGAATTAAAAAATAAAATTCAAATTTGGGCATCCGGAGTTGCCGACCAGGGTAGTAAATTAGCGACTACCGAGGAAGTTTTTGTTTATGATAAATCACCTAATGGGTGCTTGCCGGAAAAAATCAATCAATTTTTACAAGCTCAAGGACAGCGGGTAAATTATCAGGTGTACGGCAAAATCAATCATGAGGCATATTTGGCTAAGCTCAAAAAGACTGCGTTTATGGTATATTTAAGTGGAAGCGAAAGCCAAGGGTTAACCTTGTTTGAAGCATGGATGGCTAATGTGCCGACTTTGGTTTGGGATAGGGGGTATATGCAGTATAAGAACTTAACCTGGCAAGGCAATACTTCTGCTCCATATTTAAGTAAAGAAACCGGGTTATTTTTTAGAGATCTGGAAGATTTTAAAGAAAAATATCAATATATGTTGGCGCATTATGCTGAGTTTAATCCCCGAGTATATATGCTGAAAAATTTTACTAATAAAATTACCACTGAAAATTTTTTAAAACTTATTAGTCTTTAATTTTAGTAGACTTTAATACTTTGGGGTATCGAAGTCTAAACCTACATGCTACGAAAAATAATCAAAAAACTTTATAGGATAATTATCGCCTTAATTAGCAGTTTATTTTGGTATACGAGGGATTGGTTTAAATATAAAAATTTGTTAAATCAAGGGGGTAAAGAAGAAAATTTAAAGGTATTTCCGCAAATTTTTGACAGTGCTCCGGGAAGTCATACTTTTGATAAACATTATGTATATATGGACAGGTGGGCATTTAAACAAATTTTAAAACATAAGCCCTCGGTCCATATTGATGTGGGATCTTCCATTCGGTTTTTATCTATGGTATCGGCCATTACTCAGCTTAAGTTTGTAGATATTCGTCCCATTAAAACCGATTTTGATAATTTTGAATGCATTACCGGAAGTATTTTAAAGATGCCTTTTGAGAGCGAATCAGTAGTGTCTTTGTCGTGTTTGCATGTGGCTGAACATATTGGTTTGGGCAGATACGGGGATCCTTTAGATATTTTAGGTACGCAAAAAGCTTGTAGTGAATTGGCCAGAGTTTTAGCCCCGGGTGGACGTTTATATTTTGCTTTACCGATTGGGAAATCGGCAATATATTTTAATGCTCATCGGGTGCATAGTCCGGAGATAATTTTAACATATTTTAAAGATTTGCAACTCCAGAGTTTTTCGGTAATTACTGATCAAGGTCATTTTATGGAAAGAGCTAATATTGAAGATTACAAGGACGCCACTTATGCTTGCGAGTGTTTTGAATTTACAAAAGATTAGATCTATTTTTTAATACCTTACTCTGCTTGTAGACAAAAATTATGAAAAATTTTTTAAAGTTTTTTTTAGGCAAAAGATTTGGACAAAAGTTTTTTAGACTGCTTTATGTTTTGAGTTTAAAAGGTATGAACTATGGTGGGGGGAGTAATTATCAAGAGAGCGGGGAAGAGTGGGTGTTAAAATATATCGCCAAACAGACACCGGTTGCATCAATGGTGGTTTTTGATGTGGGTGGAAATGTAGGTAATTATGCAACTCAAGTGGCTAAAATTTTACCTTTGGCTAAAATTTTTAGTTTTGAGCCGGCTAAAAAAACCTTTGAAAGGTTACAGAAACACACTCAGGGCTACAAAAGTATTACCGCTTACAATTTGGCATTAGGTAATCAAACCGGCAAGGCGGTTTTATATTCTCACACTCACGAGTCAGGTTTGGCATCGGTGTATGACCGAGTCGGTTTAGATTTAAATTATCGGGAAGAAATTCAAATTAGTACTATTGATAATTTTTGTGAAGAACATAACCTAACCCGAATAGATTTTTTAAAGTTAGATATTGAAGGGAATGAATATCGAGCATTAGAGGGGGCTCTTAAGATGCTAAAGGGGAATAAAATAAAATATATTCAATTTGAGTTTGGCGGAACCGATATTGACGCCAGGATATTTTTTAGAGATTTTTATAAGTTACTCGCGCCTCAATACCAGCTGTTCAGGATTTTAAAAAATGGTTTGCACCCCATAGTTACTTATCAAGAGACGGAAGAAATTTTTATTACCACTAATTATTTTGCAGAATTGAAATAATATGCCCAAGGTCTCTGTAAATATTTTAACCAAGAATCGAGCCCGGCTGATACAGCGGTGCTTGGCCAGTGTGCAAAAACAGAGCTTTGCGGATTTTGAGATTGTGGTGGTAAATGATGGTTCTAACGATGAGACTGAGAAAATTTTAGAAGATTTTAAGGCCTCCGGCTCAAATTATAAAATTATTCAACATAAAATATCTTTGGGGATTACGCAAAGTCGACAAGAGGCTTTAGTAGCTTCGCAGGGCGAGTATATTGCCTTATTGGATGATGATGATGAATGGTTGGATATTGATAAATTAACAAAACAAGTAAATTTTTTAGACGAGCATCAAGAGTATGTTTTGGTGGGAGGAGGAATAAAAATAGAGTTAGGCATTAAGTCCACCAGAGGTGGATCCTCCTTTGGTGGAAATTATGAATTAAGAATGAGACCAGAGACAGATGAGCAAATAAGAAAAACAATGTTGTTGAAAAATAACTTTTTTACTTCCACGGTTATGTTTAGAAGGGCAGAGGCAATAAAAGCGGGGGGATTCATAAAAGATGAACTGGATTTGGTAGAAGATTACGATTTGTGGCTTAGACTCGGCAAAGTGGGTAAGTTGTATAATTTTTCGGATGTATTTACCAAATATGCACAAAATGGTTATAATAAAGACAGGTTTAAAAGGTTTTTAATCAAACAGGGTTGGTTGGTTAAGCGATATAGTAAGGCTTACCCGTATGCCACAGTATCCCAATTAATAATTAAGTTACGGCAATTAATGTGATGGAGTTGGATTATGTTAAATAAAAGAAATTCCATTGGCTTTTGGTTAATTTTTATCCCGGACGTATGTTTATTGTATCTAAGCTTGTTTTTAGCTTTGCGGATTCGCTATGGGCAAGGTTTGACTCCGGAAATTCAAGATACGCATATTAAGGCTTTTTCATTAGTTTTTATTTTTTGGCTAGTCGTGTTATTTAGTCATGGCTTGTTTGATTTTTCGGTTTTAAGGCGATATACCAAATTGTTTTTTAGTCTGCTTTCCGCCAGTGTGGTTAATATTGTTATTGCCATAATTATTTTTTATTTACAATCTAATTGGCTCCTAAGACCGGGCAGATTTTTAATTTTGCAAGTTGCTTTGGCCTTTGGGCTGTTATTTTTATGGTATTTGCTGATTAAATATATTTTTAAAAACCGATTAACTCAGGGTTTGTATCTGTTTTCATTCAACAACGAACTGCGGGAGTTAGAACAGGAGATTTTAGCTAATAGCTTTTTAGGCTTTAAAGTTTTAGGTCATTTAAATGCCGAGACGTTAGGTAGTATTAAATTTAATTCTTCCGTAGGGATTATTTTGCCCGACAATTTACAAGCTAATCCGGAAATATTAAAAAAGTTTTACGAATTAAGGACTTTAGGGGTGAATTTTTATAACCATAAAAATTTTTACGAACAGTTGTTACGCCGAGTGTACTTATCGCAAATAAATGAAATTTGGTTTTTGGAAAATATTGAATATAGAGAAAAACGCATCTATAATTTGGTTAAACGTTTGGTAGATATATTTTTAGGTTTGGTGGGTGTGATTTTGTTTTTTATTTCTTTGCCTTTTGTGTCGCTGGTGATTTTATTAAATTCTCGGGGCGGGGTATTCTTTGCTCAAGAAAGAATCGGTCAGCATGGTAAGAAATTTAAGGTATATAAATATCGTTCTATGAAGCAGGGTACCGCAACCAATACTTGGACTTCGGTTAATGACCCGCGAATTACCTCGGTGGGAAAATTTTTAAGAATGTCTCGGATTGATGAACTGCCCCAGTTTATTAATTTAATTTTGGGGAATATGAGTTTAGTCGGCCCTAGGCCGGAGCAACCGCATTTGGTGGAAGACTTAAAACGCACGGTGCCGTTTTATGACGAAAGGCATTTGGTTAAACCCGGACTTACCGGTTGGGCCCAATTGAATATTTACGCTTCCACTTTGGAGGAAACCAAATTAAAACTTCAGTATGATTTATATTACATTAAACATAGAAGCATTTTGTTTGATTTGGAAATCATTATTAAGACCATTTATTATATTTTTACTTGGCAAGGGAGATAACGGAGTTTAATTAAACTGATTAAATTTCTCATTTTTTGTAAAATTTGGTATAATAATGAAGTATTTTTAGCATTATTAAATTGATGAAACTAAAACAAAAATGGATGCTAAACAGCTTAATGAGGCTCTAGTTAAACAAAAACTTTTAAATTTAGAGCAAATTACAGCCTTGGAACAGGAAAAATTTCAAGCCAAAGGAGTGGTGGCTTGGGAAGATTTTTTAGTTGATAAGAAAATTATTCAGGAAAAAGATTTGTTGAGCGTGAAGTCTGAATTGTTAAAGGTGCCTGTTGTAGATTTGCAAAGCTTAGAAATTAAACAAGACGTCCTAAATTTAGTTCCCGAACCCATTGCGCACCGACATAAAGTAATTAGTTTTCAAAAGGATAGCGAAAACTTGTCTTTAGCCATGGTGGATCCGGAGGATTTACAGACACGGGAATTTATAAAAAAGAAAACCGGTTTAAATATAAAGACTTTTCTAATTGGGCGTGTGAGTTTAGATTTTGGTTTGTCTAAGTACCATACTTCTCTGGAAAAAGAAATCAATCATTTATTCAAACCCACTGACAAACCGTTAACTGAAGGAGCTAAAGCTACCGGGGAGAGTGCGGATGATTCGTTAAAGAAGATGGCGGAAGAAATTCCGGTCATTCGGGTAGTGGATACACTTTTGGAATATGCCATTTTTGAAAAAGCTTCCGATATTCATATTGAACCTCAGGAAAATTCTGTGGTAGTACGTTATAGAATCGATGGAGTACTCCACGATGTGATGACTCTGCCAAAAGTGATTCAAGCGGCAATTGTAGCCAGAATTAAAGTTTTATCTAATTTAAAAATTGACGAGCATAGATTACCGCAAGACGGGAGATTTAAAGTGGAAAAAGAAGGTTTAAAATTTTCTTTACGTATTTCCACTATCCCGATTTTTGATGGAGAAAAAGTGGTGATTCGTTTATTGCAAGAATCCAGCAAAGTGGCCAGCTTGGACGATTTAGGGTTTCGAACTGTAAATGCCGAAGTGATATTAAGAAGTATCAAAAAACCCCACGGAATGTTATTGGTTACCGGCCCTACGGGAAGTGGTAAATCCACTACTTTATATACGGTGTTATCGATTTTAAATACTAAATCCGTAAATATTTCCACCATTGAAGATCCGGTAGAATACCGGGTGGTGGGAGCCAATCAAATGCAAGTTAACCCGAAAATCGGGCTTACCTTTGCAATGGGTTTAAGAGCACTGTTAAGACAAGATCCGAATGTAATTATGATTGGAGAAATTCGCGATAAGGAAACCGCGGAAGAAGCAGTGCACGCGGCGATGACTGGGCATGTAGTTTTTAGTACTTTGCATACCAATAATTCTGCCGGAGCTTTACCGAGACTTTTGGATATTGGAGTAGAACCTTACTTGATTGCTTCCACTGTAAATGCGGTTTTGGCTCAAAGATTAGTGAGGTCAATTTGTCCTGAATGCAAGACGGAATATAAGTTAGATACCGCTAACATTGAAGCTTTAAGCAAGGAATTTCATATAGAAAAGTTAATTGCAGTTTTGATTAAAGAAAAAATAATTCCGGCCAAAACTAAAGATATTAAAGAAATTAAGTTTTTCAAAGGCAAGGGGTGCGATAAGTGCGGTCACACCGGTTATAAAGGTAGGTTGGGTATTCATGAGATTTTAGAAATGACACCCAAAATCGGAGAAATGATAATGTCCCACAAATCTTCGGGCGAAATTCAAGATGAGGCGGAAAAGAATGGCATGACACTAATGTGGGAGGATGGCTTTATTAAAGCAGTCAAAGGGATTACCACAGTAGATGAAATTTTAAGAGTAAGCAAAGAATAACATTAATTGAATATAGTTGTGTTTGATTTTGTTTACAACGCCATCACCAAGACCGGACAAAGGGTTTCGGGGAATATTCAAGCTCTAAACCCCGAATCTGCCGGACATATGCTTAAAGAGCAAGGACTTTTACCTATAGAAATTTCTTTGGCTAAAAGCAATGCTTCGGTTTTTAGTTTTTTTAAAAATATTACCACCATTTCTTTAGAAGAAAAAATTGTGTTTGTGGATAATTTGGCCATTATGCTTAAAAGTGGCATTGCGATCACCCGAGCTTTACAAATTCAGGTTAAACAAACGCAAAATCCAAGATTTAAAACTATCCTGTCGGATATTGCCAGCTTGGTTGAAGCTGGAAAATCTTTGGGTGAAAGTTTAGAAAAACACAACAATATTTTCTCCAATATTTTTATTAGCATGGTCAAAGTGGGGGAGTTATCGGGAAATTTAGATAAATCCTTAGAGTATTTAACTATCCAGCTTCACCGGGAAGCGGATTTAAAATCTAAAGTCCGGGGCGCCATGATTTATCCCGCAGTCATTATTAGTGCTATGGTGATTATTGGAATCCTGATGTCGATTTTTGTTTTACCTAAGCTTACCAGTATTTTTAAAGATTTTGGTTCGGCTAAACTACCAGTGATGACCAGAGTGGTTATAACCATTGCAGATTTTATGAGTGCTAACGGAGTGTTGATGATTGGTTTATTAGTCGCCAGTATTTTTGGCATAATTTTTGCAAATCGGACTTATCAAGGAAAAAAGTTTTTTGATTGGTTATTTATTAAAATGTTGGTAATCGGTCCGATTGTTAAAAAAATTAATTTAGCCGTTTTTGCCAGAGTTTTAAGTTCCTTGCTTAAAAGTGGAATTTCGGTGGTTGAGGCCTTGGAGGTATCGGCTAATTCCATAGACAGTTTACCGTATAGGGAGTTGGTTTTGGAGAGTTCTAACCAGGTCCGATTGGGAAAAAATTTAACTCAAGTGTTAAGTCAAGATGAGCAATTATTTCCGGTATTAGTGGTGCAAATGCTTCAAGTTGGAGAAGAATCGGGTACGGTGGAGGAAATTTTAGGCCAGTTAGCCGTGCATTATGAGGAAGAAGTTGATACAATAATGAAGAACCTCTCTTCAATTATTGAACCTTTGTTATTGTTAGTAATTGGTGGGGTAGTGGGGATTCTAGCCGTAGCTTTAATTTCCCCCATATATAATATTAGTCAATCGATTAAATAAATGAAGTTTTTTAATTCCATACAAAAAGGTTTTGGATTAGACATTGGCGGAAATTCCATAAAATTTTTGGAAATTCAGGCAACGCAGAATGCAACTAAAATTATGGGGATGAGCGATGTGGCTTTACCTAAGGGTTTAATAGTGAACGATACCATATCTGATCCCAAAACTTTAATTTATTTGTTGCACTCGGCGTTACAAAAGCCAGAGTTTGGCAAGTTCAGTAATTTACCAGTCTGTGTTTCTTTGCCAGAGTCAAAATCTTTTGTGCGGGTTATACAATTACCTTTAATGCGTGAGAGTGAAATTGAAACCGCAGTACCAGTTGAGGCGGAGAGTTTTATTCCGTTACCGATTAATCAAGTGTATTTAGATTGGCAAGTGTTGGCTACTAAGGAAGATAAGCTGGAAATTTTAATTATTGCTTCACCTAGGAGTTTTGTTGATGGGTATTTGAGCATTTTTGATGAAGCCAAATTAGATGTTTGTGCTATGGAAGTGGAATCACAAAGTTGTCATCGAGCTTTGATTCCGCGCAAGTCCCAGACCACCAGCCTGATAGTGGATATAGATAGCTTTCGAACCAGTTTAATAATGATAGAAAAGGGCAGTTTACAATTTACTTCCTCAATTCCCATAGCCGGAAGCAGTTTTACCGATTCCATTGCTAAAACTTTGGGCGTGTCAGGACAAAAGGCGGAATTAATTAAACGGACAGTCGGTTTGGCCAATACTCCTGAGTATCCTAATTTAAGATCTTCGCTGGATAATTTAATTAAGAGTTTGTCTGCGGAAATTAAAAATATATTAAAATTTCATGCCGAACACTCCAATAATAAGATTGAAAGTTTAATTTTAGCCGGTGGGGGAGCCAAAGCTAAAAATCTTGCCGAAATTTTAAAAAATGAATTTTTGAACGAACAAATTAATGTAGAATTAGGCGACCCGTTTATTAATTTATCCAATTTGGTTTCTCCGCCTTTAGCTAAATTTGAAGCTTTAAATTTTACAACAGCCGTCGGTTTGGCTTTAAGAAACTTACATTTATAATCAACTAATGAACCCAGTAATACAACCCCCATATGTTCTTTTGGATTTATGTTTTAGAAAGTATAAAGAATGGAGAAAGATATATTGGTTATACAAATAATCTGAAAAGAAGATTAGAAGAACATAACAAGGGATGGCTCTAAGCACAAAATTTATGATACCATTTAAATTAATATATTTTGAAGGATGTACTAATTCCGAAGATGCCCAGCGTCGGGAAAGATATTTAAAAACCCATCAAGGTCGCAAATTTTTGGGATTAAGATTAATCAAATATAAATATTCCAGACAACCGTTTGGAATGGGAGGTTGATATACTGGGTGAAAATTATTAATTTATTACCAAAAAGCCGTCAAGTTGAATTTTTTTATAGCAAGCTTTTTGTATTGGTATTAAAATTGTTTTGGATTACCGGATTCGCTTTTGCTTTAGTGTTAATTGGGCAGTTTGGCGTTAAAATCGCTTTACAGTCTAAAATTAAGCACGTGGAAGCTAACATTAGTGAATTACAAGCCTTTTCCAATTTGGCAGATAATGCCAAGGTTAAAAATCTACTTACTGAAAAAAACGCCTTAATTTTGGATTATAAAACTTTAAGCCAAAATATACCCAAGAATTCTAAAGTAATTAGAGCTTTTGCTCCTTTAGTTCCGGAAGGTGTGAAAATTAAACAAATGAAGATTAATGCAACGAGTAAACAAATAGAAATTTACGGTTTTGCTTTAACCAGAGAATTAGTAATTAAACTTTACGACAATGTGGTTGAACAAAGTAAATTGTTCCCCAATATAGACTACCCCTTAGAAAACGTGGCTAAACCGGCTGAAATTAATTTTCATTTTACTTTTAACATTAGTCCGGAATTATTGCAATGAATAAGCATTTCACCAAAAAACAAAAATTCTTTGTCGGTATGAGCGTTTGGCTCGCGTTTACTTTTTTGGTATTTGTTTATTTTTTACCCATTGAGCATAAAAGCAATTTGGAAGTCATTGAAACCATTAAGACTTTAAGCACGAAAGAACAAGGTTTATTAGCCGAAAAAAATTCCTACTTACAGGCCAAGCAGGCGTTGGATGATTTGGCCAAATTAGAAATTCAACCAGAGAATTTTTTTAGTAAAAATATTACCTTAGTAAAAGAAATAAAAAAGTTAGAGAGTATGGCGAGAGATTTAACTGTGGAATTTACTTTGTCCGGGATTTCCGGAAATTTACAATCTGCCACCAAGGCCCCAACTGTTTCCAATATTTTTTTGGTGCCTTATTCCATTCATTTAGAAGGAAGTCTGGATAAATTAGTTACCTATATTGAATATTTGGAAAACTTGGAATACATAAATACAGTAAGCAGTTTGGACATTAGTGCCACCAATGATAATTCGGTAAGTGTAAATTTATCCGCTAATTTTTACGTAATCAAATGACGTTAAAAGGATTAAAAATTCAAATAATAAATCAAGTTTCCGTTATTAAAAATAATGTTTATATTTTGTTGTATTTAGTCTTGGGCGGAATATTATGTTTTATGGTTTTGGCTTTTTATACTTCTATAAAAGTTTTATGGTTACCTATGCAAACAACTCCGGAGGTTTCCGGTGCGAATAAGGCCATTAGCTTACGGCTTGAGGATTACGAGTTCTCGGTTAAACGAATAAAGGCGGGAATTAATTTTTTACCTCCTGCACCTTTGTTTCAAAATCCTTTTAAATAACATCTATTGAATTGCGATTTAGGCCCAAACCAAGCTTTTATTGTCCTTAGACTCGGGAAGTCATATAAAACAGAATAAGCAGTTATTCCTTGCATTAATTACCTGTTTTTTAGTATAATATGCAAAGTGTTTTAATATTGATCCTTTGCTCCTAGGTTTATAGTATTTGTATGCACTCGTAGCTCATTTGGATAGAGCGCTTGGCTTCGAACCAAGAGGTAGTAGGTTCAAATCCTACCGAGTGCACCATTTTTTGGGTCAATAGCTCCCTCCTTCCACCGTCGCCAAGGCTATAGTGGACAAATTGCCGAGGCTACAGAGGGCGAGACGTTAAAATATCATTTTTAATTTGAGTAGTCTTGTCTCGCGAAGTATTTACGAAGTAGGGGTCGGTAGCTCAGTTGGTAGAGCAGCGGACTCTTAATCCGCTTGTCGTGGGTTCGATCCCCACCCGACCCACCACTTCTTCGCTCCTTTGGAGCTATGAAGTGCAAGCACTTATTGATTGTTGACAAAAAATTTATATTTGATAAGCTATAGGTAATATGTTGAATTTACAAGCACAATCTACTAAGAAGACACTCATTGACCCGTTTTCGAGTCAGTAGTGTTTAAGTTGTAACTAAACTAAACTTTACTGCCCCAAAACGGGGCAGTTTTTTTATTTTTTTATGGGACAAATTACCATTCAAATTACCAAAAACAAACAAAAGGCATCTGTAAAGATGCGTTTTGGTTTTGGTAATAGATGGTTTTGGATTTTAGATAAATCTTTCTCCACCTGCTGCCAAAACAGCAAGGACAATTTAAAGGAGAAATCAATGAATATTGCTATCGTAGGTGCGACTGGCGCCGTTGGGCAGGAGATGCTCAAGGTGTTAGAAGTCAGGCGTTTTCCTGTGTGGCGCTTGTCGCTTCTGGCATCCGCGCGTTCCGTGGGCAAGAAGTTAAATTTCTGTGGGCAGGACATCGCCATCACCGAGCTGACTCAGGATTCGTTCAAGGGCATTGACATAGCGCTCTTTAGCGCTGGTGGGAGGGTTTCCAAGGAGTTTGCTTCGCACGCGGTGCGGGCAGGCTCTATAGTGATTGACAACTCCAGCGCGTTTCGGCAGGACCCCGAGGTGCCACTCGTGGTGCCGGAAATCAACGCCAAGGACATGAAGTGGCACAAAGGAATCATCGCCAACCCGAACTGCACCACGGCCATCACACTCATGGCACTTTGGCCACTGCACCAGTCGTTCGGCGTGAAGCGCATCTTTGCCTCCAGCTACCAAGCCGTCTCCGGTACGGGCGCCAAGGCAATTGAGGAACTGAAGCGTCAGGTCGGCCAGATCGCCAATGGCCAGCCGGTGACGAAGGAAGTTTATCCGCACCAGATCGCCTTCAACGTCCTGCCCCACGTGGACTCGTTTCTCGACACCGGCTATACGAGGGAGGAGATAAAGATGCAGAACGAAGGGCGAAAGATTATGCACCACGCGACGTTCCGCGCGAGCGTGACATGCGTGCGCGTGCCCGTATATCGGGCGCATTCGGTCGCAGTGAGCGCGGAGTTTGAAAGGCCGGTGACGGTGGAGGAGGCGCGCGCGGTGTTGGCAAGAGCGTCGGGGTTGGATGTTCTCGATGACCCGGCGAACAACATTTATCCAATGCCACTGGATGTGGCAGGTCGGGACAACTGCGCCGTGGGTCGGCTCCGTCTTGATTGCGCACTGGACAACGGTCTCACCTTCTGGGTCTGTGGAGACCAGCTCCTCAAAGGCGCGGCGCTCAATGCCGTGCAGATTGCCGAATTGCTGTAGAGCAATCAACCCGTAAGCTTGAGTTCCACCCTCAAGCTTACGGCAAATCTTTTGAGTTATGGGAGAGATGTTTATTTCTCCCATGCCCCAAAGGCAGTAGATTTCAAAAAGAAAAGGAGGTCCTCATCTACAAGGGTGGGGGCAAAAATATGATAGTTATGAAATTCGGCGGTAGCTCGGTCGCCAACGCGGAAAAGATCCGTCAGGTCTTCGAGATCGTCAAGGGCCGGCTTCCGCGGAAACCGCTGGTGATTGCCAGCGCGTTCCGCGGCGTGACGGACGACCTCTTCAAGCTGGGCGAGGAGGCGGTCCGGGGTGTCGCCCCCTCCATCGACCCCATCCGCAAACGCCACCGGGACTGCCTGAAGGAGATGGGGCTTGACCTCGACCTGCTCAAGAGGGAGCTGGACGAGCTTGATGTCCTGCTCAAGGGCATCTCTCTGGTCAAGGAGCTCAGTCCCCGGTCGCTGGACTACGTCGTCTCGTTCGGCGAACGGTTCTCGACCCGCATCATCGCGGCCTACTTCACGAAGCTCGGTATCGCGGCCGAGCAGCACGACGCGTTCGACCTGGGCCTTCTCACGTCGGACGACTTCGGCGGCGCGCAGCCCCTGCCCGAGGCCGACTCCGAGATCAAGAAGAACGTCCTGAAGCTGACGAAGCTCCCTATCGTGACTGGCTACATCGGCAAGACGAAGAGCGGGAGCATCACGACGCTGGGCCGGAACGGCTCGGACTACTCCGCCACGACCTTCGGCGCCGCGATCGACGCCGAGGAGATCGAGATCTGGAGCGACGTGGATGGCATCATGACCGCCGATCCGCGCCTCGCCCCCAGCGCGAAACCGCTCGAGGCACTCACGTTCGACGAGGCCAGCGAGCTCGCGTACTACGGCGGGAAGGTGCTCCATCCGGCCACCATCGGGCCGGCGATCCGTAAGGGTATCACGGTGCGGTGCCTCAACACGTTCAAGCCCGACCACCCCGGCACGGTGATCGTCTCCAGGATCAAGCAGGGCGGGCCAGCGATCAAATCGATCGCCCACAACCTGAATAACCTGATCATCACGATCTCGTCGGCGCGGATGCTCCAGGGTCACGGCTTCCTGGCCCGCATCTTCGAGGTCTTCGGTCGCCACAGGATCTCGATCGACATGATCGCCACCAGCGAGGTGTCGGTCTCGGTGACGCTCGACTCCAACCGTAACCTCGAGCTGGCCGTCGAGGAGCTTAAGAGGTTCGCTGACGTATCGATCGAGAAGGATAAGTGCATCATCTGCCTGGTCGGCGAGGGGATCCGCACCACGCCGGGGATCGCGGGCGATGTGTTCCAGGCGCTGAAGGACGCGCAGGTAAATATCTTGATGATATCCCATGGCGCCTCTAAGATTAACATCGCCTTCGTGGTGGATGACGCCGACTGCGGCCGGGCCGTTCAGGCGCTCCACCGCAAGTTTTTCGAGCGGGCTGGGGGGTAGCCCCCGGCTCGCTCCACACACCAAAGGAGGTGATTATATAGAGTTAGGTTAAGCGAAGGGCGGTCATTGGTCGGAAAGCTCACAAGAGCCTACTGGGAAAGCCATGACCGCCTTTTCCATTGGTAATATTTTGTGTGTATGTTAGTATATTTAGGCATAGAAGTAGGGAAAAAATTAACTCCCCCTAACCCTCTCCCATTCGGCAAGCTCAGGACATGCTTTGGAAAAGAGGGGAAGATAATTATGTTATATATTTTTTTAGGTCCGGATGATTATACCAAAAAACAACACATTAAAACTCTGGTCAAAGACCTGAGTGCGGATTTGATAGTCTACGAAAAACCGGAAACTTTGCCTTACTTTTCCGAGTTGTTGGAGACTGATTTATTTAATAAACCCAAAGTTTTGGTTGTGGAGTTTTTTTTACCCGAAGTTTTAGAACATTTGGAAACATTGACTAAATCCGCCAACATCATTATTTTTTCTTTAACCGCTTTAGATAAACGTAAAAAAGACAGCAAGGAACTACTGAGCCAGCCATTGGTTACGGTTAAAGAATTTAATTTGCCTCACGGACTGGAATTAAATAAGTGGATAATTTCGCGAGTGGCAGAACTTAGAGGGAAGATAGCTAAGCCGGCAGTAGAGGAATTAGCCATTAGACTAGGCAGGGATAATTTTAAAGAAACCAAATTTGGCGGTAAGGTGGTAGAATGGGTAGAAGCTTATAATTTGTGGCAGGTAGAGAATGAAATTAATAAGTTGCTTGCTTTTGCTCATGGAAGAGAAATCACCGAAGCCGACGTAAAATTATTAGTGGAAAATAATTTAGAGATTGATGTTTTTTTAATTACCAATGCCATTGGGGAAGGGGATAAAGCCTTAGCTTGGCAATTAATGGAAAAATTTATTATTTTAGAAAATGAGAGTGAAGAAAAAGGCGGGATTATTCATTTAAACGCTTTATTGTCTGAACAAATGAGGAATCTTTTAGTTATTCAAAATAGTTTAGAGCAAAAAGCTTCTGACGCGGAAATTTTAAGTTTAACAGGTTGGAAGCCGGGAAGGTTATTTATTTTAAAAAAGTTAGCACAGAAAATTAAATCGGCCAAAATTTTAGAAATTTTACCCAAACTGGAAGCGCTCGATGAAGAATTAAAAACCTCTCAAACGCCTCCTAGGGTGCTGTGGGATTTAATTATGGCTCAGATTTTTTAAAGTACTTAAATATTTAGTTGTCAGATTGCTTTAAATATGCTATAATATTAGAAATGAGTCCAAAATTGGGCTTTTCTTTTGTCCAAGCATTTGGCAGAAACAAAAATTAATTACTATAACCTTAGGTTATAGCGGAGAATTATATGACCCCAAAACAACAAAAGCTTACCAAAATCGCTACTGCGGTAGCTATTATGGCTTCGATAGTTTTTCCCGGAGCTGCGGCTTTAGCTCAAAATCGTCCACCTTTAGAAAGAAAGCAAGAAATGGAAAATAAAAAGCAAGAGTTTAAACAGCAGTTAGAGCAAAAGAAGACAGAAGTAAAGAATCAAATAGAACAGAGAAAGCAAGAGATGGAAAAAAAGAAAGAAGAAATGAAGGCTAAGGCTGAAGAAAAGAAACAGCAAATGCAAGATAGAGCAAAAAATATTAAAGAGTGTTTAAAAGCCAATCAAACTTTGAGGGATACCTACCGAACTTCGGTTAAG
The DNA here is from genome assembly GCA_964436545.1 of uncultured Candidatus Saccharibacteria bacterium. GTDB lineage: Bacteria > Patescibacteriota > Doudnabacteria > UBA920 > UBA920 > JBBTRN01. The sequence continues at coordinate 69,715 of CAYTCJ010000005.1, forward strand.
GGTAATGATAAAGATTATGTGAGTGGTTTAAAAGAAGCAGAAAAAACCCACCGAGAAGCCCAAAAAAAGGCTAACGAAGACTTTAAAGCCAGTCTTAAAACCGCAGAAGAGAAATTGAAAACCGATTTAGCCACGGCAACCGATGAAGCTGGTAAGAAAACCGCAAGAGAAACTTTTAAAAATGCAAAAAAGACGGCTATGGAAACCAGGCAGAATGCCCTGAAGCAAGCTAACGAAGCTTTTAAGAGCGCTCGAGAAGCTTTGCTCAAAGATAGAAAATCGGACAATGAAGAGGCGCAAAAAACTCGTGATGGGGCAATAAAAAAATGTTATGAAGCCACTGCTACCTCAACTCCTACTACAACCAGCAATTAAGTTAAAAAAACCCTCCGAAGTTTTGGAGGGTTTTTTAATTGAAGTTGATGGTAAAGTTATACATACCCATAGAACATACTCCGGTAAGACTGGTGCCGGGTTTTTGCGGAGGAATATTTATTTCAGTTGTGCCTTGTGGGGGTAAAAATTGTTTATAGCCCAAATCGGGAATTAATAAACTGGCGCTACAATCAAAAGTGCCTTGAGTATTAACCTTTAACACAGCGGGTGTGTTGGCTTTGGCATTGGTATTTTTGGGTACGTAACCACCTTTGGCATTAATGGAAATGGTTTGTTGGTTACCCGTTATAACAACATTTTCTGTGCTGGGTGAAAGTTGAGTAGAGTCGGTTTTAAGTAGTAAGAATAAAACTGCACCTAAAAAAAATAGAGTAAAAATAATCGCGTGAGTTTTTGACATATTAAAAAGTAAATAGGGGTTTTATTAAACCAATAAGGCTGAAGCTGTTGAATAAATTAATTATACCAAAAATGAGTACAATTAAGCCAGCGGTTTTAAAAAAGAGATTTTTTGAATTTGGCGAGTGCAGTAATTTAACTCCAAAGCTAAGCAGTAAAAGCATAGGTAGGGTGCCGAGAGCAAAAAAGAACATAAGTTTTGCGCCCGAATAAAAATTTCTGGTAGAAATTGCATAAATTTGCATAGATTGCGTAAAACCACAAGGCAAAAAGAAAGTTAAAATCCCGGCTAGGACAGGCATCAAATTATGGTTTAGGTTTTTTAGCCAATAAAACGGTTTGGCAAAACTACGAGGTAAGGTAATTTGCAAATGTTTGGACCACACAAACACATCAATCAAATTTAAGCCTAAAATAATTAAGACAAAAGCTAACACTAAATTGATTATAAAAGTTCCCGTAATATTCAGATTGAAAATGGCACCTAAGGCTCCAATACTGCCACCCAATACAAAGAAGGCAATTAACCGGGAAAGATGAAAGAGCAAGTGCGGTTTTATGGTTTTTTCGGTTTTGGCCAAATTTGCCGAAAGTGATAGGACTAATCCGCCGACTACTGCCATACAAGTGGAAAGCGAGGCAATAATGCCAAGAATTAAAGCTGAGAGAGGGTTGATTTTGCTAGCATTCACTAAATTAACCAAGCCTAATTTTTGCAGAATAATAAAAATTAAAAAAAAGCCAATGGTTAATAAGCCGGCGTAAAAAAAATCTGCGTTGTTTGACTTGGAGGGAGTGTCTGTAGTGGCATGGTAGCCATAGGGCTTTAATAGCAGATTAATTTGCTCGAGTAATTTTGTGGCCGGAAGATTTTCAAAATTACCGGTTAATTCCATAAGATGATTAGCCAGCGAGACATTGACTCGGGTTACTTCCGGCAGAGTTTTTAGTTGACTTTCGGTCAAAACCACACAGGCTTTACAGTGCATGCCTTGAATATGGAAAGTGTAGGTTTGCATAAATTAGAGTTTAAAACTTTTTAATCTTAAAGCATTGGCGACTACCGAGACGCTGGAAAAGGCCATAGCCAGTCCGGCAAAAACAGGGGAGAGTGTCCAGCCTAACAGCGGGTAAAGTAAACCACTGGCAATTGGTATCCCAATAATATTATAAATAAACGCCCAAAACAAGTTTTGCTTAACTATTCGCAAAGTAAGTTTAGATAGCTTAAAAGCTTTTAAGAGTTTGGTTAAATCCCCATGGAGTAAAGTTATACCCGCAGACTCTATGGCAATATCTGAACCGGTGGCCATGGCAATACCCACATCGGCTTGGGTGAGCGCGGGGGCGTCATTAATACCATCTCCCAGCATGGCTACTTTTTTGCCTTGGTGTTGCAAGGCCTTAATTTTTTCCGCTTTGTCTTGAGGTAAGATTTCCGCAATTACATTTTTTACGCCGACTTCACTGGCCATGGCCTGAGCGGTTAAATGGTTATCGCCGGTTAAAATAATGGTTTCAATATTCAAATTTTTTAATTGAGCAATTACAGTTTTGGCTGTGGGTTTTAATTCGTCGCTTACAGTCAATAGCCCGATAATTTGGCTATCTGCTTCTAAGATCATTACAGTCTTGCCTTGGTGTTGCAGAGCTTGAATTCTATCGTTATGGTCAGAGGCTGTCGGCTTACGAACGTGCACGGTATGCTCATTAATTTTACCGGTTACTCCAATGCCCGGAATTTGTTTAAAGTCAGTTACCTTTAATAAAGTCAGTTCTTGAGCTTGAGCCTGTTTAACTATTGGTTCTGCTAACGGATGATTAGATAAATTTTCTAAACTGGCGGAGTATTGTAAAATTTTTTCTTGAGTCCAAGCCGGGTTGATAATTACAATTTCTTTAAATTGGGGTTTGCCCAGTGTGAGGGTGCCGGTTTTATCCAAGACCACGGTATCAATCCCGTTTAATTTTTGTAGGGTTTCAGCATTTTTTATTAGAATACCATTTTGCGCACCTTTACCCACGCCGGCAATAATTGCCGTAGGGGTGGCTAAGCCCAAAGCGCATGGACAAGCAATAATTAAGACACTCACAAACGCAACTAAACCCAAAGCAAACGCTTGGTTAAGGCTTAGCCATTGACTGCCAATTATTAACCACAGGGCAAATGTCACAAATGCGATAATCAATACCGTGGGCACAAAATAATAAGAAATTTTATCTGCCAAATGTTGAATGGGGGCTTTGGAATTTTGGGCAGTTTCGACCAGTTGAATGATTTTAGATAGGAGAGTATCTTTTCCAACTTTACTGGCGATAAATTTAATGTAGCCATTTAAGTTAATGGTTCCGCCAATAACATTTTGATGAATGGTTTTGTCCACGGGTATGGCTTCGCCGGTAATCATAGATTCGTCTATTGAGGTAAAGCCTTCAATAATTTTGCCGTCCACGGGGATTTTATCTCCGGGTTTTACAATTAAAATATTGCCCGGTTGAATAGTTTCTATGGCAACAATGTGTTCTTGTCCGTTGTGCCACAAGCTTGCGGTTTTGGCTTGTAAGCCTAAAAGTTTTTTAATAGCTTCCGAGGTTTTGGCTTTAGAAGTGCTTTCCAAGTATTTGCCAAATAAGACAAAACCAATCACTACAATGGTTACATCGAAATAAGTATAAACGGGTAAATTAAGAGTTAGAGGAATTTGTGGAAATAGAGTAATAGTTAAGCTGTATACATACGCGGTTACAGTTCCCAGTCCCACTAAGGAATCCATGTTAGCGTTACCGGAACGGACAAACAGTACTAAGCCTTTAATAAACCGTTGACCTGAGCCAAAGAGAATTAAGCTGGCTAAAATAAGATTGATTCGGTTCCATGCTTCCATGCCTAAGGGGGGATTGGGAATTGACCAAACTAATTTGGCTAAAATTTCCCAGAGCATAGTTAAAAAAATAAACAAGGCTAAAGGAAAAGCAAATAAACTCCACCGGTCTATGTGGGAGTCGGTTGAATCGTCGGGTGTTGAGGGTGAGTTTTGGGTTTCGGAGTGAGCGCTTAGTTCATAACCCAAAGGTTTTAGTGCTTGGTTAATTTCGGGTGTAGGCAGAGTTTGGCCATTGAATTCTATATTGGCAGTTTCAGTGGCAAAATTTACTGAGGCGGTTTTTATGCTCTTAAATTTGGCCAATTGCTTTTCAATAAGATTGGCGCAGCTTACACAGTGCATCCCGATGATTTTATAGTTTTGGTTAGACATAAGTTAAGTAAGGTTTAAAAATTCAAGTTTAGATTCCATACCATTCGCTTCGCCAAGTTTGGAGAATTTTTAAAGTCGTTTTTAAAAAAATGTCCACCGCATTGGCATTATTTAAAGTCTCGGTTCGGGTACTTTTTAATAAGGTTTCTTTAGTCATTCGCAAACCTTCTTCGTGGTGGGTAATAAGCGCGTTTAAAAATCTTAAATCAAATTTTTCGTCAGCTGTACCCAAATTGGCCACTTGAGGTTTTTTAACTTGCCTTTTGTCTTTGTACCAAGTTTGTTTGTAATCATAAAGTTCTTTTATGGCCGTAGGTTCGTCGGCTAAAATCTTATTAGCCAATTCCCGAATTTCCACCCGCGTGGTTTGTGTTTGGGCTTGCTCTGCTAATAACATTGCCGCCGTGTGGTGGCTAATCATGGCATTTAGGTAATTCAAATCAAATAATTTACCCGCATTACCCAAGCTCATGGGAGTTTTATTAAACATTTCGGTGCGGTATTCCGCAGTTTGGGAAAAGCCCAGCATATAGCCGGCAATACCGGCAATAATCATAAACGCCAAAGCCAAAGGAGTGGAGATTTTATGCATAGAATTAGGTTCTTTTTAATTTATAAACTTTTAATATTTCATTTTTTGCCTTTTTTTCCTGTCCGGATTGTATTTGCTTTAGAATGCAACTGCTTAAATGGTTTTCCATAAGCAAGTTTTCCACAGTGGATAACGCTTGTTTAACTGCGGAAGTCTGCGTGATAATATCTATGCAGTAAACGTCGTTTTCCAGCATTTTCTGAAGCCCTCTCACTTGACCCTCAATTAACTTTAGGCGGTTTATAAGTTTATGTTTTGGATTGATATGGTTCATATATTTCTAGTATATACCCCCTAGGGGTATTTGTCAAGAAAAATAAAATCTAGTTATAAAACTAGATTTTATTAGTCGCAAGATAGTTATCTTTTGGCGCGTTTTCTTTCCGTGGCGCTTAAGATTTTTTTACGGATTCTAAGGTTTTGCGGAGTAACTTCTAAGAGTTCGTCTTTCCCAATATATTCCATAGCGAAATCGAGTTCTATTGGATGAGGCGGGGTAAGGATAATGGCTTCGTCAGCTCCGGAAGAACGCATATTGGTAAGTTTTTTGGTTTTACAAACATTGAGTTCCAAATCGTCGTTTAAAGCATTTTTACCCACCACCATACCTTCGTAGACTTCGGTAGCCGGACCAATAAACAAAGTCCCGCGTTCTTGAGCATTATTCAAGCCGTAAGCGTTGGAAGTGCCGGATTCGCTGGCAATCAGACTCCCATGATCATTAGCATGTTCATCAACTTCGTGAATGGGTTTGTAGCTATCAAATAAGTTATTAAGAATAATGGTGCCTCGGGTGCGGGTGAGTAAGAGGTTTTTCAGGCCAATGAGCCCGCGAGTGGGAATAAGATATTCGGCATGGATTTCGCCACTGGGGCTCATATCCATTACTTGCATTTCACCTCCGCGTCTGCCCAGTTCCTCAATCATGGCGCCTTGGTATTCCGCCGGCACATCTATGGTGACGATTTCATAAGGTTCATGTTTGACGCCATCAACTTCGTGATAAATTACTTGAGGTTGGCTTACTTGCAGTTCAAAACCTTCGCGTCGCATGGTTTCAATTAAAACGCCTAAATGCAGTTCGCCCCGCCCGCTCACCAAAAAGCTTTCCGCGCCTTCTTCCGAGGGTTCCACTTTTAAGGCCACGTTAGTTTCTAATTCTTTTTCCAAACGGTCGCGGATGTTGCGGGAGGTGACAAATTTACCTTCGCGTCCGGCAAAGGGACTGGTGTTAACCCCAAAAGTCATTTTAATGGTGGGGGGTTCAATTTCCACCGGAGGTAAGACAACCGGGCTCGTGGGATCGGTAAGAGTGTCGCCAATATGGACATCATTAAAACCGGCAATGGAAACAATGTCTCCGGCCACGGCTTCTTCTACATCGGTGGGTTTTAAGCCTTGGTACATTTGCAAACCGGAAATTTTACCGGAAATTTTTTCACCGTTTACTTTAACCAGTAGAGCGTTTTGAGATTTTTTTATGGCTCCGGAAATAATTTTTCCAATCCCCATTTTACCTTTGTAATTGTCGTAAAATAAAGCCAAGACTAAAAGCGCAAAGGGTTCTTCGGGTTTTACGTCGGGCGCTGGGATATGGGTAATAATGGTTTCAAATAGGGGAGAAACGTCTGCCGGGGCGGAATTTTTAATTTTCAATTTTAAATTTTCAATTTCGGTATCGGCCAGACCCAGTTTGCCCGCGGAGTAAATAATCGGGAAATCTAACTGAGTATCGTTAGCGTTTAATTTAACAAATAAATCAAAAGTTTTGTTAATGGTGTGTTCCGGATCCGCTCCTTCTTTATCGACTTTATTAATTACCACGATCGCCTTAAGTCCAAGTTCTAAAGCTTTTTTAAGCACAAATTTGGTTTGGGGCATAGGGCCTTCTTTGGCATCCACCAATAATAAAACTCCATCGGCCATTCTTAAAGTGCGTTCGACTTCACCACCAAAATCTGCGTGGCCTGGCGTGTCCACAATATTAATTTTGGTGCCCTTATAAACCAAACTGGCATTTTTGGCACGAATGGTAATGCCTCGTTCGCGTTCTAAATCCATACTGTCCATAATTAAGTCCTTCGTTTCCGGATTGTCCTTAACGGTTTGGGTTTGCTTGAGCATGGCATCCACTAACGTGGTTTTGCCATGGTCCACGTGAGCTATAATGGCAATATTTCTAATGTTATCTCTTTTCATAAAAGCTGATCTTCTCGCGGATTTTTACTGCAACGCTGATCTAAATACAGATCTGCGTGGTTTACCGTGATTAATAAAAAAGTGCCCAAAACTGCGCGGGCAATTGCCTAAAACATAACAGAAACTTTATTATTTGTCAATTATCTGTTATACTTATTACGAGTTGTTTTTATAAATCTGAGGTGATTATTTAAGGAATAAATATGTTTTATTTGTGTAGATTTGAACTAACTTGTAAATTTGGATTATGTTAACTCACGAAAGATTACAATTTATTGTTTTAAGTTTGATTTTTGCTTTACTGGGTTTGGCAGTCACTTTAATTTGGTGGCCGTTTTTAAAATTATTAGTAATTTCCGGAATTTTGGCCATACTGTTTTGGCCTTTATATGAACGTATGGAAAAGAAGGTAAATAATCCGGTAATGTCAGCCACCGCAACTATTTTTATTTTAATGATGATTCTTATTCTCCCGCTGATTGTGTTAGGTCAAATGTTATATGGCGAACTTACCGGTTTGTATGCGGATTTAAAAGACGTGCATATTAGTCAGGCTCAAGTGTTGGCTAAATTTCCAGAGCAGTTTCAACCTTGGGCAACCGAATTTTTAACCGATTTGGGCAGTAAGGCAGGCGAATTCGCTGGCGGGGTATTTACCGGTTTAAGTCAAGCTGTCTCCAGCGCTGCCGGATTTTTCTTTTCCGTGTTTTTAATGTTTTTTTCTTTTTATTATTTTTTGCGCGACGGAGACAAAATCAAATTATTTGCCAATAAAATTTTGCCCTTATCGGAAAATAAAGAAAATATTTTAGTAAAAAAATTATCTTTAGCCATTTCCGGAGTGGTTAAGGGTTCATTTTTAGTCGCTTTAATTCAAGGGGCTGTAGCCACAGTAGGGTTTTATATTTTTCAGGTGCCTAATCCGCTCTTGTGGGGGAGTTTTACGGTATTGGCCGCCTTAGTCCCCAACGTGGGAACGAGCTTGTCTTTAGTTCCTGCAGTTTTATATTTATTTATGATGGACAGGACCGGAGCTGGTATTGGGATGGCTATTTGGGGCGCTTTGGCTGTTGGGTTGATTGACAATGTAGTGAGTCCTCGGTTAATTGGCGCTCAGGCCAAACTTCATCCGGTTTTGGTTTTATTCAGTGTTTTAGGCGGTTTACAGTTGTTTGGATTTTTAGGGTTTTTAATTGGTCCCATTATAATGTCTATGTTTGTGGTTTTAATCGAGGTGTATAGTGTGGACTTAAAAAAATATTTGTCTTAAGTTTTTAACAAATTAAAATAAAAAAAACGCTGTTTGGTTACCACAGTGTTTTTTTTAATTTAGCAGTTTATTTTTTTAGCAAAATTTTACCTAAAGCGAAAATTATTAATAAACCCAAGAGTAAATTTATCATCCAAAGGTAAGGGTTTGGCGGATAGGGAATGTTGTGTTCAATATGTCTATGTACAAAGCCAATTACCAGCGCTCCCCACCAACCAATTTGAGAAATTAGCGTGCTAAAAAAGATATTAAATTTAAGTGATTGAGGAACAGTTGCTATGTCAGTTTGGGTGTGTAGTACTTTTTTGATTTTATGAAACAATATCCCGTTTAGACCAATTAAGAAGACCAAAAAGATTTTGATTTTGGTTAAGTTGTCCACATAACCTTTTAAAACAATTAAGTTAAAACCGGAAATAACCATACCTACCCAGCCCAGCCAAATGAGTTTTTGGGTAACCTGTGCCACCTTTTGTACCATTAGGAGGGTGGTTTTTTTAAAGAGCATTAATAATCCAAAAGTATCAATAACCATTACAGAACCAAAGCCTAAAATTAAAAAGACTAAGTGAAAGAATAAAGCCAGGTAAAAATGTAAGGATTCCATAGAAATGTTTGTATTTCAAGCGGATTATGATAATATTATAACATATGATTACAGCATTTAAAGGCAAGCTACCGCCCACCATTTTAACTATTTTTGGCGCCACCGGGGATTTATCTGCGGATTATTTAATTCCGGCCTTGTTTTTAATGCAAAAGCATAAATTATTACCTACAGAATTTAAATTAGTCTGTGTGGGGAGAAGGCCGTTTACCGCTAAAAGTTTTTTAAAATTTATTTTAAAAAAATCCAAAGTTATAAAAAATTTAAGTCCGAAACAGCAAAGAAATTTTGTAAAAAAGATCATTTATTTTCAAGGGGATTTTGATCAGCCCGAGAGTTTTAACCAATTAAAACATTTATTAGCCGACTTAAAAGCTCCCCAGAAACATAAATGTTTTAATCGGTTGTTTTACTTTGCCACTCGACCTGAACAATTTGCCAGTTTGGCGAATATTTTAAAATCTCAGGGTTTGTTATTGGCTTGTAAAGAGCACGAGCGAGAATCGCGGGTGTTAGTAGAAAAACCTTTTGGCTATAATTTAAAATCGGCTCAGAAATTAAACCAACTTTTGTTAAAATATTTTACCGAAAAACAAATTTACAGAATTGACCATTATGTGGGAAAAGAAACCGTGCAAAATTTAATGGTGGCGCGGTTTGCCAACAGTTTGTTTGAGCCCTTGTGGAATAATCGGTTTATTGACCATGTGGAAATTTCTGTCTTGGAAAAAGATGGGGTGGGGGGCAGAGCGCAGTTTTATGAGCGCACCGGAGCTTTGGCAGATTTTTTGCAAAATCATATTTTGCAAATGCTGGCGTTAATTGCTATGGATGAGCCCTATAATTTAACCTCACGGTATATTCGTGAGGAAAAACTTAAGGTTTTAGAGCATTTGGAAATTATTGATAGGAGTAAAATTCAACAAAGAATTTGTTTGGGACAATATTTGGGTTATAATCAAGATGTAGGCCATAAGAGCAAAACCGAAACTTTTTTTGCTTTAAAAACTTACATAAATTTACCGCGTTGGTCAGGAGTGCCTTTTTATTTAAGAACCGGGAAAAGATTAAGTAAAAAACTTACCCAAATTTCTGTGCATTTTCGTGAACCCATCAGATGCTTGTTCGAGGGCTGTGGGTCTAATGTATTAACTTTTCAAATTCAGCCGGATGAAAGTGTATTTTTGAAAATTAATAACAAGATTCCGGGTTTGGGTATTAAACTGCTTTCCGGTAATTTGGAGTTTGGATATAAAAAAGCTTTTAAAGGGGAAATTCCTTCGGCATACGAACGGTTGTTATTAGATTTTATGCAAGGTGATCAAAGATTGTTTATTGGGAGCGAGGAAGTAGAGGCAGCTTGGCGATTTGTAGATAGCATAAAAGCCAATATAAATTTTAAAAAATTGCCTGTGCATGGTTATAAGCCCGGGACAAATGGGCCAAAGGAGGCGGAAAATTTTATAATTAAAGATGCCAAAACGTGGCGGACAAAATAATAAATATGAATAGAAAAGATAATGTAGAAGAATTATTAGCATCCCACCAAAGGCAGGCTGTAATGAATCAAGATTTGCAAACAGCTACTGCTCGTTTAATGGAAGAAAATGAAGGAATGCGCAATGCTTTTGATGTTTTTTTAGAAAGAATGAAAAGGTTGAAAGAGCAAAAAAGGAAATTAAGAGCTACCGCTGGTAGGGAAGCTAGGAATTTTCAGGTAATGTTAGGTGAAGTTTTAAAAATTAATGAGGAGTTATATCAAAGAGCTAATTTTGATCATTTAACCGGTTTGCAAAATCGTGATGGGTTTAAAGAACTAGTAAAAGCTTATCATGAACAAGGAGTAAGGCACGGTGTTTTTTTTAGTTTAGATATTGACAAGTTTAAGTCAATAAATGACAGTTTTGGTCATGGGGGTGGAGATCAAGTATTAAAGAAGGCTGCTGGAGTTTTGTCCGAAGTTTTTAGAGCCAGCGATCCGATTAGTAGAATAAGCAGATCAGAAGAATTATCAGAGGCAGAAACAACCACTGCTGGGAGAAGAGGCGGGGAAGAAATAATTGTTTTTTTACCCACAGCGAATATTAAAAATGCATTATCGCGAATGAGGGAAAAAGGTTTTGCTGTAGATATTAAATCTGATAATAATGGATTTTTTGTAAGTATTGAAATCTCTTTTGATTTTTCGGATCAAAGAATTGAGGAAGAAAGATTAAGAAAGTTTGACATTCCAAACGAAAGAAGAAATAAAATTACTTTTAGTGGGTCAATTAGAGAAGTGAACATGCCAGATGATTTATCCGATGCGGGAAAATTTGTAGATGAAATTGTGAATGAAGGTGAGCAAGATTTGTATTCCGCGAAAGCAGGGGGAAGAAATAAAGTCTATTTAAGAGGAGAGAATTTAGAAAGCTTATATCAAGATTTAAACAGTTAATTTTATGGAGCCAATACAAACCGAGAATCAAAAAATTATACAATTGTTAGAAGAAAACCACAGAATGCTTAAGGCACTTTACCGCAAGTTTTTTTGGCAGAAGGTGTGGTCTTGGTTTAAATTTGTCATATTAGCCATTGGAGTTGTTTGGACATATTGGCAAATTCGTCCGGTGATTAAACAGGTCAATTCCATTTATACCGGTACGCAAAATGCGCAAAATTATACGGGGAATAAATGGGAGGAATTAAAAAATTCAGTAAAGAATTTAGGGAAATAGTTTTAATAGCAGTTTAATCATCTTCTTAAACTCCCCCAGCCCCTCTTTGGAAAAGAGGGGGGACAGGCAAGGGAGCAAGGTAAAAAAGAAAATAAAATGATAAATAAAAATACAGCTTTAGAACATATTATATTTGGGGGTGGCTCCCCATACCCTCAAGGCTAGGTAACGGGGTAAGGTTTCTTCCAAAAGCAACTCTTACTTATATTTGATATTTGATAATGAATAATCACAATACAACTTTGGATTATATTATATTTGGTGGAGGTTGCTTTTGGTGCGTGGAGGCTGTGGTGCAAAGGCTGAAGGGTGTGGTATCGGTAAAATCAGGATATACCGGAGGCACTCTGCCCAATCCCACCTATGAGCAAGTATCAAGCGGATTAAGCGGGCACATAGAAGTGGTGCAAGTGGAGTTTGATTCCACCATAATCACCTTAGAAAATTTATTGGCAGTATTTTTTTCTTCTCATGATCCCACTTCGGTAAATAAGCAAGGGAATGATGCCGGCGAGCAGTATAAGTCAATTATTTTTTATTCTTCCGATGAGCAAAAAAATCAAATTCTTGCTTTTATAGCCAAATTGGAAACAGAAAAAGTTTACACCCGGCCAATTGTGACTGAAGTCAGGTCTGCGGAAAAATTTTATGAAGCTGAAGGGTATCACCAAAATTATTATAATTTAAACCAAAACCAGCCATATTGCCAATTAGTAATTAGTCCCAAAATTAACCATTTAAAACAACAATATTTACATTTATTAAAATAAAATTATGAATTACATTTTAATTCCCATAATTGTGTATTTGTTAAATCAGGTGATTAAATATTTTTATGTTTTGCACCGTAAGCGAAAAATTGTCGGCAGCCGCTTATTTTGGACTTTTATTTGGGTGGGGCAGTTCCCAAGCGCGCATAGTGCGGTATTGGCTTCCTCGTTAACTTTGGTTTATTTGGAAAATGGTTTAACGGCTGTGTTTGGCTTTTGTGTTTTTGCAGCTTTAATTTTTATTTACGGACTTTTAGAAGATAAAAAACGACAAATGATTTTGGAAAATTATTATGTATCCAGCGATAACCCGGCTTTAGTACAAGCGGTGAAAGACGAAATTTTAATTGATTTTGCCGGACATACTTTGTTAGAAGTAATTGCCGGAATAATAGTTGGAATTATTTTAACTTTATATATAACAAAAATAATTTAATTACAATTTACGCTTTTATTTTTTTCTCCTGAACTCCCCCTAGCCCCCTCTTTGGAAAAGAGGGGGAAAAGGCTATCGGGGGAAGTAGATATGGGGCGTAAGTCATACTAAATATGCAAATTGCTGTGTTTGGTTTAGGGAAAATGGGCATGCAAATAGCTAAAAGACTCAAGTCTAATGAGTTTGAGGTTTTAGCCTGGAATCGAAGCGAAGCGCCAAGAGACGAATTTAAAAAATTTGGTGGGCAAGTATTTGCCAGTTTAGACGAGTTGGCAAGTAAACTTACGGGAAAACCAAGAATTTTTTGGTTAATGCTCCCGCATAATGTAGTAGAAGATTTTATTTTTAATCCGGTTTTGTTAGGGGGGATTTTAAAAGCCGGCGATATTGTTATTGATGGCGGGAATAGTTTTTACAAAGATTCCATTAAGCGCGCAAAAATTTTTTCCGAGAAAGGCGTGGTATTTTTTGACTGTGGGGTTTCGGGCGGGGTGTGGGGAGAAAAAAACGGCTTTGCTTTAATGGTGGGCGGAGAGAAGGAACACTGGTCAGGGATAGAACCAATTTTTAAAGCATTATCTGCCGGAGAAAATTACGGCTTATTGGGTAAGAACGGGGCAGGGCATTTTGTTAAAATGGTTCATAACGGGATTGAGTATGGGATGATGGAGGCTATTGCCGAAGGCTATGGGGTGATGCATGCCAGTAAGTTAAATTTGGATTTAAAACTTGTTACTAAAATTTTTAAGCAGGGTACCGTTATTAGGTCTTGGTTAATTGATTTAGTGGAAAATATTTTTGAGCAAGAAGATTTGGAAAAAACCAAAGGTGAAATTGGTATGAATGGTGAAGGCGAATGGACTGTGGAAGCGGGAAAAGAATTAGGGGTAGATGTGAGGGTCTTGGCCGAGGCGGTAAAGGTGAGAAAGGAATCAAAAGAGTCTAAAAATCAAAACAAATTTTCCAATAAGCTCGTGGCCTTGTTAAGAAAACAATTTGGTGGGCATGGGGTGAAAAAGTAGAAGAGGAGTGTAGTTAGGGCTTAGGTGCTTTATCGATTTTTATTAAAGTTAGTCTTCGAGCGAGCTTTCAGGCGAGTCGAGAAGCACTCATTAAAGAGCAAAATTTTAGTTCTCGACAAGCTCGAACAATAAAATTTGCCAAGTGTGAAAGTCCTAATAATATTGTAGTATGTATAATGTTAATGAAATTAAGTTATTTAGAAAACTTAATTCACCAGCTAAGATTCAAGATTATTTAAATGCGTTAAAGTTTAATTTTGAAAAACAAGGGGATACTTGTTATTCACCCCGAATGGTAATTAAGCACCAAACAGCCCATTGTATGGAAGGCGCGTTATTGGCAGGAGGTCTATTGGAATTTCATGGTCATAAGCCCTTAATTATGGATTTGCGAGCCGTGGAAGCAGATGATGATCATGTGGTGGCAGTGTATAAGCAGTTTAATTGTTTTGGGGCGATCTCTAAAACTAATCACGCGGTGCTTCGTTACCGAGAGCCAATATATCATACGCTTCGAGAGTTAGCTCTTTCTTATTTTCATGAATATTTTCTTCCAACCGGTGAAAAAACCTTAAGAGAGTATAGTAAATTATTGAATTTAAGATATTTTGACAACAACCTCTCTGTCCCGCCAGAGGCGGGACATCTCTCCAAACTTGGGGATAACTATATGGAAGAATCTATAAATTGGCGGACAACGGAAAAAAACCTTTTTGTTATTCCGGAACATTTAGACACAATTAAGCATTATAAAATTTTGTCTGCCAAGCAAATAAAAAATTTACGTCAGGCGGACAGTTTGGAAATTCAGGCGGGTAAAATTGTTCAAAATCATTAAAATAGGACTTACGCTTTTGAGGCAATTTCGACAAGAGCTTGATTTGGCTTTAAAGTTCGGGCTGAGCCCGAACTCAAGCCAAATCATCACGATCCAGGCAAAATACGAGGATTTTTGGAGCCGTAGTGGAACTACGGCGACAAAAACCACAGTATTTTAACGAAGAAATTGACCAAAGCCACTTTAAGGACTTGGCTCTGTCAAGTCTAAAGTGGCAAGAGCGTAAGTCCTATAAAAAATATTTTATGAAAACTCGAAATCTCAAACAGCAAGTAGTTTTTAGCGCAACTCCGGAAGTGGTCTATAAGGCGTTTCTATCTTCTAAAAGCCATTCGGCATTTATTGGGGGGAATGCAGTGGTTTCTAATAAGCCCAATGGGAAATTTAAAGTGTGGGATGGTTATGCTTGGGGCAAAAATATTAAACTGGAAAAAAATAAATTAATCGTGCAAGAGTGGGAAGGAATGGATTTTCCCAAAGGTCATGTTACAGTTTGTGAATTTAAATTAAGCCCTCAAGGTAAAAATAAGTGTAAATTGTCATTTACACAAAGTAATGTGCCCACGGAAAATTATGAGGCACTCAGTAAAGGTTGGCAAGAATATTATTGGCAACCCATGGAGGAATTTTTTAAAAATTAAAGTAAGCCTTTTGGATTTCAATTAATTTTCTGAAAGGGAATTTTTATAAAATTCCAAATATTCTTGCACAATTTTTTTTGCACCAAATTGAGTATGGGCGGTTTGTTGGGCGGTGAGACCAATTTGCTCTGTTAAAGCCGGGTTGGCAAGTAAAAATTGCAGTTTGGTTACAAATGCTTTTATGTCACCCACACGAAAGAGAAAGCCGTTTTTATCTTTTGTTACTACCTCGGGTACCCCGCCCGCGTGTGTGGCCAGCACGGGTTTGCCATAACTCATAGTTTCCAGAATACCCATGCCAAAACTTTCGGTTTCGGAAGTATAAATGCCTACATCACTGGCATTTATGTAATTGCCAATATCTTTAATGTTTTGTTGAATAATGAGCTTTTTTTCTAATTTCAATTTTTTGACTAAAGGTTGGTAAGGAGAAAAATCCCCACCGGAAAGAATAAGCAGTTTAAATTTAGTGGAGGTGATTTTGGAGGCAATCTTTAATAAATCCGGAATGCGTTTAACAGGTCGTAAGTTGGATAGGTGAATAGCTACAAAATCTTCAGGGTTTATTTTTAGTTGTTTGCGAACGAGCTCGCGGGATTTGGTGATAGGTAAGGGAGTATAAAAATTATGAATGATTTTTATAGGTTTTTCTGGTTTAAGAAACTTTATTGTGTCTGTTTTTAAATTTTCAGAGACAGTGGTTACGCCATGAGAACGTTCTATGGAGTATTTGATTACATCCATTAAATTTTTGTCGCGACCTAACAGGGTAATGTCTGTGCCGTGAAGCGTGGTAATTATTTTTGGTAGGGGGGTGTGATTTGACCTCATAATGCGACGGGCTAGGAGCGCTGCGGTAGCGTGGGGCACGGCATAGTGGACGTGCACAATATTAAGAAAATATTTTTTTTGCACTTCAGCAATTTTTACAGCCAAAGGCAAGGTGTAGTCCGGGTATTTAAACAGAGCATAAGGGTTTACGTTAACTTTGTGAAAAAAAATATTTTTATGTTTTTGAAGCAAAAAAGGTTCCTCGTAACTAATAAAATGAACTTTATGGCCCAGTTTGGCCAGCTCCAAGCCTAAATTGGTTGCCACAATTCCGCTCCCGCCTACCGACGGATAGCAAACAATGCCCACTTTAAGTGGGTAGTGAATGGTGGGTAGTGAGTGGGAATGGGGCATTAGTAATTTCTTGAGGATAACTTTAAATCGGATAAATTATTGATCCGAACCGGATCATTTACCCATAAGCCTATGGCAAACTTTGTGCCAATGGTGCTTCCAAAATATTGTGCTTTGCTGGAAACCAAATGTTCATAGGCTTTGGTTTTCATTTGGCTCTTATGGTGATGCATGGCCTTTACCCATCTTTGGTGTTCGTGGCTTACATCTATAATTATATCTGGTCGTTTATCAAATTCAGCGCTGGATGGGTAAAACAACAGAGCTTGAATGTGGTGGGTCTTAAGGGTTTTGAGTTCTTTGAGTCCGCCATAGCGAGCTAACCGGCAAGCGTTTCTAGTCATTTGAGCCACAGCTAAATGGTCGGGATGTTGATTTTCTATTAAAGAAGGGGTTAAAACCATATCGGGTTGAAATTTTCTAATGAATTTGGCAATCTGTATGGTATTTTCAGGATTTGGTTCAATGTGGCAATCTCCGCCCATATTTAAGAATTCAATGTCAGCACCCACAAATTTGGCGGCAGAGATGGCTTCTTGTTTTCTGCCTTGCGGGGTGCCGTTGCTACCGGCTTCACCTAAGGAACAGACTAAATACTTTACCGTGGCCCCTTGGGCAATGGCTTTAATAATTATTGCTCCTACCCCGAATTCAATATCGTCCGGGTGAGCGCCAATGGCAAGAATTTTTTGAGACATAAAATTTAAAATTCTAAATTATAAAAATTAAATTCTAAACAAATTACAAATCTTAAATAACAAATTCTAAATAGATACGCTAGAAGTTTCTCGTTTAAATTTTATAAATTTGTATTTTCGATTTTGTTTAGGTTTTAGGCTTTTAATTTTAGGTTTTCTCCTAGCCAGGCAAATTCCGGGTTATCTATTTCATCCCGTTCAATAAACTGGACTTCCGGAAAATTTGTAAAATTTAAATATGCTTTTTCGCCTTTGCCATATATGTAGTGAGTACAGTTTATCACGTTTTGCATCCACCCAAAACGGTCTTTGGCCGTGGGGGTAATTTGGGATTTTTGTATTTTATCATTTATGGCGATTGGAGTATAGACACCCCCACCCTCGTGGAGGAAGAGCGAGGTATTGGGTTCTGAGGATTGAGTATTGGGTATGGGATGAGGGATAACTTTTGCTCTAACAATTTCGCCCTTAAATTTCACATCGGCAAAATATTCTTCGGTAAGGTCTTTGGCAGTTTCTCTAAAATTTTTATCTGACGACCTTATAACTTCAATCCCTTCCAATAGCTTCATTTTTTTATACATTTCCAAGCAAAAGTCGGCTACTGTTTCTGCATTTATAGATTTAAAAATTTCTATTAAACCCCCTTCCCTAACCCCTCCCACCAAGGGAGGGGAATTGAGAGGAAAAGTAGGGGGGATGAAGCGGGGGAGTTGTTTTAAAATTTCTTCTTTCCACCCTTCCACTCCTTTCCCTCCCCCTTGTAAGGAGGGATTAAGGGAGGGGGCTATCCGTTTTAAGTAAAGCGGAGAATGTTTTTTTTGGAGTTTATTTTCCTGAGTAAAGTTTAAACGGACCTCCGCCTTCGCCAAGGCTTCGGCAGACAAGTCTGCGCCTTTCATTTTGTTTTTATCTACCATTATGGTTATTGTTTCGCGGTAGTCGGCATCTGAGTCGTGATAGAAAAACACAATCCGCCCGCCAATTTTTTGT
The DNA here is from genome assembly GCA_964436545.1 of uncultured Candidatus Saccharibacteria bacterium. Lineage (GTDB taxonomy): Bacteria > Patescibacteriota > Doudnabacteria > UBA920 > UBA920 > JBBTRN01. Next base: position 87,735 of record CAYTCJ010000005.1, read on the forward strand.
TGCAAAGCGCGAGCCGTATTAAATTTGGCAATTAAGTAGCGTTTGGGAAAAAACCCACAAGGTTGTTGCCCGAAACAAATAATGGGGGAGCTTGTCCCGTTAGAAATTGTCATTTTGATAAGTTAAACAAAATTTATAAATAGGTACTATAAAAAAACTAAACTAGCAATAAATAATAAGATTTCTAATGGGAACATTTTAACATTTAAACATACTAACATATTAACATCCTAACATTTTAACGTATTAACATCAAAGATGGTGTGTGTTAAACTTTTAGTATGGATTTCACTCAAGCCATCATCAATTACATTTACACCATTCCTAAAGGCAAAGTGGTAAGCTATGGGCAGGTGGCCAGTGCGTGCGGAAAACCTAAGCACGCTCGGCAAGTGGGGAGAATGTTAGCCCAAATTGACATTACTCAAGTAAAAATTCCCTGGTGGCGAGTAGTAAACGCTCAGGGGCAAATTAGTATTAAAGGAAATTGGATAATTAATAAGCAAACCCAAATGGATTTGCTGATTAACGAAGGAGTGGAAGTTAAGGACTTTAAAGTCGCAAAAAAATATTTTTATTCGGTTTGAAAAAATTGGGGTGGGCGACTTTGATGTTACGTCGGAGCAGAGCGGGATAAATAAAATCTAAATTTTGGGGTGGGCGACGGGGCACGATCCCGCAACCTTCGCTGCCACAGAGCGACGCTCTACCAATTGAGCTACGCCCACCACACTTTTGTCATTCCGGAAGCTACGAGTGCATCCGAGAGCTATCCGGAATCTAGATTTTTTAAGCAAAATAAAAACTCTCGCACAGTTTATCCCATTTTTGGGAATTGGTTGAGAGCAACTTACTAATATTTGCTGTGCCAAATATATACATATATTATAGCACTTTTACGTTTTAAAGTCAAAAAAATTTTTGGGGAACCGGAAGGGAACCCCATTGGAAGAAGCGGTGAAAAACGCCTTTCCTTTGGAATTCCCTTCCGGGTTGCGGGCTGCACGCTAGCGGACGAGACCGACGACCATCAGCAAAGCCGAAGCGACGGTGCCGGCCATGACCGCCGTGCGGGCGTGGCGGGCGACGTCTGCGAGCACTCCGGCGTGGACGTTGTGCCGGTTGGTCTCGGTGGTGGCGACGGTGGCGACATGCTCGGCGAGGCATTCGATGCCTGCGCCGACCAGCTCGTGGTTGAGCTCTTGGATGGACGAGTTGTCGAACACAAACCGGTCCTTGGTCTTGGCGTCGCCGTTACCGGCATGGAACACGGCCGTGCCGGCGTTCCCGACCAAGCCGAGCTTGTCGGCCAAGGCCGGCCGGAGGCCGCTCAGCTTGACCACATAGCCTTGCCGAACGCACAGGCAGGCGATGCCGGGTTCCGAGTTGGCGGGGAGAACGACTGTCTGCTGGCCCCCGTGGGGCAAGTTGACGGTCCCGATGACAGCCTGTTCACCGACCCCGATGGGTCGGGTTGCTGTCTCATTTGAGTAGAGACACATAGTTTTTCCTCTTGCAAGTTGGAATTCCCATCCTCGCCCCTGAACAAGCAGGCGAAAATGGTTAATCCCAGTTTATCTAATCTCTCTCTCTTGCAAGTGGTAGTTTTGGTAAAAACCAAAAAGTGTATTATAATAAGGCAGGTAAGTTTGAGTTTATAAGTGTATCGTCAAGATACTGGATTCCCTCCGCCAGTTGGCGGATTGCGGGAATGACAAATCATTTATGGAAAATACTAAGCCAAAAGCCACAAGTTTTAAAAATGCGCCGTTTAAAGTTATTGATTGGATTGGGTCTTTAAAGTCATTGTTCGTGCATACCGCATTATTTTTAAGTGCGTTCATTTGGGGTATGGTAGAAGGCAGTTGGGATAGGGTGCTGTTGGTCTTAACTACTTTAGTGTCTTTGGAAGCCATTTATCTTTCCATTTTTATACAAATGGCAGTGAACCGCACGGCTCAAAGCATTAAAGAAGTGGAAGAAGATTTGGAAGAAATTCAGGAAGATGTGGGAGAAATTCAGGAAGATGTGCAAGATTTGGGCGAAGACGTGGTGGTTTTACAAGAAAATGTAGAGGAAATTTCCGGAGATATAGATGAAATTTCCACGGAAGATTTAGACGCTCAGGTGGCAGACAGACAAAATAATGTGGTTTTGGGCAACATTGAATCGCAATTACAATTTTTAGTGAAAGAAGTGGAAATTTTAAGACAGCATAGGCGGGGAGGAGTGGGGCAGTAAAATTGACAAAAATTTAGAAATGACAAAAGTGACAAAAACATAAAATCAACAAATTTGGGCTAACACCCTTTTTTCATTTATGAAAATCTTACTTACTTATTTAAAACAATATTGGAAAATTTTATCCTTCGCGCTTTTTCTGGCATCAATTAACCAAATTTTTTCTTTAATTGATCCCTATATTTTTCGTTTGATTTTGGATAATTACGCAGTTAAGTTTGACCAATTATCAAAATCACAATTTATTCATGGCGTGGGAGTTTTACTCTTACTATCTATGGGAACAGCGTTGGTGTCTAGGATTGCGAAAAATTTTCAGGATTATTTTGTAAATACCATTACGCAGAAAATGGGCGCCAAAATGTATACCGATGGCTTGGCTCATTCTTTAGAGCTACCTTACAGTGTGTTTGAGGACCAAAGAAGCGGAGAAACTCTGGAAAAACTCCAACGAGTCCGGCAAGACAGTGAAAAACTGGTTACTTTATTTGTTAACGTTTTATTTGCCACGTTAATTGGTTTTGGCTTTGTAATTATTTATGCTTTTTTTGTCAATTGGATTGTAGCAGTGGTGTATTTGGCTATGGTGCCACTGTTGGGTTTTGCTTCGGCCATGCTCTCTAAAAAAATTAAAGAGGTGCAAAAGAGAATCGTCTCGCAAACTAACGCATTAGCCGGGTCTACCACCGAGAGTTTAAGAAATATTGAGCTGGTAAAAAGTATGGGGCTATCGGAACAGGAAATTAACCGATTGAATTTTACCACGCAAGAAATTTTAAAATTAGAATTAGAAAAAGTTAAATACTTGCGAACTTTAAGTTTTATTCAGGGCAGTATGATAAACTTGCTCCGTACTTTAATGCTGTTTATTATGATGTATTTGGTGTTTACCAAGGCTGTAACTTTAGGGGAATTTTTCTCGTTATGGATCTATTCTTTCTTCTTGTTTAACCCGCTTCAGGAATTGGGGAATGTGGTAAATAGTTATCGGGAAGCTCAGAGTAGTTTGGAAAATTTTAAGAATATTTTACATACTCAAAAGGAGCCTAAAGCTGTGGCGCCAAAGCCTTTAGGTAAATTACAGGAGATAGCTTTTACTGATGTTGTATTTATGCATCAAACTGCCGGTAGACGAGCCATAGACCAAGTAAGTTTTTCGGCTAAATTAGGCGAAACCATTGCTTTTGTTGGTCCTTCTGGCAGTGGTAAGACGACTTTGGTTAAACTGTTAGTTGGCTTGTATAGACCGGAAGCCGGACATATTACTTTTAATCATTTGAGTGTGGAGAATATTGACTTAGAAGAATTACGAAGGCAAATTGGGCTGGTGACTCAGGATACTCAGGTTTTTAGTGGCAGTATTCGTGATAATTTAAAATTTGTTTTACCGACAGCAACAGATGAAACCTTATTGGAAGTATTAAGGAGGTCTGCGACCGAAAGCCTAATGCAAAGAGCGACGTTAGGACTTTCTACGGTGATTGGTGAAGGGGGAGTGAAGCTTTCAGGCGGGGAAAAACAACGTTTATCTATTGCTAGAGCCTTACTTAGAAAGCCTAGTCTGTTAGTGTTTGATGAAGCCACTTCATCTTTAGATTCGTTAACAGAAGAGCAAATCACCTCTACTATTAAACAAGTGTCGCAAGGTAATGAACAAATCACCGTGTTAATTGCTCATAGATTATCTACGGTTATGCATGCGGATAGAATTTATGTGCTGGAAAAGGGGAAGGTTGTAGAACAAGGAAAACATAGTGATTTGCTAGAACAAAAGGGTTTGTATTATGCTATGTGGAGACAGCAAATTGGGGAAGCTAAATAAATAATTTTTTAGCTTGAAGTAAAAAAATATGAATGATTTAGAGAGGTTTGGGGCTTTACAAGGGATAGAGATATCCGGTAAGGAATATACAGGAGATGAAGGCTTAATTCGTAAATTATTTGAAGCTCGAAAAGATGAATTGGTAAAAAGTGCAATTGAGGCCCAGAGAGATGCTAGACATTATGGCAACACACATGTTGGTTGCGCAATTTTAACTTGTTTAGATTTTGCACATCTGGAGCAGGGCAAAATTGTTACTGCGGGTAATAGAAAACATAAGCCAGGTATGGTGGCTTGGCCTAAAAGACAGTGTGGAGAAATGCGGGCCATCCGTAAGGCTTTAAAGTCTGGGGATAAATTTATTCCAGCTGTAGTGACAGCTTCCCAAAAAGCCAATACGGGAGAATTAGACAAGGCTCATAACACAGTTATTGATCCTTGCCGGCAGTGTCAGGGGATGTTTCGGGTGCTTTTAGAAAAAGGGGTGGTAAGTCTCCATACTCAGCTTTACAATACCCGTGTGGATGCTTTCGGTAATGTGTTAGATCATCAACAGTTAAGTTTGGGCATTGCTTTGGAGAATTGGGGAAAAAACGACAAAGAAGCCATTGAACTATCTCTACAAGATTTAAAGATTGCCTGGGAAGATTTTAAAGCAAGATATTTATTGGCTAAAATTTTATTTAAAGTCAGCAAGGAAGCCACAACTCCTCAAATGATTGCAAGACAGGAAAAGAAAGTTAAAGTAGAGTTTATGGGGCAAGTTATGAGAGCGGTAAAAAGCGCTTTGGAAGAAGGGGTAGGTATAGCTCAAATTAGCCAAGTTTTTGGTTTGTCCTTGAGTTCAGAAACCACCGTGGCTGGATTAATTGAACAAATCAAACAAGTTATAGATCGAGAAATAGCTAAGATTGATGAGATAGTAGCCAACCGACCAATGCAAAGTTAATTTTTATTGTGTTTGGCTAACGCATAAAACACCAAACAAACACATAAATATTTAACTATCCACAAAAAATTATAAAAGGTCTTATCAGAAATATTTAAAAAAGTTTTTGGGTTATGTGGGTTTAAGCCCAATTTTTCCTCTAAAATATTTTCTAGTCCGTCTGTGTCATTATCTAACCACTCGGTTTGGGGTGTAGAAATGCCACTTACTTCTCCAAGGTTAGTAGTTGGATTTTTTGGGGTGTTAAAAGTAAACAAGCCTAATACTTTGCCATAAATTGGGGTGGGGTTATTAGTATTTTTTGTTTGGGTATCTGCTGGGAGATTAGGTTCATTTTGACTTTCTAAAAAATTTATACCTAAGATTTGTGAATTTGGGTTAGTAAAACTGCCACCCCCAGAAAAAGTTTTGGGGGGAGAGGAGAGCAAAGGATCTAACGGATAAAAATCTTTGTTGTCAGCAATTTTGTCGCCATCAGTATCATTGTTTGTAGGCGAAGTGCCAGTAGCCACTTCTTTCCCATCTTTTATGGTGTCTTTATCGGTGTCCGGATTTTTTGGGTCAGTTTTTTGAGCAGTTTCTTGGTTGTCGGGCAAGCCATCATTATCATCGTCGGTGTCTGCTAAATTTCCTATTCCATCGCCGTCGTTATCTTTATCTACTTGGTTAGTTTTGGTATTACTGGTGATTAGAGTATTTGAATTATTGGGAAAAATTTCTACAATGGTTTTAAGTTCATCAGTAGTTTTGGGTGGAGTAATATCCATAAACACAGCATCTGAATCATTGGCAATTACAGAGAGACACTGAGTGGTGGAATCTAATACTACCTCACTTTGGTTTTTAAAAGTAATTTTAATAAGACCGGAAAAATCTTTGTTGGTACTGGTATTTTTTACCACAGAATAGACTCGGTTGGTTTGATTTTCTACCACAGGTTTTTTAAAATAAATGGAACCAATTTCTAAAAAATCTGTTTGGGTTTGTGCCTGTGTGACTTGTAAGGGCACCATTAACATAAGCACGCATAAACCGAGCGAGCGAATATAAAAACTTCCATAATAAGTTGTGGATTTTATTAGCATTTTATTTTACGGAAAAACTACCAAAATATTTTTTTGATTTAAATCAACTGTTTTGAGTCCATGGTTATAGTTGCCATTTGCTTCATACAGCATACTAAAGCTATATGGAAAGTTCAAGCCTCTTTTTGTGCCCGGATCATTGGTGATAAACTCTCCATTTGTATTAAACCCTTTTATAACTAGCATATGGTAAATTGGACCGGGTCTTTTATAGTAGGGATTGTTTAGTTTTTGGCCATTAGTCGGGAAGATAATGAGTTTGCCATCTACTAGGGCTTGTTTTAGGTCTGTTTCGGTGAAGTCGGTTTTTATTTCTGTATTTAAGCCATAAAATTCTCGTATCATCCTTGCGGTTTCCTCTGTGGTAATACTTAAGTGATAGCCAAAGGTTTTTTGTTGCCACTTCGTGAGTTTGGTAATTTCTGCTTCAACAAAGATTGGATCAATTAAAGTATTATTGTCATCAGTTGGTGGCAATCGCTCCTGTGTGCTTTCCCCGTTAGGGGAGGAGAAAAAAGAGGAAAAATACTTAGAGGCCATAATCGCACTGGCTTCTTCGCAAGCTTCGTTGTGAAGTTCGTCCCAATTAGCTGTGGGCGCTTGGGGAGTAAAAGGGACGGGGAGAAAGTGAGTAGGAGGTAGGGGGTAGTTGGTAGTTAAAGAAGAGGTGGATTGAGTTACTGGTTGCGTTGCTTGGTGTTTGGCTATGGGGATTTTAATAATAGTAGTTTTGTATTTTTTATTAATAAAAAATAAAGCGATGATGGTTAATATCACCGCCAATAAAATTATGGCCAAAGAAATTTTTTTGGAATTTTTATTCATAATTCTATTTACAAAATTTCTTCTTTTGTAACTAACTTATATTGACCTACGGGCAAATTGGCTGGCAGTAGCAATTGTCCGATTCGAATTCGTTTTAAGTTGGTTATGGTGAGTCCTACGCTGGCAAACATTCTTCTGACTTGGCGTTTTTTACCTTCGTGGATAGTTATAAATACTTTGTTATTTCGAGTTTTAATTTTAGCCGGATGCGTAATGCCTGTGGCAATCTCCACGCCTTGTCTTAATTGTTCTAACTGACTATCGTTAGGGATTTCTTGAGTTTCTACTTCGTATTCTTTTTCATGCTCATATTTTGGGTGCATGAGCGTTTGGGTAAGTTCGCCATCGTTAGTTAGTAGTAACAGGCCTTCCGTAGTAAAATCTAGCCGACCCACATTCCAAACTTGGGTTTGGATTTCCGGAGGTAAGAGTTCAAATACAGTTTTTCGATTTTTAGGATCGGATTTACTCACTACATAACCTTTAGGTTTATTGAGCAAAACATAAATTTTATTAACATTGGGTTTAATGATTTTGCCATAAACTTTTACTACATCTTTTTGCGGGTCAACTTTATCTCCGAGTTTGGCTTTTTTGCCATTAATAAACACTTGGCCGGATTTAATGAATTCTTCGGCTTTTCTTCGGCTGGCAGTGCCAGACTGGCTAATAAATTTTTGCACTCTTTCCATGGAAAGTTATGAAGTCTAATTGAATTATAAATAGATCCCTCGCTTTGCTCGGGATGACAACTGCCAAAGAATTTGTGTGTTATTTTTGCACTCGTTCTTGCACGGGGAATCATGAATTATGAATTAAGAAGTATGAATGTTCATAATTCGTATTTTTTAATTCACGATTCAGTTTTTGCCTCTCGACTTCAACCTGCTGTGCAGGTCTGCGCTCGGGACACTCGATATTCTATTATTGGCCGAAGGCCACGAGCGAAGTCGAGTGGTGGTCTCGGTTGGAATCGAACCAACATCAATGCCTTAGAAGAGCACTGCTCTATCCATTGA
>CAYTCJ010000006.1:0-70472 GCA_964436545.1 uncultured Candidatus Saccharibacteria bacterium
CAGGCTTTCGCCCATTGTCCAATATTCCAAACTGCTGCCTCCCGTAGGAGTCTGGGCCGTGTCTCAGTCCCAGTGTGGGGGTTCACCCTCTCGGGCCCCCTAACCGTCATAGCCTTGGTAAGCCATTACCTTACCAACTAGCTGATGGTGCTCAGGCCTCATTCATAGCGTATTGCTACTTTAACCAGCACAGGTGCTGCAAACACTAAAGACTAAACTTTCTAAAATCTAAACAAAATCCAAATAATAAAATCTAAACTTTCCAACCACGAGGGTTTGTAGTTTATAATTTAGAATTTGTGATTTGTTTAGTATTTAGGGTTTCGAATTTAGAATTTCCAGTACCCATACTGGCCATATTGAGTATTATCCAACCTTTCGGCTGGTTATCCTCAACTATGAAAAAGTTCCTGAGTATTACTCACCCGTTCGCCGTGGGTCTAAACCCACTCGACTTGCATGTCTTAGGCACGCCGCCAACGTTCATCCTGAGCCAGGATCAAACTCTTATTACAAATAAAAGCTCTTCTTCTTGCTAATTCTATCTATTAAATAGATAAAGTTCGCAAGGATCTCCCGCGAAGCGGGATCACCCGAAGGGTGAAAACTCTTATTACAAAGTTTGTCATAAAATAATTCAATCGCTAAAGATTAAATTAATCTGACTTGCTTATTGCCCAGAAGGGCAATAGACTTGCAATTTTTTAAAGAAAAAATTTGCCAAAATCTTTCGTTATACGGTTATTTATTTTGGTTTAATTCAAAATAAATAACATCTTAAAGAAATTGTGTACCAACCAAAAAAGCATTGCTACTTTTTTGGCTTATTTTGCCAAGTAGGTTTCCGGGGGGAAACCAGTCCAAAGGACTTTTGGCTAAAATAATTTTCTATCACTATTTAACTGTTAAAGAGCAATTCCGCGGAAATGCGCGGAACTTTACGCGGAAATGTGCGGAAATGTCCGCGCTGTTCTGCGTTAAATTCTGCGTACTTCGGCGTTTTGAGGCTATCCACCTTCGCCCAACCTTCGCTAAAGTTATGGTTGGCAAGCAAAGCTTCGGTGGATTAACTATCTATAAATTCAATTGGGAGTTAAAAAAAACACCTTCCTTTTTACAGGAATAATGTTCAGGTCCCCGCCTAGAGCGGGGTCTCTTATAATCTCTTTATGGGTTTACCATAAGATACATAAGAGTAGAATTGAACAAGTGTGTAATGTGTGGTTTTTAATCTCCGGGTCCGCTAATATAGCGAACAATTTAGTAAATCTAAATGGTCTAAATATTGTAAACCAAACCCTTACCCTTGTCAAGGGAGGGAAAAGAGGATAAATTGTGGATTAATACAATGCCTTTACTTACCAACTATTGGTTGTACCACTGGAAAATACCGCGATTGAAGTTGTTCTTGGGTATGGATCATACATAGGATCACTACTTGTGATTGGATTATTTTCCATAGTTGCATGAGCAATTAATTTATAATCAGTACCGTCCGATCTATATATATAACAATTCTGAGGATCTGCCTGTTTAGGATCTTTGGGCAATTGAGTTACATAAGTGGGTGATAATCCTGGAATATAACCAGTGGCACCGGTTTGCGTACAACTACCAGCACCTCCCCCATTACATCCATTATTAAAATTTGAACACAAACCCCTATAGACTCCACCAGTAGTCGGATACACATTGTTCGCATCGTAATACAACTCTAAAGCAGTTTGTAATTGCTTTAAATCGGCTCGTCTTTTGGTATCGCGAGATTTAGCTCGGGCAGAATTTAAACTCACGAGCACCACACTGGCTAACAGGCCAATAATGGCAATTACGACAAGCAGTTCAATAAGGGTGAACCCCGATCCGGACTTTTGATGATTTTTATCCATATTTTATTTTCCTTTCATGGTTTTAGTTGGTGGCGCACTCACATTAATATCCGACGCTACTGCAGGCTTAGACGCAGAATTATATAAATTATTTTTTAAATAATCCATAGCAAAAAAAGTTACTAATACGACCAATAACAAACCCAAAATAATCTCCGACAAACTGTAATACACTACAATTTTGGCTTCGCCTTTTAATTTATTAAAATGCTTTCTATGAACAAATTTTAACATAAATATTTGTTTAATTAATGTTTATTAATAATATTAACCTCCACACTGCCAAGGTGTAGTGTAAATTGACATACTCTTGGTTGTGTTATTTGCATTACAAGGTGGTAAATTTTGACTATGATAATATGGCTCGCTATACGAGGTGGCGTTTATTTCGGCACTGGTCATATCCTCTAAATTAAAAATCATAAACTTATAATTTGTACCGTCAGACTTATATAAATAACAATTATAATTGGCATTACCAACTCCCATAGCTGGATCTGCCGGAAGCCTAGACATAAAAGCAGGAATAATCCCGGGAACTACTTGATCTTGAGTATATGACCCCCACCCTGAACATTGACTTCTCCATACAGATGAAGTGGTTGGATAGCTGTTGTTGGCATCATAATATAATTCTAAAGCAGTTTGCACCTGCTTGATATCTGCCAATCGCTTTGTAATTCTAGCCTTTCTCCTAGCGCTATTTAAGCTTACTAACACCACACTGGCCAGTAAACCGATGATTGCTATTACTACTAAAAGTTCAATGAGGGTGAACCCCGTTAGAGATTGGTTTTTCTTTAAACGAGGAGTTAATTGATTATAAAGATCCTTTATTTGAAAAGTTCTTAATCTGACGATTAAATCTCTAACTGGGGTAAACCCGCTATTCCTATATTTATATCCTTTATACGATTTCTGTTGCATTCTGATGTTTTAAAAAATAATTTTATTTGTACTTATAAATATTTCAAGATGTTTAATAACTAGTGTTAAATGAACTATTCTTCTAATAAGGATTACAAATACAATAGTATTTATTACTACTCTGATCACACCAATTTGTACCAGATGCAAATGGCCTGCAAGAGGGCGAAATCCCCTCAGTGGTATTAGAAGCCGTTTCCAGTACAGTAACCAAAATCCCGCCAATGCTATTCCCTGCTAAATAATTATAGTAATTGTAAGTGTGATTAGTGGGGGCAACAGGAACTGAACTTAAAAATTTTTCTGCTACAAGTTGAGTTGCCATGCTATTAAAATTATCAGTCCATTGATTTGTCGTAACAGCCGTTTCATTGGGATATTTACCATATTTGTCATAATACAATCCCAAAGCAGTTGTAATCTGTTTAAAATCACTTATTGCTTTAGTGTCTCGCGCCTTGGCTCTTGAGCTGTTTAAACTCACGAGCACCACACTGGCTAACAGACCAATAATGGCAATTACGACAAGCAGTTCAATAAGGGTAAAACCTTTTTTATTTTGCATAAATTTTTACCAAGCTGGATTCATATTTACACCTGCACAAGACCACCCCGAAGCATGATTGCCTTGAGTGGGGTTACACCCGCTAGCCGGAGCATTTTCTAATTTATAAAAAATAACATATCCCTGCCTATCGCCGGTGGGTGTATATTGATAATTGCAATTTAATTTGGAAGGCTCCACCGGATAACTGGACAATAACCCGGCGGTTACTAACGATTGCATAAAATTATTACTGGTGGTGGTATAACCCTCGGTACCCCCACACTCATTTTCCGTAATAGTCGGGTAGTTATTATTGGAGTCATAATATAATTCCAAAGCGGTTTGCATCTGCTTGATATCTGCCAATCGTTTAGCGTCTCTAGACTTTCCTCTGGCAGAATTTAAACTCACGAGCACCACACTGGCTAACAGCCCAATAATGGCAATTACCACTAGCAGTTCAATCAGGGTAAAGCCAGAGTTCGGGTATTTCAATTGGTGCGGTTTTTGTTTCAAAATATACTTAAGTAATTATTTCATTCATAATTATAGCATAAAAAATAAAAATCATCCAAATTATTGGATGATTTTATCTATAATTCCATATTTTTTGGCTTCTTCGGCTGTCATCCAAAAATCTCTGTCTGTATCTTGCTCTAAGGTTTTTACCGTTTGTCCGGTATGTTTAGAAAGGATTTGATTGAGTTGGTTTTTTATTCGGGTAATTTCATTGGCAGCAATTACAATGTCTTTTTGTTGACCTTCCGCTCCCCCCATTACTTGGTGGATTAACACTCTGGCATTGGGCAAAGAAAATCTTTTACCTTTTTTACCAGAAGCGAGCAAAACCGCTGCAGCCGAAGCTGCCTGACCAATGCAAATGGTGGAAACATCGGCTTTGACATGTTGCATGGTGTCGTAAAGCGCCAAAGCGGAAGTTACACTGCCCCCCGGGGAATTAATATACAGTTTAATATCTTCTTTATTATTTTCCGCATCTAAAAACAACAATTGAGCAATTACAGTATTCACTACCGCATCATCAATTGGTTCGCCTAAAAAGATTACTCTTTCCTTTAAAAGTCTGGAGTAGATATCGTAAGCTCTTTCTCCCATTTGGGATTTTTCTATAACAATTGGTACGAGTGGCATAATTATGAATTATGAATAATGAATTAAAAATTAAGATTTTGTGTCATTCCGTCCGCCAGTCGGCGGATCGATTTGGAATCCAGATTGTAAATTTCTAATTATTCTAATTTATCTAATTTCTAAACAAATCCGAAAATCCAAAACCACACACCCACAACGGAATTAAAATTATATATTTATATTCTTTCAGTTTTTGCATATTGTTACCTTTCACCCCCTCTTAATCTCCCCCATCAAGGGGGAGAAATAAAGCAGAGAAATTGATCTTCCCCATCAAGGGGGAGAAAACAAGCAAGAAAACCTTGCAATTTATCTCCCTCAGAGTGTATCTAATGTGCGGAAGGTTTAATTAGCTTATTCCCTCCTCTTTGTAGGGAGAGTTAGAGCTTGCCCCGTACTTGATACAGGGGGAGGGGGATTTTGTAGTTTTCCTCCCATGGATATGGGGAGGACTAAGGAGGGGTTGACTATTTTAGATATCCCATTATTTTTAAAACTACACCCTCTCTATTTTCTAACACTTCATTATTCCAAAACCTTAAAACTTTAAAACCTTGTTCTTCAAGCCATACATCCCTAACTTTATCATCCTCATTTTGATAATGCTGTCCGCCGTCCAGTTCAATTATAAGCTTTTTTTCATAAGCTACAAAATCGACAATATAACTTCCTATTGGTTCCTGCCTTCGAAATTTATAACCTAAATTTTCCGCCCGCAGTACATACCACAAATATTTTTCGGCATCTGTAAGATTATTTCTAAGCTTGCGTGATAAGATTGTTTTGTTATTCATTCTTACCCCTCCCTATCCCTCCCCATAAAGGGGAGGGAACCAAGTAATAAAGATCTATTGATTATTCAGACTTCACTTCTTCTTTTGCGACCTCCGATATTCCTTCTGACTGATCGGCTGATTCGCTGATCGGCTGATTCGCTGATTCAATCTTCTCTCCATTAATATCTATTTTCCAGCCGGTAAGCCGAGCAGCGAGGCGGACATTTTGCCCCGCTTTACCAATGGCTAAAGACAACTGATCTTCCATCACGCCCACTTTCGCTTCTTTGGTTTCTTCGTTTAATTGCACGTTTAAAATTTTTGCCGGAGACAAACTATTGGCAATAAATTTTACCGCATCGTCGCTATATTCAATAATATCAATTTTTTCCCCGCCCAATTCCGCCATAACCGTTTGCACGCGACTCCCTTTTTGCCCCACGCAAGCCCCAATGGGGTCTATGCCGTCTTGGTTGGCAATTACCGCAATCTTGCTTCGGCTACCGGCTTCCCGAGCAACAGATTTAATTTCCACACTTCCGCTATAAATTTCCGGCACTTCAATTTCAAATAATTTTCGGACCATATCCGGATGGCAACGAGACAGAGTAATCTTTGGACCTTTTGCCGCCGGTTCCACATGCAAAATTAAAACTTTAAGTCTTTGTCCAATAGTATATCTTTCGCCTCGAATTTGTTCGGAAGGAAACAAAACTCCCACCGACTTACCCAAATCCACCAGCACGGTATCGCCCTCAATTCTTTGAATAATGCCGTTTTGCAAAGTGCGTTCTTTGGCTTTAAAATCGGAAAATTGCATATTGCGTTCCGCTTCTCTTAATTTCTGAATAATTACTTGTTTAGCGGTTTGCGCGGCAATGCGACCAAAATTGGTGCCACTCTTGGGTGTAATGTCGGTTTTAATAACCTCGCCCACTTTATAGCTTTTTTTAATTTTTCTGGCTTCTTCCAAAGCAATTTGCTTCTGCGGATCGAATACCACTTCTGCGTCCGGATTTTCCAAACTTGCTTGCACAAACTCATCACTTACCACTTCTTTGACATCAAAAACTTTAACCGATAAATTTTCCGGACTAAATTCTACCTGCACGTTTTGTTCTTTAGTGCCATAATCTTTTCTAAAGGCTGCGGCTAAAGAAATTTCTATCATACCTAAAATTTCGGCGCGGGAAATACCTTTTTCTTCTTCAATTTGTCTTAAGGCTTGTTCTAATTGATCGTTCATAAGTTTAGTGATTAGTGCTTAGTAGTTAGTAAAATCTTATTTGTCGTATTAGATTTATTTGTCCTATCTGACCGATTGGTCTTATTATTTTTGTTTTCCCCTTTTCTCTCCCGCCTGCCATCGCCTACGGCTCAGGCCAATGGCGGGCAGGCTTTAATCCCATTCAACCTATTTTAATTAGTGAGTTTAAATGTTGAGAGAATTTTTAAAACATCTCCAGAGTTATGTTCAGCGCCCCAAACTAAAACTGCAAAATAAACCCTATTATTATTGCCTGGAGCATAATAAATTTCAAATTGTCCGCCTGGGCCAGATAAAACTTTATTATAGTGGGTAAAATTTACAATTTTTTTACTTTCAATTTTTGTCTCCATCGCACCTTCCCAATTTAGCTGACCTTCAACAATACTCGCATTTAAATTCGTAATTTCTTTCTCATAAGTTACCGCAGTCAAGTTTCTTTTCTGAATCTGTATTTTAATACCTAACGGATTACCTCGTTCATACTTGGCATCGTCAGCATTATAATTTACCAGATTATGTTCTCCCCAAACCCTAAAGTTTGTTGGGTATTTTATTTCATACCCATCCTTCATATTGGTATAAGTCTTCCAATTAGATGCTTCAGCTTGATCTGTAAATTTAAAAGTAGAAAGAATTTTGGGAATCTCAAAATTTATTTTACTTACATCCTCAGGTAAAGCATTAAAATGAGTGTAAGTGCTGTAATAGTAAACCCTATCTTTATCTTCAGTAATTTTTCCATCAACTGTGCTGACATTACTTTTATCCTTATTTACCACCATAATGGAAAAGGGTGCCACGTACCCACAAACTTCATCGGTTACTTGCATAACACACTTAGTTTTATCAACCGTTGGCACCGCAAACTGTAAAAACGTTGCCGAACCCACACCTTGACTGCCTTCAGAAGAAAAAACTTTATACCCTTTCCACGCATCGGTTAAAGTCAACTCAAAACCAAATTTCTCGTTTTGGTAAGTCTGCCAACTTTTAACAACATTCCGGTCACTCTCTTCTAAGCTTTCCGGTTTGGGTAATAATGGCTTGTTTTCTACCACCGGACTCACCACCGGTTTGGCGGTTAATAAATACACAATTGCCACCAATAACATAACAATTACTCCCAAAAGGCTAATGATGATTGGTTTATTAATTGTAGCTTGGGCCTTAACTAAATTTTGCTCAACAGGATTTTGATTATCCATAAATTTTTTTAACTCCAAATCTATCTAATCTTTCCAAATTTTTCCCTTCGGATTATTCGGATATAATTTTTCGGATTAGGATCGGTTAATTTAATAAAAAAGATGAGCACGCGCTCATCATTATACTCTTCAATCATCTGTGCTGTCTGTATAACCCTTCAAACTCAATTCCAGTCCTCTACCACACTTGAGTAAATTTTAACAGATTCAAGAATCTTGTCAACCCCGTTAGAGGCAGGTTGCCCTAGAGCAACCGTAGACATGCCAGAGACATGTCGGCCTCTAACGGGGTCAATACCCCTCATAATTACTACGCACACATCTATTTGAGGATTAAGCTCTTTATATTGCTGATTTTGGATTAAAAATATTTTAACCGCTTTGAGTATTTTTCTTTGCTTATAAATATCTACGGCATCTAAAGCGTTGCCAAAAAAACCTTTTTCTTCCGCTCTTGTTTTTACCTCAACAAATATTATCTTGTTTCCCTGCGTTGCAATAAAATCTATTTCACCTAACCGTTTACCTTTCTTATTATACTCGTTCTGTGCAATAATTTTATATCCTAATTTTTTATATTCTGCCTGAGCCAACTCTTCACCCAGTTGTCCTAAAGTTTTAGGCTTAGCTATGCCCTGAGGAGACTTTTTAAACCAATTTAACATAAGAACAGCGTTTAGGCTTTAGCGTTTAGTAAGTAGCCAAAACTGTATAATATTCCGGCTAAACGCTACTTACTACTTACTAAATGCTATTTTGGTAAGTACTTTATTTTTACCTGCTCTTTTTCCCACTGAAGTTTGTCTGTTTGGTAAGTTTTTATTCCTCTAAAAATTAAGGCCCCTAACCAAACTAAAAATATTAAGAGTAATAAAATTGCCAAAAAATGCGAACCAAAAAATCTTACTAGCTGTACTCGCGCGCCATACCACACAATTTGCGCTAAACCTAAAAACAAAAATGGACCAAACAACTTACCCCGCAATTTGGCATCAATGGGGCTTAGAGCAAATTTTTGGGCTAACTTTAAAATGCCGGCAATAATTAAAGCCACCAAACCTAAAAATAAAAATAATTTATCTATAGGCTCCACTTGAACTCGGTTAATTTGAAACAAAAATTGTGAAGTAAAAATTGTTTTTAACATAGTTTTCAACTATACAAATTAGTCAAATCAACAAATGTTTACAAATAAATTAAACAAAAACATTTGGTATCCGTAAGTATTTGTAAATTTGTTTTCATTCGCGGATTTGAAAAATTATTTTAAAAATAACACAGCGTAATGATACCCATCGGCTTCTAAATCTTTCCCTTTTCTAAAGCCTGCTTTCATTAATACCATTTCCGCCATAGTTTGGTCAAGTCGGTTTTGCATAGGCGGACCAATGGGAGAAAGTTCCTTTTTCCATTCAATTACCACAATTTTCCCCCCGGTTTTAAGGATTCTATACGCATTCTTTAACAACATTTCTCTGCCTTGGCCAATTTCGTGCATAATATTACTTAACACCACCATATTAACGCTATCGGCTTCTATATCTAAAAGCGGTTTGGCTAAATCCGCTCTTACCACTTTAATGTTTCTGTAACCATATTGGTTAGCAATAGAAATGGTGGCAGCGAGTTTACTCTCTTGCACATCTACAGCAATTACCGCACCTTCCGGACCGGCTAATTGAGCCGAAGGCAAAACATAAAAGCCATTACCACAGCCGAGGTCAGCCACCACTTCCCCGCGCATGAGTCCGGTTTGGGCAATGATTGAAGATGGGTTAATAAATTTTGTTAACATTTTGATTTTATCTAAGTCTTATGAGCTCTATCCGACTTATTAGTCTTCAATTTAATTTGAACATATTGTGAAATTATGTTTCTATATCTTCCTGAGCAGAAACTGCCATGTCAACAGCTAAACTTTCTAATCTACCATACTCGGACATAAGAGCTTGTTGTCTTTCTTCGAGACTGGCTTTAATAGATTTTCTTTTATATTCAGCTTCAGTTAAATCCTTAAAACTTGGCGCTACGCTCTGTCCAGAAAAAGCTAATTCACTTGCCATCCTGGATTCACTAAACCGGCTAGCCAAAGGCATTGTGGAAATTTCGCCAATCAACTCACTAATTTTTTGAATAGCTTCCTGCAGAGGCCTTCCCACAGGTCCTTCTTCAAATCTTTTTTTTTGCTTCTATAACATAAGGAGGTTCAATTTCCCTTACTCCTACTCCTATTTCTATTTTTGGAGTCATGTGATTTTTTATTAATCAAACTAATTTATTTCTTGATACAGTTTTTGTATAGCAATAGCCTTGCTGTCATTTCCAATTTCCACTAGCACCCCATTAATACCCATAGCCCCAGTCTCTTCCAGTTCATTCACAAATTTGGCATTAGGATCTAAAAATTTTACTAAAGCGTTTTCAAATTTTACACCCAAAGCGCTGTCCCGACTGCCAGTCATGCCCACATCACTAACATAAGCAGTGCCGTTCTTCATTATATGCGCATCGGCAGTAGCCACATGCGTATGCGTCCCTACCACCACCGACACTCTACCATCTACATAAAAACCCAGAGTCTTTTTTTCACTGGTAGCTTCGGCGTGGAAATCTATAAATATTATATCACCTTTTTGCGCTTCGTTCTTAAGTAACTTATCCACTTCCCAAAACGGATTACCCAGCTTCCCATCAAAAAACTTTTCACAAAATACCTGCCCGTGAAGGTTAATAACTAGGAATTGTTGATTTTTCATCCTCCCCTCGCCCTGCTCATCAAGGAAGGGGGAAGATTTTTTTCCCTCCCCTTGGTGGGGAGGGATAGGGAGGGGGGTCAAATTTTTACTAAACCTATAGTACCCAAACCCGGGAAAACTACCTTCCAAATTAGCCGGACGAATCAGTTTTGGGTATTGTTCAAAACTGACTTTGGCTAATTCCGCTTTATCGAAAATATGATTGCCGGAAGTAAAACAATCTACTCCTAAGCTGTCAATTTCCGCTAAGGTGGAAGGCGTAACCCCTTTCCCGTGCGCAAGATTTTCTACGTTGATAATGGTGACGTCTGGCTGATATTTTTCTTTCCACATAGGCAAAACCTGGGCGAGAATGTTTCGTCCAGGTTTACCCACCACATCACCGATGAATAAGATTTTTGCCATTTATATTCCACTAATTCACCAATAATTACGAATCACACTAATTTACTACCCTTTTCGTTAATACACCTTTTTTTGAAAAAATTAACAATATTCCTAATTTTACACTATTTGACTTCAGATACCCGTAAACCTGCCTAATGTGTTGCGGATATATTTCATTAGCCACCTTAAGCTCTACAACTATTTTTGCATCATCCTTTACTAACAAAAAATCTAAATAATATCTACCAATGGATTTTCCTCCTACTTCTAAAGGAGTCAAAAGTTGCTCAGTAACTTTAAACCCCAAATCGACAAAAGCATTCTTTAATCCACGATAGTAATATTTCTCCTGATATCCATAACCTAATTCATTAAAAACTTTTATGGCAGCACCTACTATCTCATAACTTTTTTCTTTATAAATAAGCTCTGCCATTTTTCGTGTTATTAGTGTTAATTCGTGAATTAGTGGATTATCAATTACCTCGCATATTCTATTACTCTAGTTTCCCTAATCACATGCACTTTAATTTCCCCAGGGAATTTGAGTTCGTTCTGAATTTGATTGGCAATATCTCTAGCCATTTTTTGTGCACCAAAATCATCAACTCTTTCCGGAAACACAAACACACGAAGCTCTCGCCCGCCTTGAATGGCATAAGTTTTTTGCACACCTTCGTAACCGTTGGCAATATTTTCCAAGTCCGTAAGCCGTTTAATATAGTTTTCCAAACTGTCTTTACGAGCCCCCGGACGACTTCCGGAAATATTATCGCACACGTCCACAATTACCGCTTCAATACTGGTAGCTCTCTGGGCCTTCCCCGATACATCGGTATCGTGGTGATGGCTGGCAATGGCCTCTTTGATTCTTTCGTCTAAACTGAATTTCTCCGCAATCTTCACGCCTAATTCCACATGACTACCTTCCAAATCTTGGTCCAAAGCTTTGCCAATATCGTGAAGGAGCGCGCCTTGTTTAACAATATTTACATCCGCGCCTAATTCTTCGGCGAGCAATGCGCCAATTTTGGCCATTTCCACACTGTGCCTTAAAATATTTTGCCCATAAGAGGTTCTAAACAACATCCTCCCCACCAAATGCACTAATTTTGGAGGGAAATTGGTAATACCCAATTCGTAAACGGCTTGTTCGCCGGCTTGTTTAATTTGCTCATTAATTTCCGCCTTGCTCTTCTCATAAGCCTCTTCTATTCTGGCCGGATGAATTCTGCCATCTACTAATAACTTTTCTAAAGTTAATTTGGCAATATGCCTTCTAATGGCATTAAAGCCCGAGAGCACCACGGTGTCCGGCGAATCATCTATTAAAATCTCCACGCCCATCATTTGTTCAAAAGCGCGAATATTTCTGCCTTCTTTACCAATAATTCTCCCTTTCATTTCTTCGCTGGGAATTTGCACTACCGTGGTAGTAACTTCATTCGTCACTTCGCTCGATACTCTTTCCAAAGCTTGAGCGACTAAATCCCTCGCTTCTTTGTCTGCGGTTTCATAAGCTTCATTGAGTAATTTCTTTTGCAGATCCGCCATTTCCTCTCTCACCAATTTTTCCGCATTTTCCAAAAGTACTTTTTTGGCGTCTTCTCTGGAAAGTCCGGCAATTTTTTCCAAATTTTCCAACTGTTTTTGCTTGACCTGTTTGATTTCTTCTTGCAAAACTTTAATTTCTTCTTGCTTGTGTTCAATGTCTTGCTTGGCTTTGTCCAAATTTAAAGATTTGGTTTCCAAATCTTTTTCTTTTCTATCGACTCTTTCTTCAAACCTTACCATTTGCGCTCGAAAATCCATTTCTTGCTTTTTGGCACTCTCCACCATTTCCAAAGACTTGGCTTTGGCCTCTAACAGCATTTCTTTTTCTTTATTTTTTGCCTCATCTAAAATTCTTTCAGCCTTGGCTTCCGCGCTTCCAATTTTTTTGCCTGCCAAATGCTGACGAATGGCATAGCCTATCCCAATCCCTAACACAGTACCAACCACTAAATACATAAGCATTAACATAAAAAATACCTTACATCGGCAATGTAAAGCTGGCAATACAAAATTTAACTGAGAACCTCAGTTTAAATAATCTTTTTGAGAACTGGCTCGATTCGGAAAAATAAAGTTTTCACGGAACTAATCAATAAAAGATAAATTTTGTCTGCTTAAGCCTACCATTGCGGAATTAATCAATAATTACTACTAAAAATAGTATACCTAAATTTGTGATTTTCGTCAAACCGGATTATAATAAAAATACTTTGATTCTTTATTCTTAATCTTAAATCTAGCTTATGAAACATATCCTTCCCAAGCTCAACTACGCTTACTCTGACTTAGAGCCATACATCGATGCCAAAACTATGGAACTGCACCACACCAAACACCACCAAACTTATGTAGATAAATTAAATACTGTTTTGGAAAAATATCCGGAACTACAAGGCAAGCCGGTTGAAGAGCTTTTGATGAACATTACCGGTTTAGATGTCCAAGAAGCGGACAAAATCCAGATTATAAACCATGGCGGAGGGCACCACAATCACACACTTTTTTGGCAATACTTAAACCCTCAAAATAAAAAAGACGATATGCTTGTGAAAGAAATATCATCTCTTTTTGGATCTATTGAAGATTTTAAAAAACAATTTTCAGATTCTGCTCTAAAAGTTTTCGGCTCAGGCTGGACTTGGCTGGTTCGAAATGGTTCAAATTCCAAACTTGAGATTAAAAATTTTCCTAACCAAGACTCGCCTTTGATGTCGGGTTTTCAACCGATACTTGGACTAGATGTTTGGGAACACGCCTATTATTTAAAATATCAAAACAAAAGAGCGGAATATATTGAAAACTGGTGGAAGGTAATTAAGGCGCTCTGATATCAATGAATGTTTTATAAGTAAAAAAACTATTTACTCAATTAGATGTTAGGATTTGTGTGATTACCTGCTGTATATAGCCATTCACCCATATCAACTGTGACGTTGCTTAGTACATCTTTTTTCATTAAATGCTTAGTTTTACCATTGACCCAAAACTGAAAATCTCTTCCACTAATGTTGTGGTTAATAACCACGCCAAACAGACATCGCCTAAGAGCTGTCATTACTGATTCTGGGACTGTTTCTATACCTATTTCCAGAGAAGCAGGTATTGACTTAAATTCATCCGGATTTCTGTTCATAAATTTTTTAATATTTTTTTTAACATACCTAATTCTTTAACGCTTGTCAAAAACCTCACAATATAAAACACCCTACTTAGTGTAAGTTTAAGCAGGGTGTTTTTATATTATTGAAACTATTAATCGCTCTACTATTTTTTCACTACTTTAGTTTTTCTGATTCTCGGATTATTATCTTTTCTTTCTCGGACGTAATACAACTTGGCCTTCCGGACATTGTCTGCCTTTACCACTTCTAATTTAGAAATATTAGGTGAATGCAGAGGAAAAATTCTTTCCACCCCCACTCCATGCGAGATTTTTCGCACCATAAAACTGGCGTTGGCACCACTACCCCCTTTACGGGCAATTACTAAACCTTCAAAAATTTGAGTTCTCTCTTTACCCCCTTCTTTAATGAGTTGGTGAATTTTTACAGTATTACCCACTCGAAAATCGGGTAAAGTTTTAAGCTGAGCAGTATCTAAATGTTTTATATAAGGCATTGGATTATGAAGTATGAATTAAGAAGCAAGAATTATGAATAAGCAAAACTTAATTCATAACTCACCCACTTTATAATTGATTAACTATTTTAGAATTTAAAGTTATTAGCACCTGTCGTAAATCTTCCGGTACTTGGCTTTCCGCTTCTATCCATGTGCCATCGGGCAACTGCACTTCAATTTTTTTAGCGTGGAGGAATTGGCGGTCCAGCCCGACTAATTTGGACAATTTTCCGCCATATAACTCATCGCCCATTAACGGATGGCCTACAGATGCCATATGTACACGAATTTGGTGCGTTCTACCTGTGTGCAATTTTACCATAAGCAGAGTGCAAGTGTCAACCCCGTTAGAAGTATGGCGCGTTAACGCGCCAGCAGTCCCGACTCGACAGGACTGACTTCTAACGGGGTCAACCACCTCCAAATATTCCAAAACCTGATATTCGGTTAACGCTTCCTTGGGTTCCAAAATATTTTTAGTATCCTGCTTTCTAAAATCGGTTTGGCTCTTACCCAAGGGCTTGTCTATAAATCCATGCTGTTTTTCCACCTTACCTTTTACTAAAGCCAAATATTCTTTTTTAATTTTTCTCTCCGCAAAAGCATTTTTTAAAAACTCATACATAGCCTGCGAAGTAGCCACTAAAATTACCCCACTGGTGTCTTTGTCCAAACGGTGCACAATACCCGGCCTATGTTCTTCTCCAACCAAATGGATATTTTGAAATTGATAGAGCAACGCACTCGCCAAAGTCTCGCCTTTAAACCCCGCCCCCGGGTGCACCACTAATCCGGGTGGTTTATCTATAATTAATAAATTATGATTATGGTATAAAACCTTAAGTGGAGTATTGGTTGGCTTAATGGCCGAAGATTGCTTAGAATGTTCAGACGCCTGATACTCAATGACATCTCCCAACCGCACCACATGCTTAGATTCCCAGACCGGCTTACCGTTCACCATAACCAAACCAGCTTCAATTTCGCGTTGAATTTGTGACCGGCTCAGATTTTTGATGCTTTCCACCAAATATTTATCCAACCGAATTTTAAATTGTTCAACTGTAAATTTGTGGCTCATATTATCAACATACCACCCGAACACTTTAATAAGCTAAATTATCCGTTAATAGAATGCTGTTATGATAAATTTAAAAATTATTTTTTATTAAATCCGGACGTCTTTTTGCCGTTCGCTTTACCGATTCTGCCTTTCGCCAAGCTTCAATGTTTTTGTGATGCCCGGTAAGCAAAACCTTTGGTACCGGTAAAATTTTATAATTTTTAATTTTTAATTTTTTCTCTGATCCTGCCTTGCCAACAGGCACTGTCCACTTCTCTGGCTTGGTATACTGTGGGTATTCTAATCCGCCGTCAGAAAAAGATTCCTTAACCGCTGACTCATCTTTTCCTAAAATTCCTTTACGAAGTCTCATGACCGCTTCGCTAATGACCAAAGCCGGCAATTCTCCCCCCATGAGCACATAATCACCAATACTGATTTCTTCATCCACAAATTTTCTAATTCTTTCATCGAACCCCTCATACCGGCCACAAACCAAAACTAACTCATCATATTTTGCCAGTCTGTGAGCATCTTTTTGATGAAACTTTTTCCCTTGCGGAGTTAATAAAATAATTCTTTGTTTCTTTCTGTTTACTGACTGCTGTTTACTGACTGCTGATGTAACTGCTTTCAAAAGGACATCGGCCCTCAGCACCATTCCCACCCCGCCACCATAGGGCCTGCCATCTACTGTGCCTCTGGTATCCAAACCGAATTTTCTTAAATTAATCGCTTGGACGCCTAACAGCTTCAGTTGGATAGCTCGGCGCACAATGCCAAAATTTTCCACAAAATCTTCTACAAACTTGGGAAATAAGGTGATTATTTTTATAGAAAGTTTTTTCATAAAAATTTTCTACTAAATACTAAAATCACGAAAATACGAAACAAGACAGATCTCAAATTTAGTAATTTAGCACTTTTCGTATTTAGTAGAGACATTAGTATTCTAACAAAATAACCTCACTCTTCGCATATTTAACGAATAAATGAGGTTATCTTTTGTAAATCTGTATTTATATCCGCGTAATAATCTGCGTGCAGATCCGCGTTCTAAAGCTTAAAGTCATCAATCGCATCGGTGCTGGAAGTGGCAGGAGCCGAAGAATGACCCATACCGCCCATATACCCACCGGTTCTCGGGGCATATTCTCTTCTAGGACCGCGATGAGAACCTTCCGGTTCATAGATTTTTAAATTGACTCTGGCTTTGTGTTTAGCACCAACTACTCGCAAAAGAGTTCTTATAGATTTAGCAGTTTGACCGCTTCGACCAATCACTTGGCCCATATCTTGAGGATTCAAATGCAAAGTAATGAGTACACCCATTTCGTCAACTGTTCTTTCGGTTTTTACATCATCAGGATGATCAACCAAAGCTTTGACGACAAATTCCACAAATTGCTGATCTTGTTCCATATATTCTAATATTTCTGATAGCTGATTTTCACTTCGACCTTTTGACCGACCTCTGTCTAATTTTATAGAGGTCATCCCCGAAGCTTTAGCAAAGGGGGAGTATGAGATAGTGCTATCTTTACGTAATTATAACTTATTAATGTCCAATGTCAATTATTATTCGGCTTTTGGTGCTTCGGCTGGAGTTTCCGCTGGAGCTACGGCCTCGGTTTTAGCTTCAACTTTTTCTGCTTCCACAGGTTTTTTGGGTGTATTAAACGCTTTCACTTTCTTCGCATCCAACAAACCTTTACTCACCAACAAATTATGAACTGTGGGGCTCATTTCCACTCTTTGCGAAATCCAATACTTAATTCTTTCTTCCACGGCTTTAAAAGTTTTTTTACGTGGGCTGTAAGCACCCAGCACTTCTAAATGCTTTTTTTTCACAGGCGCTTCTTTTTCGGCTAACACAATTTTAAAATCCGCCTGATTCTTTTTCCCGGCTCTTTGTAATCTTATTGTTAACATGAAATATGTATTCTAATATACAAATGCATCCGAAGCTACAGATGTCTACAGATAAAAGATATCTGCGGTACTCGGTAAACTCTTTGCATTAATATATCTGGATAAGTTAATTTATCTTTTTTTGAGCGTGCAAATATTTTACCAGAATTTAATCTTTCCGTCAACGGCTCTTTTATCCCATTAGACCTAACAGAAATCTATGCTTTTTTTAAAAATCCTTAATTAGGGAACCATAGATACTCATAAAAATTAATCCTTTTCATAATTCATACTACTTGGCAAATTGTTTAGCCTGTTCCAATTTAACAGATAATAACTTACTGACTCCGTCATCGCCCATGGTTACTCCATACAAAATATTGGCATGCGCCATGGTTTCTCGGTTGTGGGTAATGGTGACAAATTGGGTAGAATGCGACAAAGAAGACAAAATTTGGGCAAACCGAATAGTATTTGCATCATCCAAAGCGGCATCCACTTCGTCCAATACCACAAAAGGTGAAGGAAAACACGTTAACAGACTGCAGAGCAAAGCAATTGACGTTAAAGATCTTTCCCCCCCGGAAAGCGCTTGAATGTTGGCTAATTTTTTACCCGGTGGCGTAGCCTTAATATCCACCCCAATAATTTTATGCGACGACTGCTCATACTTTTTTACCATTTTTTCTTCCGGCCTGAGTTCGCCGGAAATTTCCCCTTCACCTTCGGTTATTTCCTGTGGCTCAAGATCTGTTTTATCGTCGGACTTTTGCAAACTCAAATAAGCTCTTCCGCCATTAAATAAGATTCTAAAGTAGTGTTCAAATTTTTCATTAATTTTGTCAAAGGCTTGGCTGAATTTTACTTTAATTTGTCCGTCCAATTCGTCTAAAATATTTCTTAAATCTTGGGCGCTCTTTTTTAAATCTTCCACTTGCTCACCTAAAGCGGTGTATCTGGTTTCGGTCTCTTGATATTCTTTTAACGTCAAATCATCCATCCCGCCAATGGTATCCAATTGTTGTTTTAATCTTAAAATTTTGGCTTCCAAATCCTGAGTGGCGGAAGCTACCGGTTTTTCTAACAATAAAGCATAAAGGGCTTCTCCTAATATCCCCACCACTTCTTGCTTTAAAACTTCGGCTTGAGTATCAAGTTTGGCTTTTTCAATTTGCAAATTGGCAATTTTATCTTTGAGCTTAGAAACTTCCTCTTGAGCGCGTCTTAAGTGGCTCTCTAATTCGTGCAAATGTTTTTGTTTGGCTTCTTGCTCTGCGCTTTGTGTCTTATACACAGATTCCAACTTGGCAATTTCTTGACTTAAAGCTTCCACTTCTTGGTTGATTTTCTCTTCGTCCACAATTAACCCTTGAACAAACTCATCAAAACTCCCACTGGCCGTCTTCTTTAACTCTAAATCCAATTGTAATTGCTCTTGATGTAATTTTTGTTTCTCCTTTTCCAAAAATTCCAAAGTAATTTTATGTTTAGAGGCCGATAATTCTAAATTTTGAATTTTGGCGGTAAGCGTTTCTTTGTCTTTTAAGACTTGTTTTAATTCCGCCTGTAAGTGCCCGGCTGTGTGAGGATCATGAAAAGCCTTGCCGACAAAATTTTTAAAATTACCAAACCTGCCTCGGAAATGTTCAATAGCCGACCTAACCTCTTCCCAAGGTTTGCCCGAAGCTATCTTGCCATAAAAATCATTTACCGAATTTTCTAACAAATTCAATTCTCGGTTAAAACCTTCCCAGTCTACGGTATTGGGATTCTGTAATAATTCATAGAGTTTATTCAACTGTTGGTTAAACTGGTCCAACACGCCAAGCGCTTGCTGTAAATCTTGCGATTCCGCTTGTTGTTCGCCAATAACCGAAGCGATTTTTTTATTTACTTCCTCAAGTTTAATTTTCAGTTGATGCGCCTCCAATTGTAAAGTTTGGGCATCTACCAACCCAGTTTGCTTCTGACTCTGCATTTTCCCCCGAATTAAACTTAAATCCTCCAATAACCGATTCTTTTTACTTTGGAAAACATTCAGTTCGCTTTGTAAAGTTTTAAACTGTGAAAAAATTCCACTCTTGTTTAATTCTTCTGTTTCCGCTTGTGCCTCTAAAACCTTCACCGCTTTAACTTGAGTTTCTTTGGTTACTTCCAATTCCGCAATCTCTCCGGCCAATTTGTCTATCCCTTGTTTTAAGTGCCACAACGTTTTACCAAAATATTCTTGTTGATAAATTTTTAATTCTTGCTCAAGCACCGCGCGTTCTTCCAACTTTTTGGCTTGTCTTCTTAAAGACCGAAGCCGAGGGGCGATTTCGGCAATTAAGTCTTCGGCCCGCATTAAATTTTGTGCGGTTTGCTCTAAACGCCTTAAAGTTTTATCTCTCCGAATATAATAAGTTTTGACTCCACTGGCTTCGTCTAATAAATTTTTTACCTCACTCGGGCCCGCTAAAATCATTTGGTCAATGGTGCCTTGGCCAATTACCGTATAACGCGAAGTGCCAATATTGCTTTTTAACACCAAATCAATAATATCCAATAACCTTACGCTGGCCCCGTTAAGTAAGTACTCGCTATTCCCTGTCCGGTCCACCCGTCTGCCAATCGCCACTTCCGCCACATCTAAAGGAATTCGTTTATCGGTGTTATCAAATGTCGCCACCACTTCACAAAACCCGAGTTTGGATTTTTTCTCACTCCCGGCAAAAATTACATCATCGGCTTTCTTTCCCCGAATCATTTTGGCAGACTGCTCCCCGAGCACCCACCTTAAACTATCCGCCACATTACTTTTGCCACTCCCGTTAGGTCCTACAACGGCAATCATTCCTTGCGAAAACTCCATTACGGTTCGATTGGCAAAAGATTTAAAGCCTTGAATTTCTAAACGTTTTAAAAACATAAATATTTAAACCTCTAAATTCTAAACCTTTAAAAACTAAACCAAAAAAAATCAAACCCGAATAGTTTTAAGCAAAAACTACTTACACTTTTGAATAATCGCTCCAAAAATTTTCATTAACTGCTCTGATTCCTGAATTAAACTTTGTTGTTCACTAATCTGTTTTTCAAGTGGTTGAGTTAAAATTAACCAATATCTACTTTCTTTTGTTTCTTTTTTGGAAATCTTAACTCTCATTATAAAATCTTTTTTACTTAATCCTTCATTTGCTTCTATATAATTTGCACCCACTGACCCAGATGACCTAACCAACTGTTTCCCATTTTCAAGATTACACAAATCTCTAGGTAATAATCTAACATAATTTTGGCACCGATGAGCAAAACTTAAACACCTATTTTCTAATTCAAAAAATGGTTTTATATTTAATTTTGGTGTTTGTGTCATTTATATTTTTTGATTTGTTTAGTAGTTTAGTCTTTAGAGTTTAGATATTAAGCTTCGTGAGTGCATCTTCCGCAGCGGAAATTTCCGCCTCTTGTTTTGAAGGCCCACTACCCCGCCCAACTTCCGTATTGCCCACAAACGCGGCTAACACAAAAGTTTTATTATGGTCCGGACCGGTTTCACTAATTACCCCATAATGGGGAGTAATTCCGCTTTTTTCTTGCACTAATTCTTGCAAACGGGATTTCGGGTCCATATATTTTCCATCTTCAATAATATTATCCAATTCCACTAAAATTTCTCTGGCAATAAAATTAGTGCAGGTTTGATATCCGCTATCCAAATACATTGCCCCAATTACCGCTTCAATGCAATTGGCTAAAATTACTTGTCTCGCACGGCCCACATCTTTGGCTTCACCTCTGGACATTTGTAAAAATTTTTCAAACCCCAAACGACTGGCAATTAAAGACAACATTTTATAGTTTACCAAAGCACTTCTAAAATTGGTCAGCTCGCCTTCGGGGTGACTGTAATTTTTATACAAATACTCGGTGGCACACAATTCCAAAACCGCATCCCCTAAAAATTCCAGTCGCTCATTATGAGGCAAATGAAAACTTCGGTTCTCGTTCAAATAAGACCGATGAGTAAACGCGGAAATAAAAAAGTCCAAGTTATTGATTTTAGTTTGAAGAATGGTTTCTAATTCTTCTTTATTGATTTTAGGCACGGATTAGAGTTAGGAATATAGAATTATGAGTTATGAGTATTTGTTCTACTTTGCCAAGGCTTCGTAGGACATTTCTTCGCTCTATAAATTTAAGCCTCAAATGTCTGTAAGAATAAGATTTATTTGATGCTTGCACTTCGTAGCTTCCGCGAAGAAGTGGTGGGCAGTGAAGGGATTGAACCTTCGACCCTCTCTACGTCAAAGAGATGCTCTACCACTGAGCTAACTGCCCAATATTGCAATCTTATATTTTATAATCCATTCAACCAATGGTGCGGGCCAAACTAAGCTACGTTCCCTCTAACTTCGTCAAAACTTCTTAGGATAAGAGGAGACTATAAACATAATAGTTATCTTCTTGTCCTCCGTAGCCTTGACGGAGGAGGAAGCTAACTGCCCTTAGGTATTTTAAAAAACAAAGAAATTGCCTTCTGATTGTATCAAAAATCGCGATTCTCTTCAAACCGCGATTTTTGCTCCTGTAATTTATACCCCTTTCGGGTCACCAAACAAAATATGTTGTTGTAATTTTTCTTGGGGAATAATGTCTTTCACGAGCTCATGAAACTCTTCTTGTTCTATAGTTTCTTTATCGATTAACTGCTGGGCGATTTTATTTAAATAATCTCGATATTTGGTTAAAATCTCCGTGGCTCGGTTAAAGCCTTCTGTCATAATCCGATTAATTTCCGAATCGATCTTTCGGGCGATTTCCTCACTATAGTTTCTTTGTTCGTGCAAATCTTTACCTAAAAATACCATTTCTTGGTTATTACCTAAAGCCACCGGTCCCAATTCTTCGCTCATGCCATAAGCCATAATTAATTTTCTTGCCATACCGGTAGCCACTTTTAAATCATTACTGGCGCCGGTGGTGAGTTCGTTAAAAACCAATTTCTCCGCTGCATAACCACCCATTAAAGCTGCGATTTCATCCAAAAAACTGGATCGGGTATGCAAATGTTTATCTTCAAACGGCAATTTCATAGTATAGCCCGCAGCTCTCCCTCGGGAAATTATCGACACTTTATGGACCGGATCGGAAAAAGCCAGCGCGCTACCCACTAAAGCATGCCCGCCTTCATGGAAAGCGGTAACTTCCTTTTCTTTCGGTGATAAAATATGACTCTTTCTTTCCGGTCCCAGCATCACTTTTTCCACGGCTTCCTTTAAATTTAGTTGGCTAATTTCTTTTTTATCTGCCCGAGCGGCTAAAATGGCCGCCTCATTCAAGATATTGGCTAAATCGGCGCCGGAAAAACCAGGCGTTCGCTCGGCGATTTTGCGCAAATTGGCATCTGTGGCCAAAGGTTTATTTTTGGCGTGAATTTGTAAAATCGCCTCTCTGTCCTTAATGTCCGGCAAATCCAAAACCACTTGTCTATCAAACCTACCCGGTCTAAGTAAAGCCGGATCTAACACATCGGGCCGGTTGGTGGCAGCCATCACAATCACATTGGTATCGTTCTCAAATCCATCCATCTCCACTAAAATTTGGTTTAAGGTTTGTTCTCTTTCGTCATGCCCACCGCCTAAACCCGCCCCTCTTTGTCTGCCCACAGCGTCAATTTCATCTACAAATACAATGCAAGGCGCATTCTTTTTAGCTTTTTTAAATAAATCTCTCACTCTCGCAGCTCCCACCCCCACAAACATTTCTACAAATTCACTGCCGGAAATATGAAAGAAGGGCACATTTGCCTCACCGGCTACGGCTCTCGCCAACAAAGTTTTACCCACGCCCGGACTACCCAACAACAACACGCCTTTGGGAATTTTAGCTCCCAGAGCTAAAAATTTTTGTGGGAATCTTAAAAAATCCACGACTTCTTTTAATTCTTCCTTAGCTTCCTTTACTCCGGCCACTTCGGAAAATTTTACTTTTATTTTATTCTCCTCGGTTAACCGAGCGCTAGATTGGCCAAAAGTTAACGCTCGATTATTGGCACCTTGCACGTTGCGCATTAAAAAATAAATAAATAAAGAAATTAATACAAAGGGCACTAAAAACGGCACAATGGAATCTAAAAATACCGCCCAACCGCTTTTATTAACATACCCGATTTGCAAATTTTTTAACTTTTCCGGTTCTACTCCGGTATTTTTAAAAAAATCCGTAATTTCCGTATATTTGCCCAAAATACTTACATACTTCACTTCCGTGTCTTTAATTTTTGCAGTGACTTGGCTTTCACTTACTTCCACATACTCCACTTTACCTTGGTTAATTAGCTGACTTATTTCCGACATCTTCACATTTTTCACTTCATTTTTAGGCGAAAAAGCCTCAAACACAAAGGAGAGCAATAAAAATGCCAATAAAATATACAATAAATTTTTTATAATTTTACTCATACTTTAAATAAATTATGTGTCTGATGATTATATAAAACTTCTTGTTTTTAATCAATAGCAATTAAACTGAGTTGTAAGTAGTAAGTGAGTAAGTTGTAAGTTTAAAAAATACCCTTGTCTGTTCTCCAACTTCAAGTAAAAAACAATCTTATACTTCAACTCCCAATGGTGCCGGAGAGAGGATTTGAACCTCCAAGGGATTGCTCCCACTAGCTCCTAAGGCTAGCGCGTATGCCAATTCCGCCACTCCGGCAAGAAGCCTCCCTAATCTTACAGACTTTTAGGAGTTTTATCAATCTGAATAACAAAGATGATCTTCGTAAGAAGAACGAAGATCATCTTTGTTTCAAAAATATATAAGCAATGTTTACCCCAAAGGTCCGGTGGAACTTAACGTGTTGGTTACTATAGTTATTATTGTCATGGACAGTAAAACAATTACTATGCCAATGACTGCATTAATTAAGGTTTGTTTGCCTTTCTCGCTTTGCTCTTCATTGCCTCCGGCAGTGATGTATTGGTAACCACCTAAAATTAGAAATACCGTAGCAATCACCCCGGCTAAAGTTAACAGCCACTTAAGGACAATGGCAATTACTTCAAAAATAGACCCGGCGCCTCTTAAACTTCCCTCTTTGGCTTCAGCTTCAGGAGCCGGCACGCACAAACCATTTATGTAGCAAAATTTAGGAGCCGGACAAAATTCATCTCCGGGCTTATCGCATTTACTCTGATTACTTCCGGAATTAGAGCTTTCACCTCTACCACTGGCGCTATTAACCGAAGGGGCTGGGGGGTTTGGATCTTTTTTACACAAACTAGTTTCAGGATCACAAACTAACCCAGTATCACACTGATTAGAGGCATTTGTTATACAAGTACCACCTTCACTTATAGCTAAAACAGTTTTGACAGAAACAGAACAAATAATCGTTATGAACAATATAAAAATAATAACTCTTTTGTACATAAATTAAAACCCAAAAGTACTTCCACTACCGGAAACGGTGTTTACCACGACATTAATAATTACATAAGACATAATAATAACTACCACTCCAATTACCGCGTTAATTAAGGTAGTTTTACCTTTCTCGCTTTGTTCTTCGTTACCCGCCGCGGTGATGTATTGGTAACCGCCTAAAATTACAAAAAATACTGCCAAAGCTCCGGCAATAAACAAGAGTAAACTAATTACCCTGTAAATTAAACCGCTGGGGCCGGTTAAAGTTTGGGCTCCGCTTAAACCTCCCACCGGAAATAACAACCTAATGCTATTTAACCCTCGGTTAACATCCCCTTGTGCTAAAGCCAAAAAAGGAAAGCCGGTTAATAACCCCAGTATGGATAACTTAAGGAAAAAAAATATTTTTTTTAGCATTGTTTTATTTTAAATAAAATATTCAAACCTCAATAGAAAATTTTGACTTCAAAAAATTAAAAATTATATAATTTTAAATTTTCTATTAAGGTTTGACCCCCAAAAAATAGTGGGGGTCAAAAATATTACGGACCGGCACCAGTACCGGCGCTAGAAACGAAATTGGAAACCACATTGACAATTACGTAAGATAAAATAATTATCACAATACCAATTAACGCGTTGACGGCTGTGCCTTTGCCTTTTTCCGCTGCTTCTTCGTTACCGGCAGAAGTAATGTATTGGAACCCGCCAATAATTAAGAACAAAACCGCTACGGCAAAAGCTATGCCCAATAGCCAATTAATTACTGTTCTAATTAAAGAATTCACATTAGTTCCGGCGTTACAGTTAAGACCACTGGAAGGATCGCATTGTAGTCCTCGGTTTAACTGAGCGTCAGCCACTAACAACGGAGCAAATAGTAGCAAACTTACCAAAGCGATTTGCGCTACGGATAACCAATTAATCTTTTTTAATGTTTGTATCACTTGTGTCACCCCCTCTCTTATGCCCTCTTATGTCCTTCTCTTCCCTTTCTCTTCCATTAAGAGTTAGGAAAGAGGGGGTAAGAAGACCAAAGAGTTTAATTTTAACTATTATACTATATTTTTACTTTTTATGGAAATTAACTATGTTATACCATTCTCGCCTGCCTACGGTAGACAGGCGGAAGCGGAAATCCAGAACTAATCAGACATTCTTTCTTAAGAAACAGATGTTAATAGTGTATTTATTCTTTCTGTTTATCTCGGTGTTGACCTATTTTCCAAAGGAGGATTATTTACTGGTTCTGATTCTCCACCCTCACTCGGATTACTAGGGGCCTGCTTTGGAGTAGCCTGACCTTGATTAGGTTTACTCTTCCCAATACTCAAGGTATTGGCCACAATCCTTACCATTGCTCCGGCCAAAATAATTACTGCCAAACCTAACACCGCATTAACTAAAATCTTTTTGGCTTGTTCACTGGCCTCTTCTTGCCCGGCGGAAGTGACATATTTAAATCCACCATAAGTAATGGTAATTAATGCCACGCTACCGGCCAAAGCCAAAAGTGCATTAATAATCCACAGTCCAATTTGTTGAACACTGCAAAACCTAGGCAAATCTTCCACAGCATTAATGGTGCCTTTTTCAGTTTTAATAGTAAACCATTTATAAAACTTATCGCACCGGCTTTCTTGTATGGTGGTTAAGCCTTCTTTTGGCTGAGCCAAAACCGGTTTAACCAAAAAGCCAAAAATTATAACTAAACTAAATAATCCAATCTTTAAAAAAAACTGTTTAGACATGTTTATTGGGTTTAATAATATTTATTGCTTCAGGCTCAGGGATATTTGCCCCTAACAAATTTTGCACAATCGCAATTATACTAAAAGATAGCAAAGCCACCACCACACCCAAAACTGCCCAAGTAATGGTTTTTTTGGCTGCGGTAATGGCTTCCTCGTTTCCATTGGCAATGACCATTTTAAATCCGCCAATCATGACAAACACCACACCCCATAGCCCTACTACAGCCAAAAACCCCTTCGCAATACCTAAAAGCGTACCGGTTAAACTATCTGAAGGCAAAGGGTTAAATAAAGTTTCTTTTAAACTGGTATCTACTGTGCCAGCTCCCGCACCGGAATTACCCGCCCCTGTATTTGCACCCACATTACCCCCAGCCCCTGCACCGGTTCCTGTGCTACCCCCACCGCCTGACTTCAACCCCTCTATATTTACTTTAGCATTTCCTTCCGCATATTTAACGGTTATATTATTTTTATTTAAGACCACAACTTTTACATCATTGAGCCCATTTTTAAAATAACCATTTTCTTCCACATTAATTTTTTGAATTTGTCTGTAAGCTAATTCAGCTTTTGTTTTTTCCATCGAACCAACTTCTCTGCTACCCACATAAGTCTTAACTAATAAATTTGGGGATAAATTATTCGTATTTTCTAATTTTATACCAACTTCTACAATACTCAAATTTATATTTGAAGCTGTTTCAGCAGATACATCACCACGAGATCCAGTTGGATTTAAATTATTTAAATAGGCTGGCGGATAATAAGTAGAAGCATTGAAATCAATTTTTACATTCGTTACTCCTGATAAAATAGTGGGCCCTGATGTACCTGAAATATTAATATTTTCTGTTGCTGAAACTGTTAAAATATTACTTGAAACAATCCGCCCAGCCAAGGCATTGGTTCCCACAACCTTCACAAATACTGGAAATTGGTTTGAGTTCTCCAAATCACCAAAAATAAAATTACTTAAATTAAACTGAAAATTATCACTCGCCAATTCTTCACTGCGTGCTCCAGAAGAAGTAAATCTTGCAAAATTGTTAAATTCTCCATTTAGTCTTTTTTCTCCAGTCCCTGGGGTATTTACCATCCCGTATTGGCTTGGGGTGGCAACATTTTTTACTTTTACAAAATATTGTAAATAAACACCTTCTTTACATTCTGTTCCACTTCTACTAACTTGTGTAAATAATGAAATTGAGTCTGTGCTTGTAATATTTTTAGGTTGTGCTTGAAATCTTACTATATAATTACAAGACGCCTGTGCCACATTCAAAAACCCAAGTCCCACATACGAACTGAGTATAAACACCAAACAAACTATGGAAAAATATTTTTTCATAAACTTATAAGTCACACTTAGCGTGGTCTTTCGGATTGGAATGAATAATTAAATAATTTAACGGGTCGGTTAAATCTAACTTGCACTCTACTTCTTTACCATTTTCCAATTTTATTTTCTTGCCGGCTCCCCCGAGTAAAATATAATTGACTGCGGTATTTACAAACATATAAGCAAATAAGACCATTACAAACCCCACGACTGCCTGACTAATTTGCTTTTTGTAATTAGTAATTTTTTCTTCATTTCCCATAGTTACCACTAACCAAAAGCCAGCTCCAATAATTACGTATACCGCATAAATCCCTGCTAGTCCTATAAGTGTATTGGTAACTCTGGCCACCATCACAAAAATATCTTTTAACGTGCAGGCACTTTGCCCACTACCCCCGCAAGGCACCAACCCGCCTTTGGCTTGAGCCAAAACCAAATCCGGAAAAACCAAAAAGATTCCTATCACCAAACTGAAAATTAAAATTTTTTGTTTCATCTATATATTATTGCTAAATAATTATAGCATTTTTTCCCAACTTTAACACCTACTCCGCAATTTACCTGCCTTTTTAAAAAAATTACCGCCCTACTCTCTTACTAAAGTATTAATTTGCGCCTCAGCTTCATAAACCGCTTCGGTAAAATCTTTGCCTTTCAAATTTACATTGTCCAGCATATTCCCTACGATATTGTCATACTTAGCTTGCTCGGGGCGTTTAAAACTTCTGGCGGTTAAATTGGCTGTGGCAAAAACTCCCAAATCCACATCTTGGGCTTGCAGTTCCACCAAATCTTTACGAGCAGATGGCACTTTATGGTTAGCGTAATATTTTTCCAAAGCATCTTTACTGGAAATAAACTTTAAAAAATCCCAAGCCGCCACTTTATTTTTACTCTGAATAGACACACCCTCTGCCCAATAATTGGCAAAATTGACGCTCGGCTCGTTTAAGTTAAATTGCGGGACAAAAGTCACATCAAATCTTAAATTGGGTGCTTTTTGCCTAAGGGTATCGGCTAAATAACTATATCCAAACACATACGCACTGCGACCATTTACAAACGCATCTATGGAATAATCACTCCTGGCATTCCAAGTATAATTCTGACTTTTAGGATCGGCAAAAGAGCTGTAAAAATCCAAAGCCTCCACAGCCGGTTCTAAATTTTTATTATCTTTTTGAATATTTTGACCTAATTGCGCAAACCCCTCCTCATTACTCCCAATATTTTTAAAGCCTAATTGGAGCATAAATAAATAGTAAATATCCACGGCACGGTTAACATTCTTGGCTAACCCCAAAGCCACACCGCTATTCTGAAAATAACCTCGGCTATCTTGCTTGGTTAAAATTCTGGTGTGCTCAGCCAATTCCTGCCAACTTCTCGCCGGTACGGCAATCCCCGCACTGCCCAATAAATCTTTATTATAATAGAGAGCCAAAGAATCTACAGACAAGGGCACGGCATACAGTTTATTTTTATTTACTAAATCTTCTTTGACTACCTCTACAAAATTATCATTAATATATTTCAGATTAATAACTTTTTCCGAAGCCGGTTCTAATTTGTCTATATACTTAGGCAACCACGTATTGTGAATGGAAAAAATATCCGGCCCCTTCCCCGAAGCTAAAGCGTTTAACAAATCGGTTTCGTAATTTTCTATATTCTTTTTTACGTAATTAATTTGCGCTCCGGGATGTTTGGCTATATACGCATCAATTAACGGCCTTATATTTTCGCTGTCTTCAAAAGTTTTCCAAATGGTTAAAGTCACCGGACCGGTGGGTCCGGCCGGATTACCATTCCCCCCACAACCCGCGGACACCAATACCAAGAGCCCGACTACCAACCATGTTTTGATTTTGCTTTTTATTTTCATAAGTTTAAACTTAGTTTAAACACGGCTATTTTTTTCTTGCTAAAAATTGATTGTAAAAAAATTTGTTTAAATTATTTGGAAATTTAAGTTCGGTTTACCCCTTTACTATAACTGGATATTTTTTAAATATTCCCCAAAGTCCTTTTTGAGCTCCTCGTGCATTAAGCCAAACTCCACAACTGCTTTTAAATATTCCAGTTTATTGCCGGTATCGTAATATTTTCCTTTTTGAATTTCCACGGCATAGACATCTTGCTCTTTGGCTAATTGAGAAATTGCCTCCGGAAGCCAAATTTCCCCGCCTTTGCCCGGCTTAGCCTCGGCTAAAATGTCAAAAATTCGGGGGGTTAATATATATGCTCCATGGGTGGCTAAATCCGAGGGCGCCTCGTTTAACTGGGGTTTTTCTACAATCTGGTTAATTTTATAAATGCCCGTTTCCACATTTGTCACTTCCGCAATGCCGTATTTAGACACCTCGGTTTTGGGCACTCTTACAGCCGAAACATTTGGCACGCCATACTTTTCCCATACCTGAATCATTTGTTTTAATCTGGGCGGGTTAGAATAAATAAATTCATCTCCCCACAAAACCGCAAACGGTTCATCGCCAATTACTCGCCGGGCATTTAATACCGGCGTACCGTTGCCATAAGTACCTTTTTGACGAACGTAAATAAAATTGGCCATATCTGCAATCTTCCTTACTGCTTCGGCCTGTTCTTCTTTCCCGGCTTCCAAGAGTCGCTTTTCCAATTCAAACGGATAATCAAAATGGTCTTCAATCGTGCGTTTATGCCAACCGGTCACAATAATAATATCTTCAATCCCCGAAGCCACTGCTTCTTCCACCACATACTGAATAATGGGTTTATCCACTATGGGGAGCATTTCTTTGGGCATGGCTTTGGTCGCAGGTAAAAACCTGGTTCCAAACCCGGCTGCGGGAATAATGGCTTTTCTAATTTTTTGGCTCATAAAAATATTATAACAGAATTTTAAACTTTCTTAAATTGGTTAACTGTGATTTGGATATAGCTTATTTTCTCTTTCCCTGTTCTCTTAATCTCTATTGCACTAATTCTCTATTTCCCCGACTCTCTATTTATTCTGCCTTAGGCCTATACTGAATGGCTTCGCTTAAATGCCTGGCGGTAATTTGCTCTACCCCGGCTAAATCGGCAATGGTTTTCGCCACTTTTAAAATACGGTGCAAAGACCGTCCGGAAAAATTATAAATTTTAGAAGCTTGCTTAAGCATAGCCTCGCCTTCCGCATCTAATTTGCAAAAGACTTTTAATTCCAATAAATTCATTTCGCTGTTGGTTTTTGGGTTCCCAAATCTGACTTGTT
The DNA here is from genome assembly GCA_964436545.1 of uncultured Candidatus Saccharibacteria bacterium. Taxonomy (GTDB): domain Bacteria; phylum Patescibacteriota; class Doudnabacteria; order UBA920; family UBA920; genus JBBTRN01. The sequence goes on from CAYTCJ010000006.1 coordinate 31,303, forward strand.
GAATTTGTCTGGCGGTTTCCACTCGGTGCTTAATGTCCGCGGAAGTCTCCGCTCCGGTTTCGGAGGCGATTTTTTCATAAGGGAGCCGGGGCACTTCCACGTGTAAATCAATTCTATCCAACAAAGGTCCGGAAATTTTCTTTTGATATTTAAAAATTTGTCCGGGTAAGCATTGGCACTTCTTGCTCGCATCGCCATAATACCCACACGGACAAGGATTTTGAGCGGCCACTAAAGTAAATTTGGCGGGGAACGTCCAGCTACCACTGGCCCGCGCCACCGTGACTATGCCATCTTCCAAGGGTTGCCTTAAGGCTTCCAGCACATTTCTGGGGAACTCGGGAAACTCATCTAAAAATAAAATCCCTCTGTGCGATAAAGTAATTTCTCCGGGTCTGGGGTTTGCACCCCCACCTACCAAAGCCACATTGGAAGTCGTATGATGTGGACTTCTTACCGGCCGACTGGAAATAAAACTTTCTTTTAATTTTCCCGCAATGCTATAAATTTTGGTTAATTCTAAAACTTCTTCCAGTTTTAAATCGGGCAGAATGCCGGCCATTGCTCTGGCTAATAAAGTTTTCCCGCTTCCCGGCGGACCGGATAATAACACATTGTGGCCACCGGCTGCTGCAATTTCCAAAGCCCGTTTCGCCAATTCTTGCCCGGCCACATCTTTCATGTCCAATATGCTCTGCGGATTTTTAAATAACTGGTCTTGGGACTGGGGCTTAAGCGGGGAAATCGGGTTTAGCATTAACAAATGCTCGACTAACTGTTTTAAATTTTTTACCGGAAAAATTTTTACTCCGGCCACCAACCCCGCTTCTTGCGCATTAGCTTCGGGAATGAATAATTCTGCAATCCCTTGCTTTTGGGCTTTAATTGCTACCGCCAAGACCCCCGGCACAGCTCTTAGTTGACCATCTAAAGACAACTCCCCCAAAAATAATTTAGCTTGAGTGTCAAAACTTACTTGCTCATAAGCCAAGAGAATTGCCAAGGCAATAGGCAAATCAAAATGCGTGCCCAATTTAGGCAAATCTGCCGGTGCCAAATTTACCGAGACCCGAGTTACCGGATATTCAGCCCCGGAATTTTTTATGGCATTTTTCACTCTCTCCTTACTTTCCTGAACTGCGGTGTCGGGCAAGCCGACAATAATCGTATTGGTTAAACCATTACTCACCCCGGCTTCCACTTCTATTATTTCCGCATCCAAACCCACAATTGTCGCAGAGAAAATTTTTGCAATCACAAAATTAATTTACAAAAATGACAGAATTTAATAAATAACAAAAATAAAATATTTATGTCGATTTTGTCATTTCCGTCGTTTTTGTCATTAATGAATAAACTAACAAAATTAAAATTCCTAAAATAATGTATCCATCGGCTAAATTAAAAACCCCATTAAAAAGATAAATCCAATCTCTAACATAACCCAAAAATAATCTTTCCCCTACGTTAGACAGTCCGCCGGCCAAAATCAAACCCCATGCAATTGTTTCGCCAATGCGAAACTTAAAATAATTTTGCAAGATATAAACCGTCATAACACTCATTACCAAAAAATAAATTACATACATTAAACTTGTCGGCACCGGCAAACTAAAAGCAAACTGATAATTTTTAAACTGATCGGGTGTCCAATGTTTGGTAATTTGATCCAATAAAATTAAACTAAAAAAAACACCCAACCCAGTTAAAAAAACTTTGGGTTTAGGTATTTGATTATTTCTCATTAGAAATTAGAAATTACTTGTCCCCCAAAGCCTTGGCGAAGGGGGAGAAATTAGAAATTCATTTAGCCTTGGCTAAATGCTCCTATCTGCCCAAGGTAAAACTTCCAGTCTCTCTTTGGCAATTGGCTGTCCATCATCATCTGTGCCATAAGTTCCTTGCTCCATCTTTCGCAGTGCTTTAGCGATTTTTTCCAAATCTTGAGACACTTTGCTTTTTATGCTCAAATGTAATTCATCTTCTTCGGCTTCTTTGGCATTGTCATCATCCCGACTCCCCAGTTCGGTGTGTTCCGGTAACAACTCCAATTCCTGCGTTAATCGAGCTTGTTCACTTAACAAGTGAACTTTCATTTTTTCTAAAAATGTTTTGTCTAAATGTGTATTTGTCATAAAAATATTATATGCTTTTCTCTTATAAAATGCAAAAGCGCCCGGGTCACGGGCGTTCCAATAAAAAAATTATATGAACGGTGACACAGGGCGCTAAACCCGAAACCTCGGATCTTTCACCGCTCTACATTTTAAAGCTTAACTTTTAAGCGCTAAAACGTAGAGCAGTAAACGACACTTCACAGATTTCAGGCCTTCTCGATATAACATCGAGAGAAGCGTCTGAAGTCCAATCTGGTTTTCAAACAACACTCTAGGCTTTCCTTAAGGTCTTTCGACCATAAACATTAGTATTTTATTGTTTTGCTCCATAAATACTCAAAATGGAATTGATTTTTGTTTTTGTTTTTTCATACAGCTTTGGATTGGGCAAAGCTTTGACGGAAAGTCTAAAGGAAAAAATGGCTCAAACAAAGGCTTTTAAGCGAAATTTTCCCAAGGTGTGGATAACTATGAATTTTTAAGGTGCTTACTTCTTTAACTTGTATATTTATTATATTAGGTATTTTTATTCTTGTCAACTCTATTCCATAATTTAGGCTAAATATGCTTTATTTATGCGGTTTACCTCTGCTTGAATCTACAAAAACCTGTTTTTAAGTAATAATAATAAACTGTGGATAAGTCAACTATATTTTATTTAAACCCCTTATACTGCTTGCCCCGTAGCCTGCCAATTTATTGGCTGTGCTACTGGGGTGGATAAGTCAGGGATTTTGAACTATTTTCTCCAAATACCTAAGAAAAGGTTGCGCATAAGCTTTATTGAGCTTTTCTTCAAATACAATGATGTGTTTTAGATTATCTGTCATAAACAGGCTTAAAATCTTATGTAAATTAAATAAAGCCTTCGGTACACTATATTGCTCAAAGGAATTACTAAAGCTTTTTGATACTGCCTCTAAATAGGGGTGAGTAAACTGCTCAAAGGGCAAATGGCCAATTATTAAAGTTTTAACCGCCAGTTTACCAATCACGCTGGGCGCATTGGGCATTGCGGTAGCCTTTAACACAAATTTATCTGATGCTAACAATAAACTATGCTGATGAATGGAAAAATTTCTTAAAATCTTATTACCGGAACTGCCTAATTGCGGATGCAAAAAAGCAAAAGTTTGGAGATTGGAAAAATTATTGAAATAAAAATTTTTCACTTCCAAAGCATTCCCAAACAACACCGCTCCCGGCAAGGCTTTGGCGGAAATTAATGTCAAAATTTTACTTTCAGTTAGCGCTTGCGGATTGATTTCAACCTTAAACTTGGCTTTAGGTTTAAGAAAACTAAATAAGTCCTTCTGATTGGGAGTAAAGTTTTCTTGGTAACCATAGCCGGCCAAGCCTAACCGAGTTTGGTATAAATCCCAAACTGATTTGGCCGGTATGCTATCTACCAAACTAACCGATTTAAAAACGTTAAAAATTTCCGCGGTCAATTGACTAATTTCAATTGGGCTTTTAATAAACACGCAAGCGGTGGCGGACATTTCCAACCACTTGACCATATTCTCTTCGGGCAAAAAATAAGTGAGTAATTCCTCGGCTAAAGTGGCTAACTCCGAATGCTTAACTACTTCAGCTAAGTGTTTTAGTTTTTCGCTATAATTTTTGGCAGCCAAATGTATCTTGTCCCATTTCTCGGTTTCAATGTCGGAAATTTTTAAAGACAAAAAACCCGGCGGATTACTTTGCAATAGCGCGTTAGTTAAACCAAAAAACAAATCGGCATCCGACAAACCGGCAATTACGACTTCCTTAAACTGAGCTTCTCCCACTGCGGTCTCGGGATTATATATATTTTTTAACAAGTAATTAATTTTACCCCAACTGATCTTCCGCCCAATACGAGCGGAAATGGCTTGCTCTAACTCATTTAAACCGCAAAAAATCACATGAAATTTATGTTTCTCCGGATCTTTACTTAAGCTGGTAAAAGTCTCGTAGTCGCAAACATATTTGTGGTTGGCTGTTAAGCCGGTTAATTTTGCCCCGTTAATCAGATGTTTGTATTGCCCGCCAAAAAAAGACAAATTTAAATCTGCCAAAGTCGCAGTTTGCCAATTCGTTGCTTGCCAAACTAAAATTTTTAATATAAATTTTACTTCTTCTTTGCTTAATTCGGACTTCTGTTTTAAAGCTGTAAAGTTTTCTTGATTAAAACTATTTTCCTCCAAATAGCGTAAAGACAAGTTAGTGGTTTGGCTAATTTCCAAAGCGTGTAAATTGCCCGGCACCACTAAAATATAAGGCGGGTTTTGTTTGGACACGCTTTGGGCAACCCCCTGTATATACTGGGAAGATAACGGATAATTATTAAAAGTGTTGCGTTGGGGCAAATTTACTGTTCCAAAAGAAGTGGCTGGCTGTTTTTTGCTCTTAAGTTTACCTGCACCTCTCCCTGCAAAATTTTTTAAACTTTCTGTCCAAAAAAAATTTTGCTTTTCCGACCACTTAATAATTTCCTGCTTTAAACCTGCCGGAAAACTGGCAAACCTGTCCAGTAACCCCGCCAAAACTTTAACCGTGGCTTTGGCATCTGCCAAAGCTCGGTGAGCTTCGGTATGAGGCACACCAAAATAGTGCATTAAATTTTCCAAATTGTATGACTGGTGAGTGGGTAAAATAAATTGAGCTAAATCCAAAGTATCAATTTCGCCCGGCTCAAATTGCAGTCCTAAACTTTTTAAAAATCCTAAATCAAAATTAATGTTATGCCCAACGATTATGGCATTTTTAAGTAAGGCCTGAATTTCGGGTAAACACTCTTGGAGGTTGGCTCCGGTATCCAATTCGGTTTGCGTAATGCCTGTTAATCCTAAAATAATTTGTGTAACCGCTTGTTGGGGTTTAAACAACCAAGTGTATTCTTTGCCTAACTTAATTTTATTTTTTTCCAAAGTAAAAAACACAAAACCGATTTCTAAAATTTCGTCTTTTTGCGGATCAAACCCCGTCGTCTCAATATCTAAACTGCAATAAACCCGCCCAGCCTTACCCAATGACAATTTGGGGTCTTTTAAAACCGATTGTGGGTTAGATGGCAACGCGGAAGCGGAAATTTTTTCTTTTTTAGGCATACACCCATATTACACTAAAATTTACAAAATAAAAACGCCCTCATAATGAGGACGTTTTTATTTTGTAAAAAACTATTCAGTTTTCTCTTCGCTTTCCGTAATACTTACCGGCACTGTATCGCCGGCTTTGACTTTGGCCCTTACTGCTACATCTATCTCCTTAAATACCTCTCCGTTATCTTTTAAAAAGGCCTTGGCATTTTCTCTACCCACCCCCAATTTTACTTGTCCAAACATATGCGTATTACCCGATTTTTCTATAACTCCGAGCAGTAAACCCGTATCTAACAAATCCCCCACCGCCGAAATACCTTCGTTATACATAATATCAAACTCTGTGGTTCGAAACGGAGGCGCGACTTTATTTTTAACCACTTTAATTTTTACCCGATTGCCAACAATTTTTTCTCCATTTTTGATTTGAGCCGTTCGCCTCACTTCAATTCTTACGCTGGCATAAAACTTTAAAGCATTACCTCCGGTAGTCGTTTCGGGGTTGCCAAACATTACCCCAATCTTCATTCTAATCTGGTTAATAAAGATTACTGTGGTTTGGCTCTTGGAAATAATCCCGGTGAGTTTTCTTAAAGCCTGAGACATTAACCGAGCCTGCAGTCCCATATGACTATCACCCATTTCCCCTTCAATTTCATTTCTCGGAGTCAAGGCTGCCACAGAATCAATCACAATTAAATCTAACGCATTACTTCTTACCAAAGTCTCACAAATATCTAACGCCTGTTCTCCGTTATCGGGTTGAGAAATTAATAAATCTTCCAACTTAACCCCGATTTTTTTTGCATACTCAGGGTCCAAAGCGTGCTCGGCATCTATAAAGGCCGCAAGTCCGCCCTTTTTCTGAGCTTCCGCAATCATATGCAAAGTTAAAGTGGTTTTACCCGAACTTTCCGGACCATAAATTTCAATAATTCTACCTTTAGGAATCCCTCCCACACCTAAAGCCAAATCTAAACTAATGCTCCCCGTGGGAATCGCCTCAATATTTAAAGCTTTGGAATCAGACAACTTCATAATACTGCCATCACCAAACTTGTCTTTAATTTGGTCCAAAGCCGACTCCACAGCTTTCCACCTGCCCGGATTAACCTTGTCAGTGCCGGTAATTTTTAAATTGGTTTTTGCCATATTTTTATAGTTACAGAACTTACACACTGAGCCGATATATAGGTTGGGCTGGGCTCAACCTAACAGGGACGGTATGAAAATTCCGATTTAATATTCAACCCAAATTCTAAAGTCATCATAACACATTTTCACTGTTTGCTAAAAATTAAATTTTCAATTTTTTCGCCTTCTCTACCTAAAATCCCCAAATTTTTGCCATTAAAACTAGCCTTCACCATTCCGGCGTTACTCACCGACAAGGTCAGCTGATTAAACTGTTCAAACATAGCCGTTTGTCCCGCTGAGTAAACTTTCTTTACTTGAGCTTGACCCTCTAAGCTATAACCCAACTCCACATTGCCTAAAAATTCCAAATCCAATACGGTGCGATTAGTCTCCGCTCCCGATTCGCTATGCTTGCCTTGACCAATTACTGTAAGCTGTTTGGTCAAACTTCGCCTAAACCGATTGGTGGCCACAATCACCAATTCTTTGGGCCCGGCCGATAACCCCACATTGGTAAAAAATTTACCTTCGCTGTTTACAAACACCGGTTCATTATTTACCGTGACAGTCGCGCTCGGATCGGTTCGGCCTTCCACGGCAATAAAAGTTTTATCGGTGGCGGTAAGATTTTGTGGAGAGATAATTTCCAATAAAGGGGTTTGGGCGATCGCAAAAACTTGCCAAATAATATAGATTAAAGTAAACGCAATAAACAACACGCTTACCCCAAGGGTAATAACTTTCGGCGTTAAAGTGAAATTTTCCCAAAATAAAAAACGTTTTTGAGCATGTTTATTTTTTGCTTGAATTATTTGCTGGCTAACGGTTTGTTCCAATTCATACTGATCAATTAACACTTGACTGTCTAACCCATAGACTTTGGCTAATTTTTGCAAAAATCCTTTTACATAAACTTTGGCCGGCAAATGACCGTAATCGCCCTTTTCCAATAACATCAATGCCTTGGCCGGAATTCCGGTTTGTTTTACCAAATCCGAAATAGACAATTTAAAACTTTGCCGAACATTACATAAATATTCAGATAAAGTTTCTACTTTAATTTTTTGTTGTAGAAAAGCCACGTTACAAATTCCTCATAGCTCGTAAACTCTAAAAAAAACCCTTGCCTAAAAATTGTTAAAATTATTAAACCGTTTCCTGAGAATTTTCTGCAGTGTCGTCTGTACTTTCGGCGCCATACTCCTCTCTCTCTTCATTCGATACCCCAAAAACTTCTCTGGGTTTGGCACCTTCTCCCGGACCAATAATCCCTTTGGCTTCCAAAATGTCCAACAGCCTTGCAGCCCGAGCATAACCGACTCTTAAACGTCTTTGTAATAAACTGGCGGAAGCCTTGCCCGCCCGCCTCACTTCTTCTGTAGCTTCTAATAACAAAGGGTCATCCTCGCCTTCATCTTCAAAACCCGGCACTCCTAGAGCCCTTTTTGGTTTTTCGATAATAGTGTCATCGTAAATTGGCGAACCGGCTTGTTGCTTAAAGAAGTCCACAACTTTTTTAACTTCTTTTTCATTTATATAGGCGCCTTGAACGCGTTTGGGTTTATTAAATTCCGCGGAAGTATATAGCATATCGCCATTACCTAAAAGCTTTTCCGCTCCCGAGGAATCTAAAATGGTTCGGCTATCTACCTGACTGGCAACCGCAAAAGCAATGCGGGAAGTAATATTCGCTTTAATTAAACCGGTAATAATATCCACGCTCGGTCTTTGCGTCGCGACTACCAAGTGAATCCCTACGGCCCTAGCCATTTGCGCTAACCTGACAATAGCGGCTTCTACATCGGCCTGAGCCACTGCCATTAAATCCGCAAGCTCATCAACCAAAATGACAATGTAAGGCATTGAGAGTTCTGTGGACTCGTTATATTCCAAAAGATTTCTCTTCCCCACTTCAGCCAATAACTTATATCGTCTATCCATTTCCGCCACCGCCCACTTTAAAGAATTCACAGCCTTTTCGTGGTCAGTAATGACCGGCGTCAATAAATGCGGAATACCATTATATAAATTTAGCTCCACTCTTTTCGGATCAATCACAATAAATTTTACATCTTGAGGCGTATTTCTATATAACAAAGAAATAAACAAACTATTAATTGCCACGCTTTTTCCGGTTCCGGTGGCTCCGGCAATTAATAAGTGGGGCATTTTTGCCAAATCCGCCACCATGGGCAGACCAGCCACATCTCGGCCAATCGATAAAGCCAACTTAGATTTATGATCCACAAACTGAGTGGTCTGCATAACATCTCTAATTCGCACAATGGCCGTAGATTTATTCGGCACCTCAATACCAACCAAAGCTTTCCCCGGAATCGGCAATTCCATACGTAACGAATGCGCCGATAACGCTAAAGCCAAGTTGTCTTGTAAAGCGGCAATCTGCGAAAGTCGTATGCCGGCAGCGGGCCTTAAAGTATATTGGGTAACCGTCGGGCCCACGTTCACTTCTCCCATATCCACTTCTAAACCAAAATCAGCCAAAGTTTTTTTAATAATCGCCACATTGGCTTCTATATTGCCACTATCCACGCTAGCCTCAGCACTGTCTAATAAATCAAAGGGAGGCAATTTCCAATCTTTTCTATCTTTAATGGTAATGGCTTCCAATTGAATTTGAGCGGTTTTACCCAAACTGTTAACCGCGATAGTGGTTTTGGTGTTTGGGGTATTTGGGGTATCGGTTTCATCATCTTCGTCCGAAGTTTTCAGTTTAACATTACTACTCGGCACCTTATCTTTACTAAACCCCAAACTTCCCAAACTGTTAATTTTTAATTTCTCCTTATCGGCTTTGGGGGTTTCCACTTCTTTGGCAGTACTCGGCCACAATAAATGTAGCGCAATATCAAAAGCCACTAAAATGCCAATTACACATAAAGCCACGAGCACAATCTCACTCGCAATAAAACCCAAAAACCGAAAAGCCAAACCGCCAAAAATTGCCCCCAAAAAACCGCCGGCTTGGCCGGCTTTGGCTAAAGCAAAAGCATTATAACCATTATTCAAATAAAACGCGTGAATAATTCCGGCCAAAGCTCCGACAAACAATAAAGCGCCAAAATAAATTCTAAAATAAAAAGTGGTTTCTTTATTTTCCGGCATTTGTTGCTTATTCAGCAAGACTGCCACCACTAAAAAAAATAGAGGTACGGCATAAGCCAACACGCCACTAATCCAAGACAGCCCTTGCATAAAACCCCGGCCAAAACTTCCGGCCAAGTTAAATACCGCCAAACAGGCAATTAATGCCATCACACCAAAAATTACTACGGCGACTCCTCGTTTGGTATCGGCTGACAAGTTTAATTTAGGAGTTTCAAATTTTATTTCTTCTTTATCGATTTTTTTTCTTCTCCCCATACAATTTTATATTGCTTTCGCTATTTACTACTTACTCAACGCTACTTACTAATATTATTCTACCATTTTTCAACCAAATTTAAAACCCCTCCAATCACGATTGGAGGGGTTTTGGATCAGCGTTATATCAGCGTATCCATCAGCGACGATCGGCTTTGCTACAAACCTTTAACCTTAACTTTTTTGGTTTTGGCTTTGGCCGCCTTGGGAATAATTACGGTTAAAATTCCATCTTTCAAATCCGCTTCAATTTCTTCGCTATCAATATCCACGGGAATTATGACACTTCTGGAAAAGTTTCCCCAATAACATTCCTGATAAAAATAATCGTCCTGGCTTATATTATCTTCTTTCTTTCTGGCTCCTTTAATAGTCAGCATGTCATTAGCCACCGTAATATCTATATCTTCCGGTCTTACTCCCGCAATGGTGGATTTAATAATTACATTATCCTTAGTCTGAAACATGTCTATGTTTAACTGACCTTCGTAATCATTGAGCCAATCCTCGCCTTCTTTGGCTTTAGTAGGAGTTGCTACTTTGGCACTGGCCACAGCCACTTCTACCTCCGGTTCTTCCCCCCCCTCTTCGGTTTCTTCCACTTCTTCCACAATTAACTCCTCAACTTCTTCCATATCTTCTACGGGTTGCTGTGAAACTGCCACCGGACTGGCGGATTCTTCGGTTACATTACCTCCCATGATTTTTCCAAAAAATGAACTTTTTTTTGCCATATATGTTATATCTTTTCACCCTCTAAATAATTGTCTAAAATCATCATAAACCATAAACTTAGACTCGTCAATTCCGTGAAGCACTTAAGTTGGCAGTCAAATTTTACCCGCTAAAAGCATTTTAAAATAACTCACTACATACTTATAGACAGTCTGAAACATGCCATACTGCTGATATCGTCTCCCGCTGGTATAAACCCAAAGTTTGGGTGAAACAATTATTTTACCCCAAGCATACAATTTTTTTACCACACTGATTTCATCGCCATAAAATTGTGTCTCGTTTCCAAAACCCCCAATGCGATTTAAAGCCGAATGTTTTATCGCCATCATCCCTCCCACCATATGAGAAGTTTTTTTAAAAACTTTATCCGCAAAAAATATCCACGGATAAATACAGAAATAAGTCCCAAAAGTCTGAATAACTTTAACGAGAAAACTCATTTCGTAATATTTGTAATGAGTGGATACTGCCACCACTTGATGTGGCTGAATTATGCCTAATAGATTTTTCAGCCAAAACCGATGCGGTAAACGCACGTCAGCATCTAAAAAAATCAATAGCTCACCTTGGGCATTTTTAAACCCGGCTTGTCTGGCACTTACCACCCCGGGCTCGGTTTCCACAATAATTTTGGCTTGGGGACACTGTGCTTTTGCCTTTAGCACGGTTTTGTCTGTAGACTGATTATCTACCACTAAAATTTCTATAGGCTCTTCGGTTACCTGTGAAGCCACGGAAGCCAAACACTCCGCAATATACTCCGCTTCATTTTTGGCTGAAATAATAAAAGATATCATAAAATTTTAGCCACCACTCGGCACAGACCGGCCTCTGCTTCCAGCTTAGCGGGTAAGGCAACAATTTCCCAATTTGGATAGGCGAATAGTGTTTCTAAATTGGTTAAATTTTCAATAATTAAAATATCTTGTTTCAATAAAATTTTATGCACGCCATAAGGTGCTTTGTCCGGACTGGGAGTATCCATACCCACCATAGCAACACCCAATTCCACTAACTTTTTGGCAAACCCTTCACTGATTACCGGATAATTTAAATAATACTCATCGTTATGAAATACCTCAGACCAGCCAAAACAAATTAGCACAACATCTCCCGACTTAATATCCATACCGGATAATAATTCTGCCCCCACCGATGTTTTGCCCCGCGCGTCTATAACCACCCCTCGTCCAAAAAATTTTTCTACCGGATATTCGTTTAATAACTTGCCACCCATAAGCATATGACTGGGCGCGTCCATATGCGTGCCCACATGCAAACTGGTGTTTAAATGAAAATGACTAAAACCGTCTTTTTCTACAAAAGTCGTTTGTTTAAGCTCAGAGGCCGGATCCCCGGGGAACACCGGCATTTGTCCATTAAAAGTGTGAGTTAAATCTATATATCTCATTTGATTGCGATCCCAACTGCTTCCTTAATATTTTTAAACCCATCACGCGCTAAAAGCTTTACCAAACCCTGATTAATTTTTTTTACCACAGAGGGTCCTTCGTAAACCAGCCCGGTATAAATTTGCACTAAACTGGCTCCGGCCTGAATTTTTTCATAAGCACTTTCCGCGCTATCTACTCCACCCAGTCCAATTAGGCAAGGTCGCTTGAGTAATTTATAGGCATGACTAATCAGATCATTTGATTGGCTATAAATTGGCTTACCCGAGAGCCCCCCTTTGCCAATCCGGTCTAATTCCTCTTGAGGAGTTTTAAGTCCTGCTCGATGTTTAGAGGTATTGGTTAACACATACCCATTAACTTTATGAGCTTCGCATACTTCTAAAATTTTTTCCAGTTCCGCGAAACTTACATCGGGTGAAATTTTTACCAAAATGGGTTTATGTTCATGAAACTGAGCTTGCACTTTATTTATTTCTCCCAATAGCGTATTTAAGGCTACCGGATCTTCAAAAGTTTTACCTTCTAGGGTATTGGGACAACTGACATTTATGGTAATGTATTGTCCAAACGGATACATTTTTTTAAAAGTATATAAAAAATCAGCTACTGCCTTGTCGCCTAAAATCTGCGGATCGTGGGTTTTGGCAATATTTATACCAAACGGCAAAGACGAAATAAAGTTTTGGAGTTTTTTTTCCATTGCATCGGCGCCAATATTTGCTAACCCCACTCGATTGATTACAGCTCTGTCTTTAGGCAGTCTAAAAATTCTCGGCTTAGGGTTGCCTGTGCTAAATTTGGCGGTAATGTTTCCACATTCCATAAAGCCAAACCCTAAAGCCTGCCAAAAACTTAATGCCTGAGCGCTTTTATCAAACCCGGCAGCCAGACCAATGGGGTTTAATAAATCCATACCTAAAAAGTTGGTGCGCAGAGCCTGGTGTTCAAAATGAAAAAAAGTTTTAACTAAAAAAGACAGCCGGGCTTGGCTTAACCCAGTGGCCAACTGGAGGGTGGTCTCATGAACTTTTTCCGAATCAAATTGAAATAAAACTGGCCGAATTAATTTATACATTTATCGATATTGATTAATTTCATCTCGGAGTTTTTTTGCTTCTTCTTGAGGGTTATTTGCAAAAATTATCCCGCGGGAGGAGTTAATAATCATGCCTAATTTTTGTGAATTGATGCCCGCTTTAACCACCGCTTCTACATCTCCACCTTGGGCGCCCACTCCCGGCACTAACAAAGTCATATCACCCACTATTGCCCGAACCACCTTCATTTCCTCAGGGTAAGTGGCGCCCACCACCAGCATACAATTGTGGTTATAATTCCAGTCTTGGGATACTTTTTCTGCCACCATTTGCCAAATGGATTTCACCCCTCCCTTACCCTCCCCATCTAGGGGAGGGAACGGCACACAAAGATCTTGCAATTCTCCGGCTCCGGGATTAGAAGTCCGACAGAGAATAATCGATGCTTTATCTGCCCTGTCTAAAAATGGTTTTAAGGCTTCTTTGCCTAAGTACGGATGTAAAGTAATCGCATCAAAACCCATTTCATCAAATACCGCTTTCACATAACCTAAATTAGTATTGCCAATATCCGCCCGTTTGGCATCACATATGGTTAAAACATCCGGATATTTATTCTGCAAATAATTTATGGTCATTTTTAACTCTTTTAAACCCTGTTCACCTCTGGCTTCATAAAATGCCATGTTGGGCTTAAAGGCAGAAACAAATTCTACAGTCTCATCTATTATCCATTTATTAAACTCAAACTGAGGAAACTCTTTGGCTTTAAAATCGGCAGGAATTTTTTCAAACTCACTATCTAAACCCACACACACTAAAGAATTAACTTTTTTGGCTCTTAAATTATATTTTTCAATATTTTGATGCATAAAAATTATTTTAATCCTTTTGCTTCCAAATATTTTTTCCCATGGCCGACTTGAGTGTTAATGGGCACCCCGGCCTCACACAAGGGGCATTCGCCATCTTTAAAAGTGGGTACCTCAAACTCATCTAAAGGTAAAAATTTTGTCCCGAAGAATTCCGCATTCACAATTTTCGGACTGCGGTTAACCATCACCGACACCGCCACCACTTCCCCGCCGACTACCTTAACCGCTTCCACCACTTTTTTGGCTGACTCGCCGGTAGTAGTTAAATCTTCTACCACATAAACTTTCTTACCGGTGATGAATTTATCGTACCCTCTGGTAAAAGCCATACCCCCTTCTGCGGTTTTTTCCGTATACACTCCGAAAACTTCTCGATTGGTTAAAAGAGTTAAGTGATGCGCGGTCCAAGTAGAAAGAATAATTCCTCCCAAAGCTGGACCCACAACAACTTCCACCCCTAAATCCTTGACCTTTTCTGCAAATAATTTACACACTTCTGAGGTGTCCTCAGTATGCGGGTAAAGCGCATCTTTATTTATGTAAGTGGCAAAATGCGCGCCACTGGTGCCCACAAAATGACTGTCCGTTATCACTGCCCCACTTTTTTTTAACAAATCTAAGACTTTACTCATAAATTTTTTATATTTAGGACTTACTGGTGCGTAAGTCCTAGTATTAATTACTTTGCATTTTTATCATCTTGAATCATCCCAAAAATATTCCCCTCTATATCTTTATAGTACCCGAGCCACGCCATGCCGGGAATGGGCATAATGGGCAGAGCTTCGCTCCCACCTAAACTTTTTACTTTTTCCGCCATAGCTTTAATGTCCGCCACCGTGATAGTGCATACATAAGCATTCACGGCTTGACCCTCAGTTGGTTTCGCCCCCATCCTTTTTACCATCCCCCCGTTTATCCCCCCAGCTTCAGTTTGCGGTCCGGTCATTATTACCCAATAATCCATTTTATCACTTTCCCACTTTTTTATTTCCCAACCAAAAACTTCCCTATAAAACCCAGCTAACTTTTCTATATCTTCGGCATGGATTTCGAAATGTGCAACTCTATTCATAAATTAGTTAATCTTAATGATAAAAAACTTTATTTTAATTTCCAACTGTGCGATTTATAAAAAATAAAAATAATGGCGACCGCATAAATTAACAAATCTTCCACTTCCCACACTCCCGATTGAATCGCCATAGTGGTAACTGAGGTGGCAAAGAAACCGGCCATCACCACTGTGTTAATTCTAATTATAAAACCCAAAACATACAACAGACCAAATATGGTTTCCATAAAACCGGCACTCAGCACAAAAAGCTGATTAGAAAAATTAAACCCCAACATTTTTACAAAATTCCAATTATGTTCGTTTAAAAACTGCAAAGCCAATTCCGGGTGTAACAATTTTTCGGTAAAGGCTAAAACCACTAAAGACACCCCGGCGCCCGTGCGTAATATGGGCACTGCCCAAGCTTGGTAAACGAATAATTTATGAGTTTCGGACAACTCACTTAAATATATAAACAGGGCAATGGCTAAAAGCAATAAATTTTCCAAATAAAATTCTATACCTCCCAACCCACCGGCCACTAAATACAAACCACCTAGAGCCAGACCTGCCCATTTTGGGTAAACATTAACAATTAACATTACCCCAATTATGCCTTGTGCAACTTGCAAAACTTGTTGCCATAAACCACTCACGGGAATTTGTGGCACTAAAATAATTTGCCAAAACCCACTGATTACCACTAAAAATATTCCCACTAAAATTTTAAAAATTCTATAAATGGCCTTTTGGTTTTTCTCCCCAAACTCTAAAATTTTTTTCGGTTCCTTTAACTTATGGTTCAAAACTTTCGCTAAGCCAATCAGCAATAACGTTACCACCACCCAAACTCCCACGGGCTTAGACCACCAACTAAAAAACTCTATGGTCTGATTGGAGGCTTTGACTGCCTCTACATCCACAAACCATTTAATGTGTGCCAAAGCCACTTGCGGTAAACTGAAGGCGAGAACTAAACCTAAAAAAAACTTTTTCATATTTTTATTTTAAAAAATTCTGGCGGAGAGGGAGGGATTTGAACCCTCGAGAGACTTGCGCCCCTACTGGTTTTTTCAACCCCGCACCAAAATCATATTATTAGATGGCGGAAGGGGTGGGATTTGAACCCACGGTCCCGATAATCTCGGGACAGCGCGTTTCGAGTGCGCCGCACTAGACCACTATGCGACCCTTCCTATTTTACTAACATATAACTAACTTACTGTCAGCTGATTACTTATTATAGTATAAACAAAAACCCAAAGCTTGTCAGCTTTGGGGTGTTTAATAAAAAACACTCGCCCGCATTACTGTGTTTCACCTACAGAGTTATTAAAAATTAATGAAACACTATAATTTATTAGATTTAAACTTAGATCCATTTAAATTACTCAAAACGCTAGATTCAAAATACCGATTAGCTTGTCTGGTTTGTTGATGTTTTTCCTGAGCCAACTTAATTAAGCTATTCAACAATTCCGGTAAATCCACTCCGCTAGCTTGCCATAAATGATGATAAAGCGTACCGGGCAAAGGATTCACTTCGTTAGCAAAAAATTCTTGAGTTTGTCGGTTAATTAAAAAATCCACTCTGGCAATCCCGCTACACTCTAATAATTTATAAACCGCAATGGCTGTCTGTTTAATTTTTTCCGTCATTGCCTCACTTACCCTTGCAGGGATAACCACGCTCCTTTGGCTTTTGCCGGTTTGCGCCCCGCCATCGGTTAAATATTTATCTTCAAAGCTAAACAAATCCATACTATATAAAGACTCCTGAAGCTCCGAGGGTTTAACCTCCCTATTACCCATTAAACAACAAGTAACATCCATTAAATTTTCCACCACCTCCTCTACGACCACTTTTTCATCGTAATAAAAAGCTACTTCTAATTTTTGAACCAATTGCTGTTCGTCTTTCGCCTTACCAATCCCAATAGACGAACCCAAATGCGCCGGCTTCACCATAAGTGGAAACTTTAATGATTGGCTGATTTTCTGATGCACTGCTTGCTGATGTGTTTGCCAGTCATGTTTATTAAAATACACAAATTTAGTCGTGGGAATTCCGGCATCTCGCATTAAAATTTTGGTCAAAGCTTTATCCATAGCAATGGCCGAGGCTGGCACCCCACAACCTACATACGGCACCCCTAACATTTCCAACATGCCTTGTATGGTGCCATCTTCCCCGTATGTTCCATGAAACGCCGGAAACGCCAAATCAATGGTAATGGTTTTTCCCAAGATGCCTTTTTTCTTAAACACCAACTTACCCAGAGACTCTTGCATATCCAAATAATATTCCGCGTATTGAGAATTTTCTTCAACTTTATTATTCGGATCCGCAAACATTTTTAAATTTCCCAATTCCTCCCCGAGCATCCATTTTCCGGCTTTGGAAATATACACCGGAACTACCGAATAGTTTAACCCCTTAAGGCCACCAATAATTAACTGGGCGGTAATTATGGAAATATCATGTTCCACACTTCCGGAGCCAAAAAACACACCAATATTTTTGAATGAATTATGAGTCATAAATTTTGAATTTGGCTTTAAAAATTTTTGTCATTTTTATTATTTTAAACTTTTGTCATTTATATATACTGGTCGCCCCAATCGTTTTGAAACAAAATAACATCATTCGGCTGTAAAAGATTTTTTAATTCCGCATGAGCTTGTTCTGCACTATTAAACCATATAATAATTGGTAAGTTGTAAGTTGTAAGTTGTAAGTTCTCTCTCTTGCTTAATTCATAATTCTTAATTCCTAATTCTATGTATCCAGTTACGCTATTCCTAATAAGTATAACCACATCTGCCACCTTTGCCAACTGCTTGCCAATCTCTAAATGGACTGTTTTTACTTCACTCCCTGTTTCCACCAACCCCGGAGTAATATAAATTTTTCTTCGGTTAGGAAACTGAGCCAAAGTTTTTATGGCTTCTTTGACCCCAACTGAATTCCCATTATACGCATCATCAATCACCAAAATATTTCCCGGTCTTAAAATAGGTTCTAAACGATGCTTCACAGGTTGAATTTTTTCTATACCTTGTTTGATTGCTTCGTTACTCATACCCAACTCTCTCGCTATGCTTATAGCGCAGTCCACATCTCCAAGTGCATACTCTCCAAGTAATTTTACAAAAATTTTCACTCCCTTTCCTTCTTCTCCTGAATTAAAGTTTCCTCTTTCTCCTTCTTCTCCTGAATTAAAGTCTCCTCTTTCTCCTTCCCGCCGTGAATTAGAGCTTTCTCTTTCTCCTTCTTTTTCTGAATTAAAGTTTCCTCTTTCTCTTTCTTCTCCTGAATTAGAGCTTTCTCTTTCTCCTTCCCCTCCTATATTAGTGTTGCCCCTCGCTTCTTCCCCCCCTATATTAGGGGGGGTTAGGGGGGGTATTTCCAATTCCCAACCTAATCTCACTGCATCAAACTTTGCATGTTTGATATTTGATATTTGATATTTGATATTTTTTTGCTTGGGTAAAATATAATTTTGATAATTCTCCACAACATTTTCATCGTCCCCATTTAATAAACAGAGTGCATCCGCTTTGGCATTTTGCACAATTTCAAAAATGGTTTGCGTAACTGCTTTTATACTGCCCATTCTTTCCAAATGCGCTTCGCTAATCCCTGTCACTACCGCCATATCCGGTTTCACCAAACTGCAAATGGCTTTTATGTCGCCTTTGTAGTGCTCCCCCATTTCGATAATAGCAATTTCAATATTTTCTTCTCCCTTTAGGGGAGAAGGTGCCTGCGGGGCAGATGAGGGGTTGGGGGCATTAAAATTTTTCAACACCCACCTCGCTATCCCGACCGGCGTATTCACACTCTCCGGTGTGGCAAACACCTGAAACCTCAAACCCAAAACCGCTTTCAAAACTTCCTTCATAGTCGTCTTACCATAACTTCCGGCAATCCCAATAATCGACAGCTCTTTACGGGCTGTCGCCCCGGGCGAGTGCATCCGAGACCCGAGATCCGGTGCCACAGTCAAACTTTGAATTTTTGATTTAGCCTTATAAATAATTACCTGTTTTAATAACCAATCCACTGGCCATAAAATTACTATCCCGATTAAATAAAAAATAAAAAATAAAAAATAAAAAATTAACAAATAAACAAACCCTAAAAACCATAATTCATAATTCTTAATTCCTAATTCTGGCAAGCGGTCTAAAAACTTCCAGAAAATTAACCATGGCAGAGTTAGATAAAGCCCGATTGCCAATAACAAAATTAGGGTCGCTTTTCCTGTCCAGACTAAACTCTTTCTCATGGGCGCCTTGGGTGGAAAATACCCTTTTTGCCGGAGTAACTTTAAATACCGTCCCAGCTCGTAATTTTCCAGCTGTAAAAGATAAAGTTGATATTTAATGATTTTTATAAGATTTACTAACATATCTTTTTCGAGTGGACAATTCGCGCGAATTGTCCACTAAATAAATTTAGCTAAAATTTTTACAAACTCCTCAGGCTGATCCAAAAAACTATAATGTCCGGCATTCTTTAAAATTAGCAATTGGGAATTGGGAATTAAAAAATTCATTCGCTTCCCAAAAGCAATTGGCGTATCCTTGTCGTCCTCGCCGGTAATTATCAAAGTTGGGATTGTAATATCCTTCATATCCTTACTTAAATCTTCGTTCACCACTTTTAAAAAAGTTTCCTTTAACGCGGGTAGAGCTAAATAATCTTCTGCCCCCAGGCTATGATAAATTTTTTTTCTCAAACCTTGCATGAATCCCGGTTTAAAAATCGGTTTAATAATTTTAGCCACAACGCCCATTAAATTTTTTTTCCAGGCTGATGTAACAAACCCAGCGCTATCAACTAAAACCAATTTTAATATCACCCCCTGTCCCCCTCTTATTTTAAGAGGGGGGAACGGATTCGGGAGATTTGACATAGCGCACAGCTTAATTCCTACCCGCCCACCAAAACTGTGCCCCACTATAATGACATTTTTTAATGCCAACTTTTCTATAAACGCTTTGACAATTTCCGCGTAATCCCCCACACTCATTCCGTATTTTATTTCCTCTCCCTTGTGGGGAGGGTTAGAGCCTGCCCTGAGCGATAGCCGAATGGGGAGGGGGGAATCTCCAAACCCCGGCAAATCCAAAGCATAAATTGTGTACTGCTGATTTACTGACTGGCTAATTAACTTACTAACTTCCCCCCACACTTCCTTACTACTCCCCCAACCATGCAAAAACAACAAACACTTATCGCCTGTCGATTGTGTGCCTACATAACTAATTAATTGGTTATTGATAATTATTTGATTTTTTTCCATAAACATATAATACATTGCCCAATAGCTATTTACAATATATAATATCCAAGTAAAAATGGAATGTAGCATACTGGGGGGTACACACGCCCTGTCCCATTAAATATTTTTCATTATTCATGATATTCTGCTGGTGCACTACGGGATGTAGTATACCGGTAGTACGCGCGCTTCGGGTGCGCGAAGACAGGGTTCAATTCCCTGCATCCCGACCAGCAGAATATAATGAATATTTAATGGGATATAGATGCGTGAAAACTTAGGGGTTTCCGCCAAAAGTGGATCCCGCTTTGCAGGACAATTCCCTGCATCCCGACCAAAGAAAAAGACCTTAAATTATTTAAGGTCTTTTTCTTTGCAATACTCAGTATTGAATACATATGTGGTGGACCTGGGGGGAATCGAACCCCCGACTAATCCATGCCATGGATCCGTATTACCATTATACTACAGGCCCTTAATTAACTGGTAGCTACTTACAACTCACTAATCCCTAAATGCTATCCCCTATTTTACCTTACTTTTCTTACCTGTTCAAGTGTCTCTTGCCACATAGTTTGAAATTGCACAGCTTGTTTTTTAAAACCCGGAATCACTCCCATAGTGTTTAATAGCCACCCCACTAAGGCCACGGCAATTACCACTCCCAAAATACTGCCAATCCCATGGAGCACTCCCCTAACAAAAGCGCGCCACAAGCTTTCGGTTTTATGGAAAATGCCCACTAAACTGCGGTTAATTTTTTCTAATTCGGTTTTTAATTCAGGGTCCATTTTATTTTCTTTATTAATTTTGTCTTTCTAAAATTTGTGAATATTTTGTTTTATGTTTCCACAATAAATACAAATTAATTAGCCAAAATACATTTCCCAACAAGGCACCAGAAGTAAAGGCTCCACCATCAATCACCCAATGAAACGCTACAATATTTACAGTAATTGGTAAAACTAAAATGGCAGACAAGGCTTCTCTACGAGTCCAAAGCGCCCACAACGCTAAAGCGTTTACTACTGCCATTATAACATTAATATATTGAATTTCAGCTAAAATCTTAATAAACTCAAACGCCTTTGGGGTGTTATACATATCCGGCGCAGGTGCTGGGACAAAGCCTAAATGACTACCCACAATCCCAACCAATGACATAAGTAAAATGAGACTAAAAACTATTTTTAAAGCCACGTATATTTTTTGATTCATAATATTACTACTATATTAGTTATTAATTCTGGTGCCCTCGGAGGGAATTTCACCTCGACACTTATGGTATCCTCACCAGGAGTCGAACCTGGATCTAAACGTTAGGAGTGTTTTGTTCTATCCGTTGAACTATGAGGACAAATAATACTAGCAACTTGTTTATTTATAGCAAAGATAGTCTTTAATATCAAACCACTTTTTTTTACTCTAACTCTACACATACCATATTTTAACTTTCCTATTTTTTTGCCTTTTAAAATATTAATACTTACCCTCTCTTTTAAATTTAATCCGGTAACTAATGACCAGAAATTTATGCAATTGTCTTGATTCAAATCCTCATAAACCCTAATTGATACTTTAAAATCACTGTTAGACACATTAAAATCTTTACGCAAAATTTGCATAAAAGTCTCAACCATCACCGGGTCTGTGTTAGTAAAACTTAAATCTTTCTTGTTGCCTTCCGCCCAATACAGCGCACAAGCGACCAAGATCCTATCTTTAGCATCTAGAGTGGAAATCAAACGCTTAGCCTTTTCATGTGCGATAACCCAAGCCTTTTCTGATATAATCCTACTAGGTTTCCTTCGTTCCAGCCAACGATTTAAAAATTCAGGCAATATCTCAACCATTCTTGAATATCTTAATGCTGTTGATTTTGATATCCCTAAAATACGACTAATCTCCGGAATACTATGACCGGTCTTCCTTAATTCAAAAATTTTATCTTTTGTTTCTATCTTTAGTAGTCTTGGCATAAGTCAATCTTAACAAATAATTTAAAATCGTTCCGGTATTATATGATTATATCTAAAAGAATTAATCTAATTAATCTCTGCCGAATATTTTTTTTATTATTTCTATTCTCAATCTTTTTTCCTATTCGTTATGTCTTCCCTACCTCGGAAAGCTATATTACTGGGCTTTATTCAGACTTTACTACTTTTTCCTTATATTTAAGCGATATATTCTTATTTATTGCTTTTTTCTTTATTTTGTGGTATAATTATAAATATTTTATTGAATTCATTGTTAATTGTAAATTGCTAGTTGCTTTATGGATTTGGCTTATATTAGCCATTTTTATTTTTAATCCGCATATCTCAGGTTTAAATTTTTGGTCATTTTTTAAGTTTTTTGAACTCATTGTTGTTGCATATGGAACAATTAAGGCAATTTTCAATTATCAATTTTCAATTTCGAAATCTTGGTTTTTAGGCATGTTCATATTATTAGGCACGGTTCAATCAATAATTGGGCTAATGCAATTTCTTAAACAAGCGCCAATTGGCCTAAGTAAATTAGGAGAGCAACAAATTTACCCTTATTTAAGCGGAGTAGCCAAAATAGTTTCAGGTGGAACAATCTATATTCGTGCCTATGGCACCTTTCCTCATCCTAATATTTTGAGTGTTTTTTTGTTAGTTGCAATATTTTTGCTTATTCATCTTTCGTTAAATCAGCAAAAACCTAATTTAACAAGCAACTTATTCTCTAAGCACTACTCTCTCATCACTAAAATTATCCTTAATTTAGCGCTTTTTATAAATATCCTTGGTTTGACTGTCACTTTTTCACGTGGAGCATTCTTAGCTTTAGGGTTAGGATTATTGGTATTTTTTGGACTACTGGCTTATTGGCTCAAAAAGCCTGTCATTCTGAACTCGTTTCAGAACCTAGATTCCAGATCGGTCCGCCCACTGGCAGACAGCATGACAAAAAACCTAAAAGTAGTTGCCATTAATATACTTTTAGCTTTAGCTGTGGCATTTTTAATTTTCAAACCTTTTCTCCTTTCACGTGCCACAATTTCCGATCAAGCTACAATAGAAAGAAAAATTTACAACCAAACAGCCAGAAACATGATTAAAGCTAATCCGGTTATTGGCAAGGGAGCAGGGGAGAGTCTGCTTCATATGGAACAATATAGCCCAGTTAAACTAAAACCGTGGCAAATTCAGCCGATTCATAACTATTTTTTGCTATCTGCCTCAGAGATTGGAATATTTGGGTCTCTAATTTTAATTTTGGTATTTCTCTCTCATCTGTTTGGAATTTGGAATTTAAAAATTTGGGATTTATTTAAAAATTGGAAATTAGAAATTAGAAATTTAAAAACCAGCTTTTACCGCCTAACTCTTTTTACCATCTTAATATGTTTTATAATATTAATGCTCTTTGACCATTACTTTTATACCATTCAATCTACCCAAATGCTCTTATGGATGACTTTGGGAATAATTGCATCCACAAAAGAAAATGAAATTAATCAAAATCCTTGAGGGCACACGAACAGACGCCCTCATAATAGCAATTTTAATATTTTATGGATTTTATTCGCATCCACATTTTAATTTGTGGACAATCTTAAGTATTTTTTGTTTTACCACAGGTGCTGGACTAGGTTTAATGGCTCGGCATCAATTAGGTAAAGCATTTTCCGTTAAACCAAAAGCCACCATATTGGTAAAACATGGGGTCTACGCCAAAATTAAGCATCCAATATATTTGGCCGGAATGATCATTAACTTGGGCTTTTGTTTTCTTTATCAACACTGGATTATTTATATAATTTCATTTTTCTTTTTAATTTTACAAATCTTTAGAGCAACGAAGGAAGAAAAAATCTTAACCAATACCTTTGGACAAGAGTATATAACTTACAAAAAATCAACTTGGTTTTAAAAATCCCCATCCGCCAACTGGCGGAAGGGGATTGAATTTTATAAAACATCCGTGTTATCTGTGATTGTCTGTGTATCTGTGATATTTACTTATGATACTGCTTCCCAGCTAAAATTGCACAAGCTCTATATATCTGTTCTTCCAATACTACTCTTGCCAAATTATGAGGAAAAGTAAGCGGGGAGAGAGAAACCGAATAATTACTGTATTGCTTTAAAGATTCGTGAAGTCCTACACCACTGCCAATTACAAACACCAGTTCTTTACCCAAACCTCCGGTGCGTTGTAAAAATTCCGCAAAAACCGAACTATCTCTTAAAGTGCCTTTTTCTTCCAAAAGAATTACCAGCGCATCGGCCGGTAAATTTTTTATAATACTTTCCGCTTCCTTTTCTTTTACTCTCTCAATGGAATCATTTTTCCGATACGGTTCTTCGGGCAATTCCACTATTTTAACCTTGGCAAAAGGGGAGAGACGTTTTAAAAATTCTTTTTCCAATTCCAAATACGCATTTTCTTTAAACTTCCCTAAACAAATAATTCTTATCTTGAGCATAAACCAATTATACAAAAAATAAGGGGGTCGTCGCAAGCTATCTTGCAACGACCCCGACGAATCCTCACCAGTTTATCATCGCCTAAGATCAGATTTGAACAAAACTTCTTCATTCATGTCGTCGCCGACATGAATGCTTTTTACGACACGCGCAGAGCGCGCATCTACGAGCTCCTTTGCACGTTTAGCATTTTCTGCCACGACGATGGCAGTACCGTGTGTGGTAACCCACATGGCACCGCCCGTAATTTCCATAACAAACAGTTTCATAAAACCTCCTTACTTTTAAAATTTACTTGTTTACCAAAATATGGTAAACTTATTTTGAATAATTATTTAATATATATTATTTTTCTTTTATTTAAGCCCAAATTTATGAAATTTTTCGTCAAAAATAATTGACAATTTATGAAAAATAACATTTTATCGTGGTTGAAATCTTCGGGACTGGACGAACAAAGGGCAAGTATTTTTTTAGCTCTTTTGAGTTTAGGAGAATCTACTGCCAAACAGATTTCTGAAAAAGTTAAGCTGGGTAGAACAGCGGTTTACGACAATTTAAGAATTTTAGAAGAAAAAGGTTATGTAAAATCTATAAGGCTTGGTAAAAGGCAAAAATTTGTTCCCACACACCCCAACGAACTTTACAAACAATACGAAAGCAAAAAACAACAGTTAAAAGAACTGCTTCCGGATTTTTTGGCATTATACGCAGAAAAAAATTCTAAACCTTTTGCGCAATTATTTGAGGGCCCATACGCAGCAAGAGAAATTTACGAAGATATATTAAGAGTTGAAGAGAAAGAATATGTTTACTTTTCACCATCTGAATTAACTCTACAAGTGGTCAATCGTAAATTTATAGAAGACTGGATAAAACGTAGGGTAGCAACAGGCATACGCTCTCGTTCTTTACGAGTAAAATCTAAAACAGTGCCCAATGCCCCGATTTTTAACGAAGAAACTACATATCTTAGACAAATTCGATATTTAAACGGCTTTGTGGATTTAAAAGCAGCTATTTATATTTACGGAAATAATATTGGGGTAATTTCCACCATAAGAGAAAACAGTGCGTTTATTATACACTCGCATGACTTAGCATTTAGTCTAAAACAAATTTTTGAATTTATGTGGCAATTATCTTTAAAATCATAGAGACTTTACACATAAAACTTATTTATATAAAATTATTCAGTGTAAACCTTTGGGCCTGTAGTAAAGTGGTCCACCAAAGGCGGATAAATATTACACGGCATTTTCACCCCGTTACTCAAAATTCAACTAGGGCTCATGGTCCAGTGGTAAGAAGTGGCATTTTTATCTCGTATTAAATTTTAATTTTCTGGGGGTATAGTAAAGTGGTATTACACGGCATTCGCATTGCCGGGGCTCGGGTTCGATTCCCGATACCTCCACCATAAAAATTTTAATACTGGAATGCATTGCCGACTTGTCCGACGAAGCTTTAGCGAAGTCAGAGGCGGGGGTTCGACTGCAGTCCTCCGTAGCTTTCTTGTCCACCATAGCTTTCTCGTCCGATGAAGTCACTTAGGTGACGAAGTTGGAAGCGAAGGATGGATTCCCCCCAGGTCCACCAAATTTACTTAATGAAAAATATTACTCACCAAAAACAAAAAAAACTTTGGAACCTAGAACACCAAAAGCCTTTTATGCTTTTACCTATGGACTCACAGACACCCTCAAAAGGTGTCGTTTTTTTTTATAACTGGTTAAAGAAAAACTATAAACAGAAAAGCCTCAAAGGCTTAGAAATGGGCTCGGGTAAAGGTAGGAACTCTATTTGGCTAACTCAGCAAGGGGTTAATATGACTGGATTTGATTTTTCCAAAATTGCAATTAATCACGCAAAAAATAGAATGAAAACTTTAAACTTAAAACACCATATAAAATTTTTGGTTGGGGATGCGACTAAAACTTGGCCGTTCAAAAATAATCAATTTGACTTTGGAATTGACTGCTTTGCTTCAACTGACATAGAAACATCTAAAGGCAGAGATTTTGCCAACAAAGAGTTTTGGCGGGTATTAAAACCACAGGGCGTATTATTTCTGTATTTACTTTCTACTGAAGACCAGTTTCATCGGCAAATGATCCAAACATCACCCGCTAACGAACCCAATGCTTTTTTGCATCCCAAGACCGGTAAATATGAAAAGGTGTTTAACCAAAATGAAATAAAAAAACTCTATAAAGACTGGAAATTTATTCAAATCAAACGGATTACCAAAACCGCCACCTTTTTTGGCAAAAAGTATAACTGTAAACATTTTTGGATAATTCTTGAAAAAACAAAATAAAATAACTTTTAAAGCCCTGTAACATTTCAGGGCTTTTTGCATTATACTTATGCTAGCAATAATTCATATATGAAAACCGACGAAAAATTACTTGTAAAACAAGCGCAAAGCGGGGACAGGGAAGCCTTAGGAAAACTTTGGGATCTTATTACCCCAAAACTTTTTGGCTACCTTATAAACACTCTGCGCAATAAACAATTAGCCGAAGATATTTTACAAACCACTTGGCTAAAAGCCATAAAAGCACTGCACACTTTTCAAAACAGGGAAGCGGGAATTAGTCCGTGGCTGTTTGCCATTGCCAAAAACGAATGCAAACAACATTGGCGAAAAAAAACTCCCAATACTGAACTTAACGATGAAACTATTAGCATAAATTCATCCAATATAGAAATAAATAAAAATAACTTATTAGTTGAACAAATCTTAAATAAGTTAGAGGAAACAGACCGCGAACTTATCCGCCTTCGCTACATTGCCGATCTCTCACCCAACGACATTGCCAAAATTTTAAATATTAATTTTGTAGCTGTGCGCGTGAGGCTCCACCGAGCCATTAAACGCGCACAAATCATTGCCAATCAATAACTTTATGAAAAATATTAATACCTTGTTAACCACTTGGGGTAAAAGCCAAGAGCAAACACCACCTAATAATTTGGCTTTAAAAAACCAACTCTTAGCACACTGGGACACGCTACCCAAACCGTATAACCAAAAAACTTTTACTTTCCCTTGGCTGTCTATGGCTTTTGCCAGTTTAGCCATTATTCTGGTTATTGCCCAAGCTTCTCCCATTAACCAGACATCTAATTTTACTCAATCTGATAATCAATTTGGAAAGAGTCCAATGCCGAATGAGTTGATGCAAGAAGAAATAAAAACCAAAGCCATAAATGAACAAGACAGTAGTCTTTCCAATTCCGCTCCAGCTCTTAACAATAATTTTGCTAAAGAAAAATTGGATACTTCAGAAACACTTGCAAGAAGATCCCATTCCACTTTTGCCCCAGATTTTTATTTACCAAATCCAGCCTCACCGCCAATTACCGATAACCGCCAATTCTTAAGAACCGCTTATAGCGCACTGGTAAAAACCAGACACACCTCTAAACTTACCACGCAAATTCAAATGACCATAAAAGGCTTAGATGGCCGAGTAGATACGATTAATAACTTACCCACCAGCGGGTATATAAGCTTTGTCATTCCCAGCAGTCGGTTAGAAAATTTTAAACAAGCATTAATTAATTTGGTAGACAAAAAATTTGTTCTTGAAACTATTACAGCAGAAAATCTGCTTCCCGAAAAACAAAGTATAGAAAAACAACAAACCCAAACCAGTAATGCCATTAACTCGCTTAATTTAGATAGGGAAAATTTAACTAAAGCACACAACCAGAAAACTGCCAACTTACAAGCTCAAATTAATAATCTTACCCAAGAGCTTAAAGCTTTAGACAGTCAATACCCTGCGTGGTCAGCAGAGTATCAGGAGCAACAAAAAACCTTGCTCAAGGCTCGCGCTTCACTTCAACAACAACTGAATGCGGAAAATTTTAATTATCAAAATAGTTTAAATAATTTAAACGAGCAAATAAAATATAACGAAAACCAATTAACCAACTTAAGCGAACAAGACCAAACTTTACTAGACACCGTAGCTACCGTAAGAGGGGAGATTGCCATTCAAAGCATAAACTGGCTTCAAGCTCTACACACCTATTTTTCAGTTTATTGGCTAGCTTTGATCTTGCTTTGTCTTGCCGGACTTACTTTCTTCTTCCGCCAAAACAAAACCAATATGGTTTTACCGTAATTTAAATCTTGCTGTTAAATCATTCTCATATTCTCAAGAATATGAGAATGATTTATTTTATTAAAACCAACCCAAACTCTCTATGGTCTTATTCGCGCGAATAATACCATAGAGGCTTCAACAATAATTTTTTACAACCCCGTCCTTTACTAAAGGCAGGATTATTTTTTTATTTGACTAAAAACATAAAGGCTGGTAAGTTAGCAAAAGTCGGTAAATTTCAAAACGAAAAGGAGGCCAAAAAAATGGCCATGAAAATTGACGGTTTGGAAATCGAATACACAAATCACCGCATGGTTACCCCTTTACAAATCGGCGACAAGCCCCCGATGAAAGACATCACCCGTCTGGTGGTTAACGCCACCGTGGACGGAGTGCGAGGAGTCGGAGAAGCCACTCTTGCCGATGTCTGGGCAGGGGCAGACTTGGAGGAGATGAAGGCTTACGCCTCAGCTCTGCAAGCCCGAATGCGAGGAATGGATACGGAAAACCCCCTTGAATTATATAAGAAAATGGTGCCGACCATGCTAGCTGACTCGGACATCAACAAAGTTGCACAATTGATCGTCTGGGCGGGGTTCTACAACGCACTGTGGGATGCGTACGGCAAAATGCACGAGAAGCATCCCTGCCTCATGCTGGGCGAAGTTGATAAGAGATACGCTGGCATTTTTCTCCCTATGCCTCGCAAGAAGGTGTACTTGGAGTACACCTATGGGGGCGCAAGCAAATTACTTGGTGAGAGGGGACTGCTTGCGGCAAAGCACCAACGAGGCTACCGGGTAGTCAAAGTGAAGTGCGGAGGGGACCCCGAAGAGGACTTCAAGAAAATGATGGCGATCTACGCAGCCACCGGCTGCCAACTGTGGCCGGACTTCAACGGATCGGGAACACCTGAGGGAGTCAAACAACTCTGCAACGCCCTCAAGGCGTGCCTCCGTCAGGGAGAATTGCTCGCCGTGGAGCAACCCTTCTCGGTGGCGGAGACCTTCAAAATCGACATCCACGGCATGGGCCACGTTCCCTTTTTCTTAGACGAGTCCGCGGTCATGCCTGAGGACATCCTTGCCGCCAAAGCGCTGGGCTACCTGGGAATAGTGGTGAAGGCAGACAAGGGCGGTCTGTCCCACGTGGCAGAGATGGTGCGGGTTGCCAAAGAGCACAGAATGTTGGTGTCGGTCCAGGACCTGACCAGTGACCCCTGGCCGTCGCTCGGAATCGCCGCCTACCTCCGCGATCTCCACGGACACATAGCCGAGATGAACCAAATCGAGCTTCTGGTGACCCCGAAGCCCGTCGTTATCCAGAACGGGTGCGTTGACACAAGCCAGCTGACAGGTCCAGGGTTCTACCCGTAGAATAGAAAACACCTTTGCCCTAAAATAAAAAAACAACAATCAAGGGGCAGGGTGTAAAATGGCCAGTGGCGGGCTGAAAGGAGGCAGTTTGCCACACAAACAAAACGGCGCTTGGAGTGCGAACTCTCGAGCGCCGTTATTTTTTTAATCTCTTTCTCTATCTATCTCTTTCTCTAACTCTCTCCCCCTACAACCACCTCTGCAAATATTTACCCGCCACTCGCTCTAC
The DNA here is from genome assembly GCA_964436545.1 of uncultured Candidatus Saccharibacteria bacterium. Taxonomy (GTDB): domain Bacteria; phylum Patescibacteriota; class Doudnabacteria; order UBA920; family UBA920; genus JBBTRN01. The sequence goes on from CAYTCJ010000006.1 coordinate 61,629, forward strand.
GAGTAAAAAGAAAACTATCATAACAAAAGGCAAAACATCTACAAACCGAGAATAGTGCACAAATTTAAATAAATACTCACTAAACGAATAACTCAAAAGGCCAATAACGCTTAACCAAAACACGACGGAAATTATTGAGGCGCGAACAAATTTTTGCATAGGTAAATTTAACATTCCGGTGCGAATTAATATGGCTCTATGCACGCCGTAGATAAATTTGGAAACTACAAAAATATGGGTAGTTTTATTTTGAATATGTGGGTCAAACCGACTGGCAATTTTATTTACCCAAGCATTAATTTTGGGAAAGCGGGTCAAGCGCTTGCCCGTGTAATACAATAACCACTGTTCAAGCATGGCACCAAACAGCACGCAGAGCAGAGAGGGCACAGCCGGCACCGAACCCACGGAAATTAAAAAAATCACCGTTAAAGCAAACAACAAACCTTCCACTAACATTCCGAGCACAAAAAAAGTGTAAACTAAGACGTCTAAATTGTGAGCTAATAAATAATTAAAAATTTCCATTGATCAAAATAATTTAATTAACATCTACCACTAATTCAATTTCCGCGCCTAACTGTTTTAACCGGCTGGCTAAATCTTCGTAACCTCGGTTAATGGAATAAACATTTCTTAAAATCGATTCACCCTGAGCCGAAAGCATACCAATGAGAATTATAGCCGCTGGCCTTAAAGCCGGAGGACACACCATATCTGCTCCTTTTAGTTCAGTTTTACCGTCTACATACACTCGGTGAGGATCGGCTAAAATAATTTTCGCTCTCAACTTATTTAATTCCGTATAGTAGATAGCTCGGTTTTCATACACCCAATCGTGAATCAAAGTTTGGCCTTGGCTTTGCGTGGCTATGGGCACAAAAAATGGCAAGTTATCTATATTAATACCCAAATTAGAGGGTAGAGGATGAAGTTTCTCTTCTAAAGCCACAAGCTTAGAGGGCAAAGTTTGTATATCCACTAAATTCATCCAACCATTGGTGGATTTATAGGTCTTTAACACTTTATATTTAAAGCCCATTTTTTCCAGTTTGAGTAATTCTAAACGTAAAAAATCTATGGGACATCCTTCTATAACCATACCGGAATGAGTGGTAATGGCAATCGATAAAAACATCATGGCTTCAATGGGATCTTCGCCAATATTATATTCCACTCGCTTATTTATTTCCCTGACTCCTCTAATTTTTAGCGTTTGACTGCCCAATCCTTCTATTTTTACACCCAATTTTATTAAGAACTGGCATAAATCTTGGACCATATAATTAGCCGAGGCTAATTGAATGGTAGTTTCGCCCACAATTTTGGAGGCCGTAATTAATGCGTTCTCCGTAACCGTATCGCCGGTTTCATAAAGCACTATGTCTGCAGGGTGTAACTCCTTAGCCGTAATTTTATACTCATCATGAATGGTTTGAATCTTTACACCTAATTTTTCCAAAGCAAACATATGGGGCCTAACTGTTCTCGCTCCCAATTTACAACCACCGCTTAACGGCCAAGAAAAAGTTTTAAATAAATGCGCCAAAGGCCCAATCATCATTAAGGCAGCTCTGGTTTTAGTGACGGCTAATCGGTCAACTTTTTTTGGATCTAAAGTTTCGCATTTAATTTCCAAATCATTCGGCCCGAGCCAATTAACCTCTGCTCCCAAACTGGTTAACACCTCTATCATTCTAAACACTTCTTCAATTTTGGGCACACCCCGCAAAATGGTTTTGCCCGCATTTAACAAACTCGCGGACATAATGGCAATCGCGGAATTTTTTGAAGCATTGACCTTAATATTACCGTGTAATTTTTTACCCCCCTGGATTTTAAAATTCAGTGCTTGCCCGCCTAAGGTGATGATTTCACGGTTTAAAACTTTACTCAGCTTTAACAGTAAGGCCGTAGAAAAATTTTGTTCGCCCTTTTCCATTCTAGCCACGGCCGATTGGCTGGTTTTTAGTCGTTTGGCAAATTCTTGTTGTGTCCAAGCCTTTTGTTCCCGCAAACTACTAATTAATTGGGCTAACTTCAAGTTTTTAGTCTTTATTTCCATAAATTTATATCAAATATGATATAAAAAGTGTATCATATTTGCTAAGGCAAGTCAAAACTTACTTAAAATATGGAAGTAAACCACTGTTCTAAAAACTGGGTTTGGCGATTATAAAAAAATAATCCGAGCAATAAACCCAAAATTACCGTATTCACAAACAACAAGTGCCATAAGTCGCTTTTGGTATGTGTTTTGTTAGCTTCGTTGATTTCCATAATTCAAATTAGTGCTTAATAATTTTGTTCAGTATACCATAATTTTTTGGTTTGTGCATAACCATAAACAGTGCTAAAATATTTCAGCTATGCACACTTTTAACCTCACAACTTGGTTAATTTTAACCGGTCTCATTAGCGGTTTATGCCTGCTGGGTTTAGGTTATATGTTTTGGAAATTTCAAAGCACCCAGAGAAAACTTAACTCCTTTTTACTGGGCAAAAGCGGAGCAGACTTAGAAAGTCTCATTCTGGCCATTCAAGAAAATCTCAAAAGTATTGAAGCCGAAAATCTTACCGCTTCCAATGAAATCAAAGAGCTCCAACAACTAAGCCGATTGGCAATTCAGAAAATCGGTCTGGTAAGATACAGTCCCTTTGCCGACGGGGGAGGCAACTATAGTTTTTCCTTAGCTTTGTTAAACCATACGCAATCGGGCATTCTAATTACCAACATGTATGGTCGGCAACAAAGTCGAGTCTATGTAAAAGAAATCTTGCAGGGCAAAAGCGATATCGTTTTAACCCAAGAAGAACAAACTGCCATTCATAACGCACAATATTATATCAATCATTAAGTATAAAAATTTATGGAAAAAGATCTCTCCAACTTTGAAGGTCCGGCAGAAACCATTGTCGGACCCAGCGTAAAAATTCAAGGCGATTTAAACAGCGAAGGCAACATTAACATAGAAGGCCAAGTTGCCGGTAAAGTGGCCACCAGCCAAAGCGTGTTTGTTAAAGCCGGAGCTAAAATTACCGCAGATATTTTGGCGGTTAATGCCATTATTGGGGGCGAAGTCTTGGGCAATATTAAAATTTCCGGCCACTTAATTATGCAATCTTCCGCCAAAATTAACGGCGATATTTCTTGCAGTATTTTAAGAGTGGAAGATGGCGCCCAATTTACCGGCAAGTGCAATATGAAAGGCGCTACAAACGGCAATGGTAAAAAAACTTCTGCCCATAACGGCGTTGAACTGGAAACCGAAGAATAAAATAATTGAGCAAAATTGACATAAATGACAAAAGTGAACAAAAACTGATGCACTTAAATTTTTGGCATTTTTATTTATTTATTAATTTTTGTCATTACTATTGTGTATTATTATATTTTTGACCAAGGGAATTTACCCGCAGACAAATACGAAGCTCTCCAAACCCAAACCACTGGTCTATTAGCTGAATTTAAAATTGCCGGCGAAACCGGTCGTGTCACGCCCTTAAGGTCCATAGCCGACCTAATTGACACTGCCAGCCAAAGAGGCGCCAAAACTTTAATCGCCTGTGGCTCCGACGACACTTTTAACCAAATGCTGGTGGCCTTAAAGGGTAGAGATTTTGTATTGGGTTTTATTCCGTTTGATCCGCAATCATTTTTAGCCAAAATTTTAGGCTTGGATTCCGTCTTTACCGGAGTAAAAACCATTGCCGGCCGAAGAATTGAAAAAATTGATTTGGCTAAAATCGCCGACAACTACTTTTTAAGTTTTTTAGAGTTTGGCGTCATGAGTAAAGACATTAAAACCGCGGGGTTTTTTTCCGGCTTAAAACTGCTTTCCGGAGAAGTTAAAAATATTCAAATTAAAATCGATAACGCCTATGTGCTCAAACTGGAAGCCTTGGGAGGTATGTTAATTAATGCTCGGGCCACCACCTCCAAGAACCGAGCAATTGCCAACCCCACAGACAGCCATTTAGATTTGCTGATTTTAGAAAAACTTTCTAAAACTGAAATCCTCAGATATCGCAATCTCATTGCTCAGGGCTTTTTAGAACAAGTGCCCAAAACCACGGTTATTAAGTGTAGAAAAGTGGAATTTTTAGAACCCCGAGGTATGAACTTAACCATCTTAGGCCGGATTGTAGCTAAATTACCCAGCACAGTAGAAATTATTCCCCAGCGCCTAAGACTTATTGTCGGAAAAAACCGAACCTTTTAAGTTTAGTATAAAACTATTACTAATTATTAAAAATAAAATTTATGTCAGAAAATCCATCGGGGTTAGATTCGACTACCGAAGAGTTAGACCCAATTACTAAACACAATGCTTACCTTGAGCTTTTAGAAAAACGACTTGAAGACGCCCAAGCTTTACCACCCACACCAACAAATCAAAAACTAATTGAAGATCTCAGAAAAAAAATTGCCGATGCAGAATACAACCGGCCAACACTGCCCCCCAGTAGCTGTTAATTAAATTTACCCATAAAATTAAGGCGTAAATAACGCCACTGGTTTAAATCTTCTAACTTTACCCGGCTTTTAGGTTTGGTCTATAACCATAAACAATGAATTGATTTTTCTCTGCAAATCAAGTATAATCAATCAATCCCGTTAGAAGTTTATTCTAAAAAATTAGATACTACGGGGTAAATAAAAAAGGACGAGAATTTTAATAACATTGATAAATAACCTCTAACAGGATGGATATTTCCAGCTTATCATCGCAATTAAATATTTCCACTCAAGATCTCCGCGCCAAAGCTAAAGAGAAGGGTTTTTTTATATCCCCGAGAGCCAATAAAATTGACAACCAGTTGGCTAAACAAATTTTAGAAGCTTTACAAACCGCGGTGGTAGCAAAAGTTCAAGCTCCGGCGGACACAGTGACCAAAAAACAAATTAAACTACCCGCTTATATTAAAGTTAGAGATTTTGCCACCTTAATTAATTTACCGGTTACGGACATCATCAAAAACTTAATCCATAACGGGATTATGGCAACGCTTAACGAAGAGATTGATTTTGAAACGGCGTCCATCGTGGCATCGGATTTGGGTTTTGAAGCCGAAACTCAAGTGGATAACACCGAAGCGGAATTTGGGATGGCGTTTTTACAAAAAGTGATTACCAACGAAAAACCGGAAACTTTAAAAACCCGGCCTCCGATTGTCGCCATTATGGGACACGTGGACCATGGCAAAACCACTTTGCTTGATACTCTCAGAAAAACCAAAATCGCCGAAGGCGAAAGCGGAGGCATTACTCAGCACATTGGCGCTTACCGAGTTAAACATAACGGCAAATGGATTACTTTTTTAGATACTCCGGGTCATGAAGCCTTTAGCGAAATGCGCGCCAGAGGTGCTAACGTAACCGACATTATTGTTTTAGTCGTCTCGGCCGATGACGGCGTTAAACCTCAGACCTTGGAAGTAATTAACCGAGCTAAATTTACCGACACGCCTTTAATAGTGGCCATAAATAAAATCGATAAACCCGAAGCGAACATTTTGCGCGTTAAACAAGAATTGGCCAGCGCCAATGTCTTAACCGAAGAATGGGGCGGTAAAACCATTGCTTGCGAAATCAGCGCCAAACAAAATATTGGCTTAGATAATTTATTGGAAATGATTTTGCTCACTGCGGAATTAGAAACCTTTAAAGCCAACCCCGAAGGTCAAACCGTGGGCACTGTGATTGAATCTAAAGTTATGCAAGGTAAAGGCCCTACCGCGACTATTCTTATTCAGAACGGCACCCTTAAATTAGGCGATATTGTTTCAGCCGGACCGGCGTTTGGCCGAATTCGTTCCTTGGAAGACGAACATGGTAAAAAATTAAAAGAAGTTTTACCCAGTATGCCGGCACAAGTTTCCGGCCTCTCCGAACTTCCGCATGCCGGAGACGTCATTCAGGTTTTTACTGACTTAGACAAAGCCAAACAAGTCGCCATTATTACTCAAAAGAAATTAAAAACTCATAAACTCTCGGCGCGCAAACTCAGTGGCGATTTAACCAGCAAAACTTTAAACCTGATTATTAAAGCCGATGTGGCCGGCTCACTGGAAGCCATTAAACAATCGATTGCCAAATTAAAAAACGACGAGGTAAAAATTAACATTTTATCGGAAGGCATTGGCGAGGTGAACGAGTCCGATTGTTTGCTGGCCTCCAGCAGTAAAGCTACTGTGATAGCTTTTCGAACCAAAGTAAACCCCAAAGCCGTTAGTCTGGCTAAACTCAAACAAGTTACCATAGATTCCTACGATGTCATCTACGAATTAATTGAAGCGGTAACCAAAGCAGTAATTGAAATGTTTACTCCGGAAACGGAAAAATTTATTTTAGGCAAAGCCAAAGTTTTAGCGGTCTTTATGACCGAAAAAAACCATATGATTGTCGGAGGCCGAGTGGAAGAAGGGGAGCTAAAAAAAATCAGTCATATTAATATCATCCGAGAAGATAAAGAATTGGGTCGGGGGGATATCATGGAATTACAACAAAATAAAGTTGCCAGCAAGGGCGTACTGGCTGGCAGTGAATTTGGCATTAAACTTAAAACTCCGGTGAAAATTAAAGTGGGCGATGTGCTGGAAAGTTTTGAAGAAAAAATTAAAACCAAAACCTTATAACGGAAATTTCTCCTTACGCGTAAAACCCTGTAAATCCTTACAGGGTTTTACTATTGCTTAAAACTCACAATCTCAGTATAATGTTTAGCTGGTATAATCATATCAGAGCTTCCGCACGGCGTAGCTCCTTGACTATTAAATCGATATTTATGAAAACCATAAAAAAAGCTACCAATCGAATCGCTAAAGTTAATTCACTCATTCAAACAGAGCTAGGCCCAATTTTGCATAATTTTTTAGATTGGCAAACCGGTTTGGTAACCATTACTAAAGTGGAAACCAGCAAAGATATGAAGTGGGCCAAAGTGTGGTTATCGATTTTTAATGGTGATGATGATAAAATTTTAAATTTTCTCAACAAACACATTTACCAAATTCAAGGGGAATTAAACGAGCACTTTGCTACCAAAATTATTCCACGCATCAGTTTTCACTTGGACACGAGTCCGCGGTATGTGGAACATATAGATGAGTTAATTAAAAAAATACACGAAGAACAATAATTTCTAATCAATTCACAATTCCGGAATTTCTAAATTAGACAATTCAACATTGATTTGACATTCCACATTAGTAATTATCTAAAGATCTTTACGAGAAATTTACAGAGATGGAAATTGACAAAAATTTTCAAGAAGCAAAAAGGTTAATTGACGAATCCCACAACATACTCCTTACCATGCACGAACGGATGGATGGCGACGACGGTGGGGCGTTATTAGCCATGGGAATTCATTTGGAGAAACTGGGTAAAAAAATCAGCTATGCCATTAAACAAGGTGTGCCACCCACTTTAAAATTTTTACCCGAGAGTCATAGAATTCAAGATGAGATTGAAACGGCTAACTTTGATCTTTTAATAACTTTCGGTTGTTCTAACTTAAAAAGAACCGGCCAATTAAAAATTGAAAAATTACAAAATATAAAAATTCTTAACATTGACCACCATCCCGATAACCAAAATTTTGGTGATGTAAACTTAGTTGATGCTCAAAAATCCTCGGTTGCGGAATTGCTGTATGAATTTTTTGTTTTTCACCATTGGCCCATTACCGCCCCCATTGCCACTTGTTTACTCACCGGCATTGTAACTGACACCGGTTGTTTTAAGCATGCCAATACTCACAGCAGTACGCTTAAAGCGGCAGGGGAACTAATGAGCAAAGGCGCAATTTTAACCACCATTTTAGAACACACCAGCCAAAATAAACACCCGACTGTGCTGAATGCTTGGGGCAAAACTTTAGCCAATTTGCATTACGATGAAAATAATCAAATTATTTATTCCATTATTACCGAAGCTGAAGCTAAAAATTTTAACTCTCTCCCGCCGGGAGCCTTTGAGGGTTTGGCCGAAACTCTGAATACTTTCCCTCAAGCCAAATTTGCCATGCTACTTAGGCAAGAAGGCTCATTAATTAAAGGCAGTTTGAGAACTGACCCCCATAAACATACTGACGTAAATAAAATTGCCCGCCTCTTTGGCGGAGGCGGACATAAAATGGCATCGGGATTTTCGGTAGTGGGAAACTTAGTAAAAACGACTGCGGGTAAATGGCAAATTCTTAAACCAACTTAGGCCGAATAGCTTTAAAAGCTTCGGCATGAAGCACGACACTGGCTAAAAAATTATCGGCGCGTTTTTGATACCCGGGGTCCAATAACTGCCCTTGAGCATCAAATACACTTTCAATTTTTCCAAAAGTAACCACCTCTCTTAAAGCCATTGCGCCGAAATTTTCAATTACCGGACGCATATGTTCTATGGCTCTTACGCCACCAAACATTCCTTCGGACACACCAACTAAACCAAAAGGTTTTTTTTCAAATTCTTTATACAGCCAATCGAGAGCGTTTTTTATTACCGCGGAAAAACTGTGGTTATATTCCGACAAAACCAAAACCAAGGCATCGGCTTTTAAGGCTACCTCACTCCACTTTTGCACGTTGGCGTCCGGATATTTACCTTTTAAAGCCACTGGCATAAGTTCGCTGTTAAAAAATGGCAAAGGCAAGGTTTTAAAATCCACCAATTCGCTGGTATGGCCTAAACTTTGAATTTTTTCCACTAAAAATTGAGCCGGAAAATAACTTTTCCTTCCAGTTCTAACTGAACCTAAAACTACGGGGATATTTAACATAAATCTGTATGGTGCCCGAGGGGAGAGTCGAACTCCCATGACCTTGCGGTCGCTACCACCTCAA
>CAYTCJ010000007.1:0-49713 GCA_964436545.1 uncultured Candidatus Saccharibacteria bacterium
GCCACTTTAGAACTTCGGCTCTGCCGAAGTTTAAGTGGCAAGAGCGTAAGTCCTATAAATGGTTTTTTATAACATCGCGGGCTGGTTATGGGTAGCGCCCACAGAGGGTGGAGTAAGCCCCAAATGTTTATAAGCTGAGTCGGTGGCTTGTCTGCCTTTGGGGGTGCGCATGAGTAAACCTAAGCGCATTAAAAATGGTTCATGGATATTTTCTATAGTGTCTTCCTCTTCGCCAATGCTGGCAGAAAGGGTATTGAGGCCAACCGGTTTGCCGGCAAAAGTGTTAATCAGCGTATGCAAAATTTTTCTATCGTTTTTATCTAAACCCAAATTATCTACCTCTAATAATTCCAAAGCTTGTCGGGCGATTGGCATTTTTATTGTATCATGGCTGTAAACTTGAGCAAAGTCGCGCACCCGCTTTAATAAGCGGTTGGCAATACGGGGAGTAAAGCGACTGCGGATGGAGATTTCTTTGGCTGCTTCCGTGTCCAATTTAGTATTTAATATTTCACTGCTCCGTAGAATAATTTTTTCTATTTCTTCTGGTTCGTAATACTCGAGTCGGTAAGTAGCGCCGAATCTGTCACGGAGAGGTGAGGAGATTAAGCCAATTCGGGTAGTCGCGCCAATTAAAGTGAATTTGGGTAAATCCATTCGAATACTTCTGGCGCCCGGGCCTTTGCCCAAAACTATATCTATAAAGCCATCTTCCATGGCCGGATATAAAATTTCTTCCACCAATTTATTCAGTCTGTGAATTTCATCAATAAACAAAATATCCCCGTTTTCCAAATTGCTGAGTAGCGATGCCAAATCCCCGGCTTTTTCAATGGCTGGACCGGAAGTGATTTTAATATTTGCTCGCATTTCTTTGGCAATAATGTGGGCTAAGGTAGTCTTGCCCAGACCCGGAGGTCCGTAAAATAAAATATGCTCTAATTGTTCTTGTCTTTTTTTTGCAGCAGACATTAAAATGAGCAGATTATTTTTTACTGCTTTTTGACCAATATAATCTTCAAAACTTTGCGGTCTTAAGGTGGTTTCGATTAAGATCTCGTCTTGAGCTATCTGATCGTTGGGAGTATGGGTAGATAAAATAGTCATAAGTTTAGTTGGTATGAGGCGTTGTGGTGGGAAAGGTTTCTTCTTTATGAAATAAAGCTGGAGGCAGATAAATAGATTTAAAAGTGGAAGTCGCAATTTGACCATCTTTTTCCACCACGCGTGTCCATTCGGCTTTTAAAGAGCCGTCGGTTTTTTTGTCATATTGAATGGGTTTTTCCAAGGTGACTTTTCGATTGTCTTTAGTCCCGTAGAATTCAAACACCAGTTTGGTAGTCTCTTTAAAATAAGGCCAAATGAGCATGTGGGCCGGAGTGTCGTTAATAAATTTTAAGTCCACCACCCCCGGATAAATGGTGGCATCGGTGCCTTGCGGGGAATAGTACTGGACAGCGTAAGCGTGGTTTTTTCTTTGCGTAATGGGCAGTCCGGCGTTCATGGCAGCTCTAAAAGTGGTGGAAGAAACTTGGCAAAGCCCTCCGCCTAATTCCGGGACTGTGCCCGTGCGTTTAATGACTAATTCCGGTAAAAACCCTTGGGCTTCCTCTACCGGACCCAAATATTTATTAAAACTAAATTCTTCACCCGGTTTAAGAATGACGCCTTGCATTTGTTTGACCCCAATTTTAATATTGTGTAAACGATTTTTAGGACTGCCTTTGAAATCCGATTCTCCTCGAGCTAACAATTCATTAATTCCCAAGGTGTTTGTGGAGCCTAAAGTTTTTTCCGGTAAGATTTCGTCCACTACCAGCGGGGCGCCCAAGTCATTATTTTTGAGAGCTAGTAAAATGTTTTGGACGCTGGTGTGGTAATCCAAAGTTTTGCCTTTTTGGGCATTAACAAATTCTTCGGCCCGGAATTGTTGGTTAATGAGCAGTTTAGGTTCGGTTTTGGCATTGGGTAAATTTTTAGCAATGGTTTGCAAAAAAGCATAAATTTTACCCGGTCGGTAGCGGTAAAAATTTTGTTTTAATGTGCCGGTGTAAGGCAGGCCCAAATATTCGGCGAAGAGCTGTTCTGAATCGGTATTGGCTTCAATTAAAGATTGCTTGGCCAAAGCGCCATCACCAGACCAGCTGTCTAAAGTGGCAAGGGGAATGTTAATTTCTTCAGTATCTAAAAACAATGAAAAAGCTTTCGCCGGTTTAGTGGGCCACAAGCAGACTAGTAACAAACCAAGAGTTAAATACCAAATAAGTTTAGGCATGTTTAAAATTTAAAATTAAAGCATTGGGAGGTAAATGGTTTTTGAGTTTTTCCGCCCATTCAATAATGGTAAGAGTATTTTTTTTACCCCACATCTCAAAGAGATCCAGGGCTTTAATTTCTTTTAAAGATTTAGTCCGGTATAAGTCTAAGTGTAAAATTTCAATGGGGTTTTTTGTGCCGGGTAAATATCCGGTATAGTGGTTCATTAAGGTAAAGGTGGGGCTGGTGACAGGAGCTTTTACTTTTAGGTGTTTGGCCAAATGTTTGGTAAATAAAGTTTTACCGGTACCTAAATTTCCGAACAAGCCTAAAATTTCTCCACCGGTTAGGTGCTGGGCTAAAAGCGAGGCACCGGCGGGCACATCTTTGAGAGTCAGGTATTTAGGGAAGTTTGGCGGAGTAGGCATGGTGATAAGTAGACTTAAGTATAGTTTACCTATTATTGACTGCAAAAGCAAAATTAGATATACTGGTAAATCGTTAAGTAGTCAGTTACAACGCAATTTATGATAGAGACCCATAAACAATTTTTTGAGCAAATTACCAAAGCCAAAAGAATTTTAATTATTTTACCCGAAGAATTAAACGCCGATCTTGCCGGCGCCGGTTCTGCAATGGCTTTATTTTTGCAAAAACAAGATAAAGAGGTGGAAGTTTTGGCTAAGTATAATTACGAAGCGGAGTTTCCTTTTTTGCCAAAAATTATCAATTTACGTACGACCTTAAGTCAGGCTAACAGTATGGTAATTAAAGTGGCTACCGCGGAAAAAGGTTTGGAGGAAATTAGTTATCAGTTGGAAGGTGACTGGGCCAAAATTTATTTAAAAAGTAAAAAAGCGAGTTTTACTCCGGCAGATGTGACTTTTGAATCTGAGTTGGCGCCTTACGATTTAATCATCACTTTGGGCGTGGAACAGCTGTTAGACTTGGGAGAGAATTTTCAGTCTTACGCGGAAGTTTTTTATAGTACACCCAAAATTAATATCGATAACCAACCGGGCAATAAACATTTTGGCGCCATTAATATCGTTAATATCAACAGCGCATCGCTGTGCGAAGTGGTGAGCGATTTAATGCAAGCCTATGAAACCGATTTATTAAACGAAGACATTGCCACCAGTCTTTTGGCCGGCATTGTGGCTCGGACTCACAGTTTTCAAAATGCTCAAATTACTCCCCAAAGCTTCAAGGTGGCCAGTTTGTTAGTGGAAAAAGGCGCCAGACAACAAGAAATTGTTAAACATTTGTTCAAGGTTCGATCTTTAGAGCAGTTAAAAATTTTGGGTTTGGCCTTATCCAAATTACAATTGGTTAATCAGTCGGCAGGGGTAGTGCTGGCACAGGCTGAATTGCCGGACAGTGTGAATAATCCCGATGGCGTATATTTACAAGTCTTAAAGGACTTACTGGAGCATTTGTCAGGCCAGCAAATAGTGGGGATGTTGGTAGAAGACGAGTCGTTAAAAATGAGAGTCTATTTGGCTCAAAAGAAACATTTGCCCACTTCCAAGTTTGAGGATAAAGTAAAAGAATATAAAATTCATAAATTATTTACCAGTGGCGCCTATAATCTGTATAGCGGGCTACTTTCCGCCGACACCCTAGAAACCGCCACCCAAACCTTTTGGGAGATTTTGGCTTAGTTTATAGAGACATTCCAGCCAGTTAAGATGCTAGCGCCAGATTGAAACAAAAAAATGTTATAATGTTAGGGGGAACAAGGAATCACCAAAATCAAACATCCAAACAGACAGGCGAGATAAAAAACGCTTAGTGAAAATTTGGCCTGCTGTTTTAAAAAAATATGTCCAACCACAGTTTTTTACCCGGCACTCAGGCCGACTTGCAAAGAACGCTCAACGAAGTCAATCGTAAAATGCAAGAAGATGAATCTAAAGCCAAGGCTACGTCTTTAGGTATGCCGTATGTGGATTTGCATAATTTTCCCATTGATTTTAATGTGCTAGCTCTTATCGATGAAGCAGAGGCCCAGCAGCTTCAAGCTGTGGTCTTTTTTAAGGAACAGAGCGATCTGCGTTTAGGGGCGGTTAACCCAAACTTGCCTGCCTTGCAACATAAAGTTGCGGAATTTTCCCAACATAATAAAGTCACCGTTTATGTGATTTCCCCCAAAAGTTTTGAGGAAACTTTTAGATTGTATAAAAAAATTATTAAGCCCAAACTTACTCAAGATAAAACTTTAACTTTAAAAACCAATACGAGTTATCGCTCACACTTGGAAAGTTTAAAAGATTCTCGTCTTCAGTTAAATACCACTGCTTCGGAATTTATGGAAATAATTTTTGGGGTGGCTTTAGAATTTAATGCCTCCGACATTCATTTGGAGCCCGAGGAGCATTTAATCAAATTACGGTTTAGAGTCGATGGAGTGTTGCAAGATGTACTGCATCTGCCAAAGGAGTTGGAAAAAAGTATCGTTGCCCGCATAAAAATTTTATCCGGATTGAAATTAAATATTACCAACCAAGCTCAAGACGGCCGGCTGACATTTTATTTGGGTAAGCAAGCTATGGACGTCCGGGTTTCGGTATTGCCGAGTAATTTTGGCGAAGAGTTGGTTATGCGAATTTTAGGCACTAATCACCAAACTTTAAAAATTAGCAGTTTGGGTTTATCTTCTGTTAACGAAGCTTTACTCAGAAAAATTTTAGCCAGACCCAATGGCATGATAATTACCACCGGCCCCACCGGGAGTGGTAAAACCACTACTTTATATTCGTGTTTAAATGAGTTGAATAACCCGGGAGTTAAAATTATTACTCTGGAAGATCCGGTAGAGTATCGGCTGGAAGGAATTGTGCAAACCCCCATCGATCATACTCACGATTTTGATTTTGCCAAAGCCTTGCGCGCTGTATTAAGGCAAGATCCGGATATTGTGATGGTAGGGGAGATTCGTGATCAAGAGACCGCGGAAACCGCAATGCAGTCAGCGTTAACCGGGCATTTGGTATTAACCACTTTGCACACTAACGACGCCTCGGGTGCCATACCCAGATTAATTAATATGGGTGTAAAGCCTTTTGTTTTGGCGCCGGCTTTATCTTTGGTGATTGCCCAAAGGTTGGTGAGACGCATTTGCCCCAATTGCAAAGTTAAAGCTGTGCTCGCGCCTCATGTGCTGGAAAAGGTCATGTATATACTCAAAGCCATCCCTAGTAAGACCGCAGGGTTGGTGCCCAAGGAAATTACCTTTTTCCACTCCTCGGGGTGTGAAGCGTGCGGAGGTTTGGGGTATAAAGGCCGAGTGGGGATTTATGAATTTTTAGAAAACACGGAAGCCATACAAGCTTTAATTTTTAAACAAGGCAGTATGAGCGAATTTAAACAGGTAGCTCTCAAGCAGGGTATGCTCACGATGGCTCAAGATGGCCTGTTAAAGGCCTTAGCCGGACTCACCGATGTAGAAGAGGTGTTTAGAGTGGCAGTCTAAGATCCCCCACACCAAACGATTATATTCATTTTAATATTTAATAAACAACAACATGCTTTTTAAAATTAATGAGTTTAAAATTTAGGGTTAGGTGTGGGGGGGTAGACAAAAGCAAAAATCTGTGCTATAATATATGTATCAAATCAAATTTTTAGACAAAATTTCTAAAACTTTGTGAAGCCATTTCCTTATTAAATCCAAATTAAATTTAATGAGGCAAGAAATCCAACAGTAAAAATCAAAATAATTTTTACTGTTGGTAATGAAACAAAAATCAACAAAAATTGCGCCGTTATTAAATATCTAATTTGTGGTATTTACCTCGGGGCAGGCCTCAGTATCATTCATTCCGATGCTCGTCGGTAAGGGTACGGGGAAAACAAAAACAAAAATTAAAGATCACAAATCTACTGATTTCACGGATTATACAGAGGTTATTAAATTTCTGTTAAAATCTGGGTTATCTGCAATTTTTTGTGCATCAGAGGGAAAACAAAAATGAAAACCTATAATCCTCCGGCTAAGTATGCCAGCATTTCCGAAATGCTTTCAAACCAAGCCGGTGAATCGCTCTGGGGCAAAGCTCTAAGTGCTTTGGCTCAATTTAAAATCAGCTCTAGTATTGCTTTGGCGCTAGTGCTGTTTTTTGCAGTATCTGCGGGGAGCATTACGTTAGTGGCTTATACGGAAATGTCTAATTCCGGTTTGGCTTATGAATCGTCAGTAGCCCAAACTCAGTTGTTCAAGTCCAGGCCGGGCAGGGTTTTGGGTGTGGCCAGTTATGGTTATAACCAGCCAAATTGTAACCGGGGGAATTGTTTAAATCATACTTTAATCGGTTTTGAAAGAGGGGGTTGGCAGGTGCAAATTGATTATCAGCTTCAGCCCGGAGTTGTAGGGGTGATTAAGGTAAATGGTTGGTCATTTATGGATAACATCAGGGGGAGCGGTTCGGGTTTGACCGGATACGATTTAGAACCCGGGGAGGATTATAACTTTATTTTATATAGAAAAAACGGTAGACGGTTAACCCGATTGGTAAATTTAAAGTTAACCGCTCCGCAAAAACCGGGTGAGAATGTGGAATGTCCTGTGCGTCCTTTAAGACAAGGGTGCACTTTAGATTATTCGCAAGACGAATGTGGAGTGGAGGTATGTGAGGTTAACCAAATGTGTGAATATCCGGCTCCGCCCCAACATTGCACTTATGTGCCGGGGATGAATTTTAATCCGGAAACCCAGTGCGGTTTGGAATTAAAATGTAACAATTCTAACCCAAGCTATGGGTATATGGGGTATTTAACTTTTAAAGAAAATACCAATGCACCCATAAATAATCCGGTGACAGCCGGTAGTGATAAAGCAACGTTAGCTAATGTTGACATCATAAGTGAAATAGTTATGGATGTGGCGAGTTTTTTTCATCAAATAAATTCATTTACTTTTGAATTTGATACATTGACGGCTTTAGATAAGTTTACCAATGCCTATTTGTTTGAAGGCCCGAATTTACTGGCAAAAGTGGATTTAAAGTGTTTGAGCGTTACCACGCCTTGTTTGCCAAAAAGAGAGTTAAAGTTTGATTTAACTATCCCGTTAACTATCCCTATGGGACAAAAACTTGCTTTATCGCTTAAAGCAGATGTGCGCAGTGACATAGCGCAATCAGTTAATAACGTCCGGTTAAGGCCTGTTACTTATGGGATTGTTCCCAGCACCACTTTTCCTACCAGTACCAATGGGTTGAGTTCTTGGTGGAGCCAAAGTTTTTCCATAGAACCGGCTCAGTCGCCAGTATGTCCCACCATAGATATTATGTGCCGAAACGGTGAGTTAGTAGTTTGGGATCCGCCGACCCGAGAGAACAGTTGTCGATTTCCTAGGTGTGTGCCTGCTCAGGAGAATGCCAAATTAGCAATTACCGCCCCGGTTGCCAATGTAGCTTTAAATAATAATTCCAGACAACAGATTTCTTGGGAAGCTTCGAGTAACATTGCATGGGTGAGTATTACTGCTGAAGCACAATTTATGCCAAATTGCCCGGTAAATACTTCCTGCGCTCAAGTTTTTCCTCAGTATTTAATTGTAAAATTTTCAAATAACCCCGGCCGTTATGAATGGAAAGTGGGTCAGTATTTGGGCGGGGACAATATGCCCGAGGGTAAGTATAAATTAAGAATAGATGGATATAAGGCTACCGGTGAATTGTTAGGTTCCGATTCTAGAGAGATGGTCTTAAAGTCAGAAGTGCCTACGGATCGAGGGTCGGGTGTAAGAATCAGTAATTTACAGGTATCAGATTCGGTTTTGGTAAAGGGGCAAACTTACCGCTTTAAGTGGGAGTCAAACGGAATTGAAAAAATGTATCTTTGGTTGTTTAAAAAATCTTCCGGAAACCAAGTAGTTTATTGGATAAGTGATGTGGCAAAAAATAATAATTATTTTGATTGGACGGTTCCAGTTAAGTTAGATGATGGTAAGGATTACTATGCCAGAGTTACCGGTTACGCCAATGGAGGCGATGCCGGCAAAGCGGAAAGCCAAACGTTTGTTATTCAGTCAGGGATTGTCACTTGTTTGCCTCCGCCACCAATCGCTTGCAGAGAAAATCAAACCACTGTTTGGCGGGAGGAGAATGGGTGCCGGGTTTTTGGCGGATGTGTGGATTTATCATCTATGCCTGTTCAAGGTCCTAGTTCATCAACCCAAACAGTTGCAGTGCCTGTATACCCTTCTTTTAGACAGATAAAAATCGAAACTCCTTCCAGTAATTCTTGGGTGGCTTGGCGAGAAATAGAAGTGTATGACGACGCCGGACAAAAATTAGCTATTAGTAGTGCTTCCGCGACTTCGGAATACCGAGAGAGTGTGACAGCCAGGGCTTATGATAGCAATGTTAATACGGTGTGGAATTCCGGCAGTTATTATAATGCAGGCATTACCTTAGATTTAGGAGCAGAAAAAAAAGTTAGCAAAATCCGAATTTTGCCAGCTAACTATCCCAGTCCGGCGAGCACCACCCACTATTTGAGAGGGAAATCCGCCAGCGACATTAGTTTTAAAGATATTACCACTTTTGGAGGTTTAATTAAAGATAATGAATGGTGGGAGTATAAATTGGAGAAAAGATAATTGAATGAGTGAGTGGATAGAGAAATAGAGAGGTAGATTATTAGAGAATCAATAAATATAAGGGTCATCTTTGCCTTACGGCAAGGATGACCCTTATTAAGTTGTTTAATTTTGTAAAGTTGCTTCCACGCAAGCAAAGTCCACCTCGGAAAAATTTGGACTCAAGGGTTTTAGGCAATTGCCTAAATTTAATTTTGGCAGTTGCCAATCACGCTGGTATAAGTATAAGGGTCTGGGGTAGCTGGCAATAAACTGTCTTTGGTTTTGTCCTTGCCAAAACTTTTGCCAGTCTGGGTAGGTGTGGGGGTCTTCTAACAGACCGGGAGCGCCTAATCGGTAGCCGTTAGTATAGGCCAAAAGCCAAGGCGCATCGTTGGCCGAGACAGCCAGAATAAAACCGGTAGGTGAGTGAAAGTTTTGCAATTCATTAATTTCGTCTCGGTAAATAAAGGGCAATTTTTGCAAAGAAAAATTTACTAAACGGAAAGCTAAAAAGCCTAAAATTATGCCAAAGGCGATTTTAGCGGAGGGTTTTTGCCAATTAAGATGCGATAAAAAGTAAGCAGAAAAAATGATTAAACTTAAGTCAAAATATAACCACACCCTTCGGTAAAAAGGTAAGTGAAAAGTTAGCCAAACCAGACACACCCCACTTAAGATAAGCCATAAAATATGGGTTTTTTGTTTGTATGAAGTCACCATACCGGCTAGAGCCAAGGGCAATAAGGGCCATACATATTTTAAAATATTTTCTTGATCAAATAACAAACCGGTACGGACATTCAGATTATTGTGCCGGATTAGATTAAAGATTATTGACTGAAGATTTAAGAAGAAAAAACCAAAGAGTAAACTTAATATTAATAATGCATAGCCCACCATCAGGGGCTTATATTTTTTTTGCTTGATAAAAAGTCCGGTCCAGTATAATCCCAAAGTTAAAACATAGATTATGGCAGTGGTACGGTGAGTAAGTAAAATTAGGCACGTGGAGGCCATAAACCAACCCCAACGTTTTTCCAGTGCGAATTTAAAACCTAATATAAAAAAAGGCAAAGCTAAGGCATGTTTATACAAAAACATGGTATAGCTTTCCATTTGGACTAAGGACAAGGTAAATAAAAGCAGGGCAAACAAGCCAGCGGTTTTATTTTGTGGGCTAAAAAGCCAGTACAGAGCCAGACCGGTTAGTAAGGCAAAAAATAAATAACTGAGAGTTAAAATGAACTGCGGGGGTAAATGAAGCAAATTAAAAAAATAAAAGAGGGGATTATTAAAGCCTCCCCAAAAGGCAGTAAGTCCGTCTTGCCAGTTTAGGCTTTGCGCATTTTTAAGGGCGTCTAAATAAAAGCCATAGTCATAACCAAAAGCCGAGAGCGGGGCTTTGAAAAGAGGAAGCAGTCGACTTAGTATTAAACCCGAAAAGGCTAAAATCAGTAGGGTGATGGGGGTGTGGTTTGGTTTTTGATCTGGTTTATTTTGCATGCTGATATTATATCAAGAGTATTTGTTTAAGCTAAGAGACAGCTAGGACAAATTGGTCTTGATAAGACTTATGGGGCGGATAAGATAGCTAATTTGACTGTGTTCAAGACAAGGATAAAAAAATCTAATATAATACTTTTATGTCTATCAAAGAGCGATACATGTTAATAGATGGTAATGCGTTTATTCATCGCGGTTATCATGCGGTGCCGTTTTTAACGACCAAAAGCGGAGAGCAGACAAATGCCGTATTTGGTTTTACCACGATTGTGTTAAAAGCCATTAAAGAGTTAAAGCCCACACATATTGCCTGTACCTTTGATTTGGCCGGCCCCACGTTTAGACACAAGGAATACGGAGGGTATAAAGCCACCAGAGTAAAGGCTGATCAGGCGCTTTATGACCAAATTCCCCGAGTGAAAGAAGTGGTAAGGGCTTTAAATATTCCCATTTTTGAAAAAGCCGGATACGAAGCCGATGACTGTTTGGGGACCTTGGCCCAAAAGTTGCATACTGCACATCCCACTGCGGAAATTATTATTGCCACCGGCGATTTGGATACTTTGCAGTTAGTGAATCATGTGATTAAAGTTTACACCCTACGTAAGGGGATTGCCGATACCGCCATTTATGATGCCAAGGCAGTACGCCAGCGATATGGGCTGAGCCCCGAGCAATTAATTGACTACCGAGGTTTAAGGGGCGATGCCTCGGACAATATCCCGGGAGTTAAAGGCATAGGGGAAAAAGGCGCGAGTGATTTAATCAGGCAGTTTGGGTCAATTGAGAATCTTTACAAAGAGATTAGAGAGAAGAGAATAGAGAATCGGATAAAGCCAAGGGTTTTACAATTGTTAATCGACCAAGAAGAGCAAGCTCGGATGTCGTATAAACTTTCGGTGATTGATAAAAATGTTCCCATAGCAGTCGAAGTGCCCAAGTATGAGTTTAACGAAACCCACAAACAGACAGTGTTTAAATTATTTCAAGAATTGGAGTTTAGGAGTTTACTGTCTAAATTACCAAGTCAGCTAATCAGCCAATCCTCCTTCGCTAAAGCTACGGCGGACAAGTCAGCTAATCAGTCAATCAGCGAATTAGCAACTGGCGAAACCCTCACCTCTACTCTCTCCCAGAGGGAGAGGGAGGAGAAAATTGGTAAGCAGGATTACCAGCTCGTTGACACTGAAGCAAAGCTCTCGGCTATGCTTGAAGAATTATCAACTGTCACAGAAATTTGTGTAGATACCGAAACCACCAGTTTAGACATTACGGAAGCTGAGCTGGTTGGGATAGGGCTATGTGCCGAGGTTGGCAAAGCTTATTATGTGCCCGCCAGTTTAGCTGTGTCATCAGCCGGCTTAAAAAATTTACTCGCCAATGAAAAAATTGCCAAAATCGGCCATAACCTCAAATACGACCAACAAATACTTACAACTTACAACTTACAACTTAGTCCTATTTCTTTTGACACCATGATTGCCTCTTACTTATTAAATGCCGGCACTCGCCAGCATGGGCTTGATGCCATTGCGTTTAGCGAATTGGGTTATCAAATGCAAAGCATTGAAGAACTGATTGGTAAAGGCAAAGAGCAAATTACCATGGATAAGGTGGCAATAGAAAAAGTTGCGTGGTATTGCGGGGAAGATACCGATATAACTTTAAGGTTAAAAGGGATTTTCGCGGAGCGGATAGAGACCGAAGGGTTAAAAAAAGTTTTTGAAGAAATCGAAATGCCCCTAGTTGCTGTGTTGGCAGACATGGAAAAGGCAGGTATTAAAGTTGATGTGGAGTTGTTAAACAGATTATCGGGTGAAGCGGAAATTGATATTAAAGAGCTGGAAAAAAATATTTACAAGCTGACGGGTGAAGAATTTAATTTAAATTCGCCCAAACAAATGAAAGAAGTTTTGTTTGAAAAGTTGAATCTGGTGCCCATTGCCAATAAAAAAAATAAAAGCGGACTTTCCACCGCAGCCGGGGAGTTGGAAAAAATGTTAGGCCAGCATCCGGTAATTGAAAAAATCTTACAGTATCGGGAATTGGCTAAACTGCAAAGCACTTATTTGCTGGCTTTGCCCAAAATGGTTGCCAAAAAAACCGGTAGAATTCACACCAGTTATAACCAAACCATTGCCGCCACCGGCAGGCTTTCTTCCATAGATCCTAATTTACAAAATATTCCGGTGAGGGGAGAAGGTTTAGGTGCCCAGGTGCGCAAGGCTTTTGTGGCGGAAAAAGGTTTTAAACTTCTAAGCTTGGATTATAGCCAAATTGAACTGAGAATTGCTGCGCATTTATCGCGCGATGAAAAAATGCTCCAAGTGTTTCAAAATAACGAAGATATCCATACCAAAACCGCTATGGAAATTTTTGGGGTAACATCGAAACAGGTAACTAAAGATATGCGCCGAGATGCCAAAACCATTAACTTTGGGATTTTATACGGCGTCTCCAGTTTTGGGCTTTCTGCTCGCATTGGGGAAATGTCCAATTTTGAAGCGAAACAATTTATAGAAAAATATTTTTTGGCCTTTCCTAAAGTGGAAGCATATATAGAACAAATTAAACTTCAGGTGAGAGAAGCCGGTTTTGTTCGGAATGAGCTCGGCCGGATACGTAAATTTCCAGAAATCAAATCCAGTCAATTTTTTGTGAGAGCTGCGGCCGAAAGACAAGCGGTAAATTTTCCTATTCAGAGTTTGGCTGCCGATGTGATAAAATTGGCAATGATAGAAATTCATAAGCAACTTACAACTTACAACTTACAACTTACAACTGACTGCCGTATGCTATTACAGGTTCATGATGAATTGGTGTTTGAAGTTAGGGAGGACAAAGTGGAACATTACACCAAAATTTTAATTCCGCTTATGGAAAATGCCATAAAACTTGCTGTGCCGATAAAGGTGGAAGCTAAGGTGGGAGAGAATTGGGGAGAAATTTACCCGGTTAAAGTTATTTAACGGGGTGGAAGAAGTTAGGTTTTGTGGCATTATTAAATAGTATGAACATTCTTGAAATTTACAAACAGTACCAAATTATGCCTCCTCAGGCTGAGCATATGCTTCGAGTGGCTGGAGTGGCGATGACGATATGGAATAATTTTTACCCCCTCCCTAACCCTCCCCACAAGGGGGAGAAAAAAAATCTGATTATCGCTTGTTTGCTTCACGATATGGGGAATATTATTAAATTTGATTTTTCTCAAACCAAAAAAATTATTAATCAAGATTTGGATTTAGACTATTGGCGAGAGGTGCAACAAGCCTTTAAAGCCAAATATGGAAGCAATGAGCATACGGCCCATTTGCAAATTGCCAAAGACTTAGGGGCCAGTGAGCGAGTTATCGAGTTAATTGGCGCCATTAGTTTTTTGGGAGCACCCAACAACGCCAGTGGAAATGATTGGGGTAAAAAAATTTGCCAGTATGCAGACGATCGGGTAAGTCCGTTTGGGGTGGTGAGTTTGGAGGAGAGATTTTTAGATTTGCGTCGGCGATACGTTAATCACCAAGGAGAAACGCCAGAAAGAGAGGCTTTTGAGAATGCTTTAAGGCAAATTGAAACGCAAATTTTTGAATATTGCAAAATTAGACCGGAAGAGATTACAGAAGAGAGAGTGCAAGAGCAGGTAGTAAAATTGAGAAAGTTTGAAATTTAGTTATCCACAAGATTTATTGGACAATGGGTGAATAATCGTATACTATAAAAGATATCCGATTATTAAGTATAAAATTATGATTAAAGAAACAAAAAAGGGCGAAATAATCTTTTATAAAACTCAAGATGGTCCAGAGATATCAGTGCGAGTGGAAAATGATGCAATATTAATGACTCAAGACCAGATTGGTATTTTATTTGGCACTCAAAGACCAGCGATAACAAAGCACTTAAATAGTATATTTAATTCCGCAGAATTAAGCGAAAATTCAGTATGTTCCATTTTGGAACATACTGCTTCGGATGGTAAAAGTTATAAAGTAAAATATTATAGTTTAGATGCAATTATTTCTGTGGGATATCGGGTTAATTCTAAAAGAGCCACTCAGTTTCGTATTTGGGCGACCAATCGTTTAAGAGATTTTTTGGTGAAAGGCTATGTCATAAACGAAAAACGTTTAAAAGATGCAGAAAATTTACAAGTGAAACTTAAAGATTTAGAAGGCGCGCATAGGCTTATGCAAACGGCTCTGGAAAGCAGAAGGCTTGAAGGTTATGAAAAAGAATTGTTAAAAATTATTGCCGATTATGCCAATACGTGGTTTGTGCTGAATGCTTACGATAAAGACGATTTAAAAATTCAGGACACCAGTAAAGGCCCAGCTAAAGTTTTGGATTATGGCAGTTTACAAAAATCAATTCTGGCTTTTAAGAATCGGTTAATGGCGAAAAAAGAAGCCGGGGAGTTGTTTGGTAAAGAAGTGGGTGGGAAGTTTCAAGCCGTGTTAGGCAGTATTGGCCAGACTTTTGGCGGAAAAGACTTGTATCCGTCTTTGGAAGAAAAAGCTGCGCATTTATTATATTTTTGCATTAAAGACCACCCTTTTGCCGATGGCAACAAACGCATTGGTTCTTTAATTTTTTTGTTATTTTTAATTGAGAATAATTTTTTAATGAATAAAAAGGGTGAAAGAAAAATTAATGATACGGCGCTAACGGCTTTGGCTTTGCTGGTGGCGGAAAGCAAGCCAAGCGATAAGGATGCAATGGTTAAACTGGTGGTAAACTTAATAAATAAAAGATAAGACTTGTGCTCAGCGTATGTTCAGCGTTATAATCAGCTTAATGTGATAGTAAAGATTTTACTATATCTTTGGTCATAAGAATTAAATAAGCGATTGATATTAGACTTTATGTTTAAAACTATTTGGAAATGGATACAAATTATTTGTAGCGGATTCATTCATCATTTAGCGCGTATTATACTTTGGCGTTAAAGATTATAGATACACAGAAAAAAAGATATCACAGATGTAAATTAAAAAGTCTCCAACTTTGTTGGAGACTTTTTAATTATTTTAATTTTGCAATGGCTGTGGAGATTCGGGATTTAAGCCTGGAAGCTTTATTTTTATGAATCACGTTTTTCTTGACCGCTTTGTCTAAGGCAGACATAGTCTTTTTTAACGCTTCCAAACTTTCACTTTTTTGAGCAGAGGTAATAAGTTTTTTAACGTCTTTGACTGCGGTTTTGTAGGCGTCTTTAACTTTTAAATTGCGTTCGCGCCTTTTTATTGACTGACGCATGGCTTTGATGGCTGACTTGGTGTTAGGCATAATGTAGGTTAACTAATAACTAATAATTTATAATATATAACAATTTAATTTATTGACTGCGACAAAATCAAGTTTATCAGATATTTAGAAAAAAAACAAGGCCAGCTCCGACAACTACTTACGTAGTGCAGAGCTGGCCCCCTCGGGCGTTAGAACTTGCGTTCTACCCCGAGGAAAGGCTTCCATCCCTCGTGGGTGCGTAAGGCACCCAGCGAAAGGCGGAAACCGCCCGGAAGTTTTATTTTTAAGGTGGCCTCCGGGTGCCACCCCCCGCTCCGGCCGAGCCCTGCGCCAACGCAGGCCCGGCCGATTTTTACACACACCTCGCCGGCGGGGTCGGCGAGGTTGATCTTTTGCCAGCCGTGCTCGCGGTGGGCATCCGCGAGCACGAACCGACTCTCCGCTTCCACGCGGTGGTGGTCAACCACCACGTGGAAGCCCAGGGCTGGGCCGAGTCCGCCACGATTGGCGGAAACTCCGGCCCACGGACTGGCTTCAAGGTGCCAGCCGTGAGCCGAGCGTTTAAAACTCGGACCCAGCCCAAAAAACCCTTGGCGGAGAGCGGATTGATCGTGTCCGCCTTCCGCCTCTCCAAGCCGGGTGACCAGCCCAGCATGGAGCTGGAAGTGAGAGTGGGGTTTGACGCCCACCCTCCCCTCCAGAAAGGAGAAGTGCCCGGGTGCCCAATACCCGGTCACTTCCCCCTTTTCAGGGTGCCCGGCTTTTTCCTCCCCGGGCAGGAGGGTGGCGAAATAAAGGGTCGCCACAACCCAAAAAAATTGCATTTTGTGCCTCCTAAAAAATCCGTCGCAATTTTTTGTAGTGCCCTCATGCGACTTTGGGCAAAATCAAAATCCGTCTGTTTGATGGACGGATTTATGTGAGGGATTTTACTACATTTTTAACTAACTGTCAACCCTATTTACCCTTGACATACGGCTCTGGCGCTCTTACGATGACGCCATTTTTATACATCACAATGGCAGATTTAGGGTCGCGGTTGATGCCGGTTTCGTCTATGGAAATGGGTCCACTTAAACCCGGAAAATTTTTAATGTTATACAGGGCGGTTTTTATGCCTTTGCCGGTTAAGTCGCTATTTTTTAAAGCTTCCGCTAAAACCATTATGCCATCGTAGCCTAAGACATTATAAAACAAATAATCACCCGCCTCTTTTTGATACTTGGCTGTGTATCTTTCGGCGAATTTGGTTTGTGCAGGCGTAAGCGCGTCAAAATTTTTCCAGAGCGCAAAAAAAGTTTTATTGTTCAGGGCGTTTTCTCCGGCAATCTTTATTACATCCGCAATGCTCATAGTGTCGGTGCCTAAAAAGTAGCCAGTAAAGCCAAGTTCCCGAGCTTGTTTAATGCCCACTCCACCTTCACCCAAGTGAGAAAAGAAAATGGCTTCCGCTCCGCTGTTTTTAGCTTTAAGGATGAGAGTTTTAAAATCCGTTTCTCCAACCAAAAATTCATCGTGCGAGGTAATTTCCCCACCCAACTCTTTAAATTTTTTCTCAAAAGCTTCCGCTACGGTAAGGAGGTACAGGTCTTTCCCGGCCAGCACCGCAACTTTTTTTAAATTTAATTGCTGTTTGGCGAAATCTGCCACATGAAAGCCTTGACCTTCATCGTAAATGCCAGAGCCAAACAGCCAATCACCCAACGGAGCAATTTTATCCGAGGCGTCAATGGAGTTTATAATGGGAACTTGTGCGGATTCGGCCAAGGTTTGCATTCCCGACATACCGGAAAAATTGGTAGTCACAATGCCTTTTACCTTATTGACTCGGATAAGTTTTTGCACAGCGTTGATTCCGGCTTTGGCTTCTTGGTTCGGGTCATCTTCGTAAATAATTTTTAATTTTTTCCCCTGAATGCCACCTTGGGCATTAATTTCTTCCAAGGCAATTTCCGAGCCTTCAAAAAAAGCTTTGCCTCCATCGGCAAAGACCCCGGTAAAATCATACACTGCACCAATCTCAATTGTGGTCGAGGGGCGGTTTTCTGGGCGGTTAATTAACCAAACCCCAACCAATAAAATAAGTATGACTAAACTCCACTTAGTAATTCTATTCATTATTTTAAAATTAATTTTTAGGTAAAAAGTCTTTTATGGAAACAGCTGATTGGGGAGAAGGGATGGAATCGGTGGCAAACACATGTTTACACAGCTTGTGGAGTTTGTCTAAACAGTTAAACAAAAATAAGCCATGAGTGGTAGCGCAGACAATTTGGTTAGCCCCGTGGTCTTTAAGTTTAGTAAGGGTCATAACCATGGTGCCACCTGTGGAGATCATATCATCTAAAACCAGAAAGTTTTTGCCTTGAATGTCAAAGTTATGGGTAAGGGTTTCTACATCGCGGTAGGTGATTTGGTCATGGCTGTAGTCTTTCCGAATTTTTTTAAAGGCCTTCCCGCCTAAGTCTTTAACTAAGTATTCCGCGCCGGCATCGGGTACGACAATTTCAAAAGGCTCGTGGTTAAAATATTGCCGGGCGTGGCTAACCAAAGCTTTAGCCATAGAAGTATTGTGAAGCTTAAGTTCGCCAAAGGTATGTTCGCCTTCGGCATTTAAAAAGTGGCAATCAAAGGTGTAGAGTTTTTGGCAACCGGCTCTGGCGAGTAAATTACAAATGCCTTTGGCGCTGGCCACTTCACCATTTAATTTAATTTTATCTTGCCGAGCATAAGGCAGGTAAGGAACTACTACGCTCATTTTGGCCCCTACTGCTTTAAGGGCATCTAAAATTAACAGTAAAACTATTAAACTGGTGTTTTGTTTTGGAAATAAGCGGTGGTAGATAAGCACCTCTTGGCCGTGGTATTTTTCCAAATCTAGAATTCGAATATGACTGTCGCCATCGGGAAATTTTCCCACTTCTATATTGGGCGAAAGCAGATCGGAAAAATTGGGAGAAACCAAAGTCAATGACATATATCACAGATACCCAGATTAATACAAGATTACACAGATAATTCGTAAAAATATTATAGCATAGATCCTTATTTTATTCGGGATGGCCTGCTTAGGCGGGTAAGTTTTTTTATTTCTTCTATTTTGTCTCTGATTTTGGCTGCGGTTTCAAATTCCAAATTGCGGGAAGCTAAATCCATTTGTTCATTTAGTTCTGCCACATAAAATTTAATTTCTTGCTTGTCCATTTTAGATATATCGCGCCCATTATCAGACTTAGATGGGTCAGTAATTTTTGAGCCAGCCATGCGCGAGTCGGAAATGGTTTTTTTAATGCCTGTTGGCGTAATGCCGTGTTTGTGGTTGTAAGCTTCTTGAATTTTTCGGCGTCGATTGGTTTCGTCTATGGCTCTTTGCATACTGCCGGTAATTTTGTCAGCATATAAAATCGCATGGCCGTTTAAATGTCTGGCGCCTCGGCCGATCATTTGCATAAAAAAAGTTTCACTTCTTAAAAAGCCTTCTTTGTCCGCATCTAAAATTGCCACCAAAGACACTTCGGGTAAATCTAAACCTTCTCTTAGTAAATTAATCCCCACTAGGACATCATATACGCCCAGACGCAAATCTCTTAAAATTTCCAAACGGTCAAAAGTTTCCACATCGCTATGAATGTAGGCCACTTTTATCCCGTTAGAAGTAGCCACGCTGTGGTCTTTAGGACTCGTGCCAGAGGTACGAGCGTGACTTCTAACGGGATGAATACCCGCTTCTTTTAAATATTCGGTAAGTTCTTCGGACATTCGTTTAGTTAAAGTGGCCACTAACACGCGTTCGTGTTTTTTTACGCGGGCGTGGATTTGCTCTATTAAATCATCCACTTGGTGTTTAATGGGTTTAATTTCTATGGTAGGGTCTAAAAGGCCGGTGGGTCTTATGAGTTGCTCCATAACAGTAGGTTTTAGGTTGTAGGTTTTAGGTGTTAGCTCGGCAAGGGATTTTTCGATTTCAAATTTTGCCGGAGTGGCGGAAACAAACACGCACTGGTTGATTTTTTGCTGGAATTCAGCAAATTTTAAAGGTCGGTTATCTAATGCGCTGGGCAGGCGAAAACCATAATCCACCAAAGTTTGTTTTCGGCTTCGGTCGCCTTCGTACATAGCGCCAATTTGTGGAATGGTTTGGTGGCTTTCGTCAATGAACATTAAAAAGTCGTCGGGAAAATAATCCAGCAAAGTGGAAGGTGGGCTACCGGCTTCTCGGCCTTCCATATGCCGAGAATAATTTTCTATGCCAGCCACAAAACCGGTATTGGTGAGCATTTCCAAGTCAAAATTAGTGCGTTGTTCCAATCTTTGCGCTTCCACTAATTTATTTTGCCTTTTGAGTTCCGGCAGTCTTGTGGCTAACTCTGCCCGAATGTCATCTATGGCCAGTTTGAGTTTTTCTTCCGGGGCGGTAAAGTGTTTGGCCGGAAAAATGGTAAAGGCTTTTAAGGTTTCCAGGGTTTTTCCGCTAATGGCGTCTAAGCGTTCTATTTTCTCCACGGTATCGCCAAAAAAATCCAGGCGAATTACGGTATCTTCGCTGGATAAAATAATTTCCAAAACATCACCTTGAACCCGAAAGGTGCCTCTTTGCAAGTCGTAATCGTTTCTAGAAAACTGCAAATCCGTGAGTCGCCTTAAGAGTTTACCGCGTTTATAAGTTTCGCCTTGCTTAATGGTTAAAGCTAAATCTAAATAATCGTTCGGGTTGCCTAAGCCATAAATGCAGGAAACGCTGGCAACAATTAACACATCTTTTCTGGAAAGCAGGCTTTGGGTGGCAGCGTTTCTAAGCCGGTCAATTTCTTCGTTAATTTGCGTTTCTTTTTCTATGTAAGTGTCAGAGCGGGGAATATAGGCTTCGGGTTGATAATAATCGTAATAGGAAACAAAATAGTGCACGGCATTGTCCGGAAAAAATTCTTGGAATTCGCTGGCCAGCTGGGCAGCTAAAGTTTTATTATGACTAATAATGAGCGTGGGTTTGTTGATTTTGGCAATCACATTGGCCATGGTAAAAGTTTTTCCACTGCCGGTAACCCCGAGGAGCGTTTGGTATTTGTGTTTGGCCTTAAGTGAGTTTAAAAGTCCGGCAATGGCAGTGGGTTGGTCGCCAGCCGGCTGGAAGTTTGATGTAAGTTTAAACTTGGACATATAATTTAATCTTCAAAAATAATCAAATGGTAGTAAATAAATAAGTCCACCGAAGCCTTGGTGAAGGTGGAAGCAAAAGGTGAGTGTAGTTTAAATTTGTCCATGTGGGTGAAATTAAAAGTAATTTCAATATATAAGGGATTCTTCCACTCGTCTGCCAGCTGGCGGAGACTCGGTCGGAATAACACATCTGGGGTTTTGCCAAAAGCGTAAGGCCTATGTTGTATAAAATTTATAAACAATGGATGAACAGGGCGTATAAGCCTTATGGTTGTATTAGGTATTTTAACCTTTAACTTAAAAAAAATAAAATCCTCCTTACAGTTAAGGAGGTATAAAAAGAGGGGGCCGGCTACAAGGTGAATTGTAGCCGGCTTTTCGTCGCCTTTCACCCTGGGAGGGAGAACAGGGTGTCCCCCAGAAAGGGGGAGGGGCGACGGTTCCCGGGGGTGTGAAGTCCCGGGAAGATTTGGGAGGGGGGCCCTGAGGGCCACTTATGTTCACTGGTTGAAAACCAGGAAACCCTCCTCTAGGGTAGGTTGTCGGCAAGGAGGTAGCCGAACCTACCCGTCTACGGAAATTTCACAAGGCCCCGACAAAACCTTGCTTTATGCCCCAAAAGGGCACCCTGATGGCAATCAGGGCTTCCGTAGAATTGAAAAAATTTTTCCTCCTTAAAACTGGTGTGGGAGCCGATCTCACCGTGTTCTAGCACGGTCCTGAAAAGGCAAGGGGATACGTCAACTGACGCTCCGTCCTCGGACCGACCCCCATATTTTAAGGGAGGACAAGTAAATTTACTGATTCAGAGTCTGGTTGGCTCCAAATTTAGTAAACATTCCCGGTGTGGGAATTTAAACTTGTCCTCCCTTGGCCGTTGTATTAGGGAAAGCTTACATTAGTTTAATGATTTTGTAAAGAGCATAGAGAATGCTAAAATTAAGGAAACGATTGGTGTTTAGCTTATTGGGGTAGGATAAGAGTAACTAAAAGTAGAATTTGTAGGTATCTGTAGGTTCGCATTAATTGGTCTTTTTGAATTTATGATTTCATATCTTAAAGGGAAAATTTTAGCTAAAGGGTTAACTTATATTATTTTGGAAAATGCCGGTATGGGCTATAAGGTGTTTGTAATGCCCGAGGTGCTAGACAGTAAACTTGGCGAAGACAAGGAATTTTTTATTTATCATAAAATCGCCGACGATGGCCAGAGTTTATTTGGCCTCCCTGATTTTTCTACTTTACAGTTTTTTGAACAGTTATTAACCGTGAGCGGAGTGGGGCCCAAATCTGCCATGTCCATTCTGTCTAGCGCTAAAGTGGAAGTGATAAAAAATGCCATTGCCAGCCAAGATGTGAATTTGTTTAAACAAGTTTCCGGCATTGGGACTAAGACAGCGGAAAAAATTATTGTGGAACTTAAGGGGAAAATAGCTGTAAGCGAATCAGCTAACCAGCAGTCAGTGGGGAGCAGTGCAATTTTTGATGCCCTACTCGCTTTGGGGTATAAACAAAATGAAGTGAGGGAAGTTATACAAAAATTGGATACCGCATTACCGGAAGACAAGCAGTTAAAGCAAGCATTAAAGTTTTTGGGTAAGCATTAGAATTATGAATCAAGAATTATGAATTATGGATTAGTGGAGATTCCAGAATCAGAAAAACAGCAATATAACGATTTTGTTGCCACTCAACCGGGTGGCAGTTTTTTGCAAGGCTGGGCATGGGGAGAGTGGCAAGTTCGCTTGGGGCGAACGGTTTATAGATATTGGATATTAGACGAAAGGGGAGTTAGGTTGGCATCAATTCAACTTATAAAAATGCCTTTACCTTTGGGCAAATGCTATTGGTATGCACCATATGGACCGGTTTTCGCCAAAGGCGAAAATTTTCAATTTTTAATTTCTAATTTTCAAATAATTTTTAATTATATAAGGTCAAAATTTCCAAATGTGGTATTTCTTAGAATAGAGCCAAAACGGATTTGTGACTTACAACTTACTACTTACAACTCACTACTCACTAAATCTACCAATATCCAACCCGGTAAAACTTTCATTATTGACCTGTCTAAAACCGAGGAGCAGTTGTTAGCCGAAATGCACCCGAAAACTCGTTATAATATTCGTTTGGCACAAAAGCACGGAGTGAAAGTAAAAGATGAATTTGAAATTAGCGTGGGAAATGGTTTGTTTGCCAAAGAAGCGGTAAGTTTAATTGTAGAAACTAGTCAAAGGCAAGGCTATAAGGGGTATGGTAAAGAGTATTATGAAGATTTAATAAATTTTTTAGGCTTAAACAACCAAGCTGATTTAAAATTACATATTTATAAAGCCATTTACAAAAATCAGCTCTTAGCCAGTGCCCTGATGCTGGATTTTGCCGGCACAAGAACGTTTTTGTTTGGCGGATCAGCGGAGCAATTTAAAAATGTTATGGCTCCTTATTGGTTGCATTTTCAAGCCATGTTAGATGCAAAAAAATTGGGCTTACGGCAATATGATTTTTGGGGGGTAGAAACCGCCAGCGGAAAGACCCCGGGGTTTGTGAGGTTTAAATTAGGGTTTGGCAGTTTAGAAAGTCTTGTGGAATATTCAGGGGCTTATGATGTAATTTTTAGTAAATATTGGTATAAGGCTTATACGATTCTCCGCAAATCTAAGCGAATTTTTGGAATATAATGTAAAGTTGTAGAGAAAAAATTGACAAGGTAGTTTTTTATTGATAGTATTTTAAATACTGATTAACTTACTCGCTTACAAACTTACTACTAAACTATGTGTGGAATTGTGGGTTACATTGGAAAACAACAAGCCTTGCCAATCCTTTTACAAGGATTGCGCGATTTGGAATATCGGGGTTATGACAGTGCGGGCGTAGCGGTGTTAGCTGAGGGTAAAATTCAGTGTATTAGAGAAGTGGGTAAGGTGAACCAGTTAACCGCCAAATTGGCGAACCAAGAAGTTTTGGGCACTGTGGGGATTGCGCATACTCGCTGGGCGACTCATGGCGGGGTAAGTGAAAAGAATGCTCACCCACATGTGGTTAAAGGTAAATTGGCTTTGGTACATAACGGTATTATAGAAAATTACCGAGAAATCAAACATCAATTACAAGATCAAAAATTTGAATCAGAAACCGATACCGAAGTCTTAGCTAAATTGATTTACGAAAATTATCATGGCGATTTAACGCAAGCGGTGAGAGAAGCTTTAAAACTTGTAAGAGGCACTTATGGTTTGGTGGTAATGCATACCGACCATCCGCACCAATTAGTCGCTGCTCGATTGGGCAGTCCTTTAGCAATTGGGATTGGAGCGGAAGGCTTGGGCAATAACCCGGGAGCGGGCAGAGAATTTTATATTGCATCCGATGTGACGCCCATGTTGCCATTTACTAAGAGCGTTACTTTTTTAGATGACGGAGAAATTGCCACTCTCAATCATGAATTAAAAATTATCAATTTACGAGATCAGAGAGTAAATAAAAAAATTACAGAAATCGATTGGGACCAAGCCACGGCGCAAAAAGGCGGGTATGAGCATTTTATGCTTAAAGAAATTTTTGATCAGCCAGCTGTGCTGGAAGATGCTTTAAGAGGGAGGCTGGATATGGAAGAAGGCACAGCCAAGCTTGGCGGGCTTAATATGACTTTAGAGCAGATGCGCAGTATCACTCGCATAATAATTATTGCCGAGGGCACAGCCAGACACGCCGGACTAATTGGTAAATTTGCCTTTGAAAGATTGGCTAATTTACCCACAGAAGTGGATTTTGCGAGTGAGTTTAGGTACCGCGATCCCATTGTCAATAAAAATACTTTAGTTTTTGTAATTTCGCAGTCGGGCGAAACTGCCGATACTCTTATGGCAGCCAGAGAGGCCAAGCGGAAAGGGGCAATGGTAAGAGGGGTGGTAAATGCGGTGGGGTCGACGATTGCCAGAGAAACCGGAGCCGGTACTTACATTCACGCTGGACCCGAACTTTCGGTGGCGTCTACCAAAGCTTATACCAATATGTGTGCGGTTTTAATTTTATATGCTTTGGAATTCGGCAGAATTAAGCACGCCTCTTTAGCTACTGGACAACGCATTTTATTGGGACTCATGGATTTGCCGGAAAAAATGAATGAGATCCTTAAACAACACGAAGCCCTTAAAGTGATTGCGGAAAAATATAAAAATTATAAGGATATTTTATTTTTAGGCAAAGGGATAAATTATCCGGTGGCTTTGGAAGGGGCATTGAAACTGGAAGAAATTTCTTACATTCACGCCGAGGGCTTGCCGGCTGGTT
Source organism: uncultured Candidatus Saccharibacteria bacterium (assembly GCA_964436545.1). Classification (GTDB taxonomy): domain Bacteria; phylum Patescibacteriota; class Doudnabacteria; order UBA920; family UBA920; genus JBBTRN01. Next base: position 25,046 of record CAYTCJ010000007.1, read on the forward strand.
CCCTGAAGCACGGGCCTTTGGCTTTAGTGAGCGCCGAGGTGCCGGTGGTGGTAATTTTGACGAAAAATGCTTTGTATGAAAAAATGAAAAGTACTATTTTAGAAGTAAGGGCCAGAGGGGCGAAAACCATTGTAATCGCCAATGAGGGCGATGAAGAAGCGCGCGAGGTGGCGGATGAAATTATTTTTGTGCCCAAGACAATGGAGCTACTGGAGCCGTTGATTAACACGATTCCGCTTCAGCTGTTGGCCTACTATGTGGCAGTGGGCTTAGGGCGCGATGTTGACCGTCCCCGTAACTTAGCAAAAAGCGTAACCGTGGAATAGGGTATAAAACATTTAAACATAGTAACATTTTAACAGACCGATAGTTTGATTTGATAGAATGTTACTTTGTTAAGATGTTAAAATGAAAAATATGAAAGCCTTAATTTTAAAAAAGACCGATTGGGAAACGACTAAGGGTTTTGAGCTCGCGGAGATTCCGGAGCCGGTTTTAGATGAGGTGAATAATCCGGCCGATAAAAATTATGTAATTTTAAAAGTGCAGTATGCGGGGATATGCGGGACCGATAGAGGCATTTGGCATAGGCAAGCATTTCGGGATGTGATATTAAAGAGTATTGATGAAGAATCAGAAACCTATGTCATTCCGGAACCCCGCCTTGGGGGGGTATCCGGAATCCAGTCTGGATCCCGGGTCTCAGACGCATTCGCCCGGGATGACAAATCAAGGAAGAATTACCGGATTATTGGACACGAATTTTGTGGGGAAGTAGTGAAGGTTGGGTCAAATGTAACAAATGTTCAAGTGGGGGATTTTGTTTCGCCGGAATCTCACGTGGTATGCCAAGAGTGTTACCAATGCCAACGAGGCCAGAAAGAAGTTTGTACTAACGAAAAGATTTTAGGCATTAGTCACGATGGCGGGTTTGCCGAATACGCCAAAATTCCTGCGCATATTTTGTGGAAGACAGATACAACGAAAATTCGGCCGGAAATTTCGGCTATGCAAGAGCCGTTTGGCAATGCTGTGCATGCCGGAAGTAAAGTGGATTTAAAAAATAAGACAGTGGCGATTTTTGGGCTGGGACCCATTGGTTCATTTTTGGTTTTAGTGGCTAAGGGTCTGGGAGTTAAAACTATTATTGGGGTGGATGTAAGTGAACAGGCTTTAGAAAATGGCAAAAAGTTAGGAGTTGATTATACCATTAGAATTAAGCAATTAGCAGACAATAATCAGCCATCAGCAAATGCAAAAATTTACGCTCATAACTCAGTGGTAACTGAGGAAATTAAAAAACTTACAGGCGGGGTGGGGGTAGATGTGAGTTTTGAAATGGCTGGGTTTAATTCTTCCGTGAATAATTGTTTGTATGCCACGCGCCGAGGCGGGGATATAGTTTTGTTTGGCATTAAGCAGGGTGATTTTGTTTTGGAAGATTATAACCGACTAATAGTGCACGGCTTTACTTTTCATGCGGTAATTGGCAGGCAACTCTGGCAGACTTGGGAGATAACTAAAAAATTGTTTGAAGACAAAAATACTGGTGTGCAAGAAAAAATGTTTGAGATTATTTTAAATCAAGGCGAAGGCACTATTTTGCCCATAGCGGAATATACTAAAGAAAAATTTGAAGAGATGATGTCTAAGCACGCTAAGTTGTTAATTAAGTTTTAAATATGTATGACAAAAGAATTGTCTAATAGAGAGCAATTTAAATTGAGTTTGGTATCCCCAGAGCAGATTATTCCCGAACTTGAGCCAGTTGCAATCAATGCTCAATATAAGCAAGAAATTATGGGGCAAAACTATGAAGGTGATTTTGCAAAGGTTTTGTCAACAATTTATTCTAAACCTAACAATACTTATGAAGTAAGAGCACAAAGTTTTCTAAATATGCTAAAAGGCCAAATTATTGTAGATATAGGAGCTGGAACTACTTCTTCGGGATACTGTTTGGCACAACAAGTTGGGGCAAAGGCGTATATTGCAGTTGAGCCTCATAATTATGATGAATTAAGACACAACCTTACGTTTATGTCTTTGGATAGCCAACCCATACCCGCTGCAGTTGTTAATGAAGATGCATTAGGATTTTTGAGTAGAGTACCAGCTGGCTCTGTTAGTATAGTTATTTCAGGGTTAGATGAACAAGTATTGTCGCCCCGTCAATTTCCCCAAATTCATGAGTATAAAAAACAGGTGATCGGACAAATTATTAGAATTCTTAAACAAAATAATGTATATATTAATTATGATTCATGGTTAATTGTTGATGAGCGAGAAAGTGAGGTAAATGGTTTATTATATGATATGGTAGAAGTTAGAAATTTACCATTGAGTATTTGCCATAGAAAATAAATATGTATAAAAACTATCAACAACAATTTATAGACGAGATTCAAGACATTAAAGACAGTGGAATGTGGAAAGAAGTGGGGGTAATAGAGGGTAAGCAGGGGACAGAGATAAATGTTAAAAATGACAAAAGCGACGGAAATGACAAAAATCTTAAATTGCTTAATTTCTGTGCTAACAATTACCTCGGGCTTGCATCATCTGATGAGCTTGCACAGGTGGCAATTGATGGTGTTCAAAAATTTGGTTTTGGCGAAGCCAGTGTCAGATTCATCGTGGGCACTTCCACGGTGCATAAAGATTTAGAGCAAGCCATTTGTAAATTTTTTGGCACAGAAGATGCCATTACTTATACTTCTTGTTTCGATGCCAATACGGGTTTGTTTGAAACAATCTTAAAAGAAGGTGATGCGGTGTTTAGCGATGAGCTTAATCACGCCTCTATAATCGATGGAATAAGATTGTGCAAAGCCGAAAGATTTAGGTATAAGAATGGGGATATGGAGGATTTAGAGAAGCAGTTGAAAGAATGTTCTGAGCGTCCCGATATGCCATCTTTTTTTAATTCTCCTCCACAAGATATGGGAGTTAAATATAAACCACGTAGAATGCTTATTGCTACCGACGGCGTGTTTAGTATGGACGGGATTACCGCCAAGCTAAAAGAGATTTGCGATTTGGCAGATAAATATGGTGCTATGGTTATGGTAGACGATAGTCATGCCAGCGGAGTTTTAGGCCAAACCGGCAGAGGGAGCATTGAACAAGCTGGAGTTATGGATCGGGTGGATATTTTGACATCAACCTTCGGAAAAGCTTTAGGGGGAGCCGGAGGCGGGTTTACTACCGGTAGGAAGGAAATAATTCAAGTACTCCATCAACGCAGTCGCACCACTTTATTTAGCAATAGTCTACCGCCCATGATAGCTAATTCCGCTTTATATGTTTTGGAAAATTTTGACACTCAATTTTTCCAGAGGCGAGAACAGTTGGAAAAGAATACCGCTTATTTTAGACAGGCGATGGAAAGCTTGGGTTTTACTTTAGGGGGGGATGGCAAACATCCTATTACTCCGGTGATGCTCGGAGAGGAAAAATTGGCTGGACAAATGGCACGGGCGTTGTTTCAGAAAGGTATTTATGTGCGCGGATTTACTTACCCTGTGGTGCCAAAAGGTAAAGCGAGAATCCGAGTGCAAATTTCTTCTGCTCATACTCAGGAGCAAATGGATACAGCCATTGAAGCTTTTAAAGCAGTGGGGAAAGAAATGAAAGTAATTAATTAGCACTTAGTATGTAGTAGGTAGTAAGTAGCCCAAAGGCTAACCGCTACCAACTACCCACTACCAACTAGTATGAGAAACATTGTAATTTTTGGGGGTGGCACAGGCACCTCCAGTTTGCTTAAGGGCTTAAAAAATTTTCCGGTAAATTTATCGGTAATTATTTCCAGCTGGGATGATGGGGGAAGTAATGGCAGGTTAAGGAAAGAGTTAAATGTTTTTCCGTTTAGCGACATTAGGCAGTGCTTGGCCGTGTTAACCCCTCACAGTCTGTGGCAAAAATTTTTTCAACTGCGCTTTACGCAAGGCGAACTGAAAGGGCATACTGCCGGCAATTTATTTTTAGCCGGATTGGAAAAAACCACTAATAATTTAGAACAAACCATTGAGATTGCCAGTCAACTGTTAAAGATCCCAGCTAAAATTTTACCCGCTACTTTAAGCCCAGCGGTGCTGTCCGCTCAATTAATGGACGGTCGTAAGGTTGTTGGAGAGCATAATATAGACAGTCCCAGAAGCGGAAAATTTTCTCCCATTGTCCAATTGAGTTTGGGTAAGGCGAAGCCAAATCCTCAAGCAGTTAAGGCCATTAATACTGCCGATGTGTTAGTGTTTGGGCCTGGGGATTTGTATACCAGTATTTTGCCTAATTTGGTGGCACCGAAAATTCTATCAGCAGTTAAAAAATCCAAAGCGAAAAAAGTCTTTGTGGGAAATTTAATGACTAAAGATGGACAAACAAATAACTTTAAGGCTTCAGATTTTATTCGTACCATAACCCACTTTGTGCCTCAGTTAGATTACGCCATTTTTAATTCGGAATTGCCTAACCAAAGGCAATTAAAAACTTATCAGCAAACTCAAAGTTTTATGGTCGCCATAGATAAAGAGAACTTAAAACATTGCGGGGTAAAAATTATTTTAGAAAAACTATTGCTAAAAACCCCAGTCGCTCCGGTTAAGGGCGATGTGCTAATGAGAAGTTTTTTAAGGCACAATAGCCAAAAGTTGGCCAAGATCATATACGAAACAGGAATTAAGCATTAGGAATTATGAATAAAATTTCACAAAATATTAAACCATCAAAGTATATAAAGTTTGAAATTAAAGCAGGCAAGCAAGTGAAAGCGCGGGCGTTTTTGTATATTATTAACAATGCTTTACACTCACGGGCCTATGGGCTACTCGAAGATTTATTTGTGGAAGAATCATACCGAGGCGAAGGTTTGGGAAAAGCGTTGTTGTTAAGAGTCATTCAAGAAGCCAAAAAGAGAAAATTGTATAAATTAATTGGCACGAGCAGAAAGACGCGAGCCGTGGTGCATAAGATGTATTTAAAATACGGGTTTAAAAATTACGGGTATGAGTTTAGAATGGATCTGTAATCACAGATACACCCCAGAACCACGGAGGGTACTGGGCTTGGTAAAACAATACAGATACCACAGATAATTAAGACAGGTTAGACTGTCTTTTTTGTTGGAATTTTTGTATAATCATCCTATGGAATTTATTAAAAAATTTATCCCCGTAGGTATATTAAAATTGATTCGTCCCATATATCATGGCGCGGTTGCTGTAATTGCCAGTTATTATTTTGGCCGACCCAGCCAAAAAATGGTGGTGATTGGGATTACGGGCACCGGTGGAAAATCTAGCACGACGACTATTTTAAGAGAAATTTTAAACCAGTCCGGTAAACCGTGCGGGAGTATTACCACCATCAGTTTTTTTAACGGCCAAGTAGAGTTGATAAATAAACATGGGTTGTCTATGCCCGGCGGGTGGTTATTGCAGAAAAATTTAAAAGAGATGCTGAATCATGGGTGTAAGTACGCAGTGGTGGAATGCACGAGTGAAGGTTTGGCCCAAAATCGCCACTGGGGGATTAAGTTCGATGTCGGGGTATTTACTAATATTAGCGAAGCGCATATTCAAGCGCATGGGAGTTTTGAAAATTACAAACGCGCGAAAGGAAAATTATTCCAAGCGCTTTCCGCCCGAGGTTTGGGCGTAATTTGCGCCAATTTAGACGATGCTCAGAGTCAATATTTTTTAGATTTTCCGGCGAAAGTAAAAATCGGTTTAACTTTTAAACAGCAAACGTCTGCTCAATGCCAAGTGGTCTATTCTGCGCAAAAAACTCCGGCAGGGTTTAGTTTAATGGAACTGCCTTTTTGGGTGCATTTGTTTGGTGAGTTTAATAAGTTGAATACCGGTTTGGCAGTGGTGGTGGCGCACGCATTGGGAGTAGACTTATCTTTAGCTCAAAAGGCGGTAGATGGCATTAAAGCTATGCGGGGAAGAATGGAGTTGGTGCCGAATAATCGGCAGTTAACTTTAATTGTAGATTATGGTTGTGAGCCGGCAACTTTTTTGGTGGCCTTAAAGGCTGTAGCCGAGGCTCCGCATAAAAAACTTATTCACGTGTTTGGCTCTACCGGCGGACATCGTGATACCTCTAAGCAGTTTATTTTTGGACAAACGAGCGCTCGGTATGCTGACTATATCATTATTACTAACGACGATATTTATGATTCAGACCCAGAGGAAATTGCGAGGAACATTGAGTCAGGAGTTAAGAGTCAAGAAGTATGGAAAGGTAAATACGAAATCATTTTGGATAGAAGAATGGCTATTAGGCGCGCCTTAGCGATTGCTGAGGCAGGGGATACGGTTTTATTTACCGGGAAAAGTAGCGAACAATTTTTGGTTTTACCCGGTAATCAGCGAATTTCTTGGGATGAAGTAAGTGTGATAAAGGAAGCATTAAAAAATATTTAATAGATATTATTCGAGCTTGTTGAGAATTACAAAAATTTTAACTTCTATACAAGGTCGAAAATTAAAATTTATGAATTTGAAAAATGGGAAAAACTTTTATGTAAGTTTACTGGTTTTATTTTTTGTAGGTTTAGCGTGGAGTGGGTATAATCCGCCGGCCGGGCACTTTACTTGGGGCTTGGAGGTTTTCCCCGCTGTGCTGGCTTTAATAATTTTAACTGTAACCATTAAAAAATTTGAATTCAGTAAGTTGATTTATATTTTAATTTTATGCCATACTTTTATTTTGATGCATGGCGGATACACCACTTATGCCAACGAATCAATTTTTAATTGGTTGCGCGATGAACTGGGTTTGGCAAGAAATTATTACGACCGCTTAGGGCATTTTGCGCAAGGCTTTACGCCGGCTTTAATTGCCCGCGAATATTTTATTCGTCGGAAAATTATAACCAGCAAAAAATGGATGTATTTTTTAATTATTTTTTTTGTTTTAGGTTTTAGTGCGTTTTATGAATTTATTGAATGGTGGGTGTCGTTACTTTCCGGAGAAGCGGGCAATGCGTTTTTAGGCACGCAAGGGGATATTTGGGATACCCAGTGGGATATGTTTATGTGTTTTGTGGGTTCGGTGGTGGCTTTGAGTTTTTTGAGTAAGTATCATGACCGGCAAATAAATAAAAGTGAACAAAAATGACAAGCACGACGAAAATTATAACAATGGAACTAACCATAGATACAACTGATTTTGGCAAAGTGATTTTTGGCTTAGCCAAAAATCATCCCGAACTTGTTTCGGGATCCAAGGGCTTAGCCAAAAATCATCCCGAACTTGTTTCGGGATCTAAATTAAACAGCTTTAAAAAAAGTTATAGCGTATTGCCACGAGAGAGCAATAAAATTTTAGAATATTTAAGCGAATTTTTAAAAGGCGCCAAAATTAAAAACCCCAAAGCGGAAATAAAAAAAATTATCGTCTACAAAAAAACTGCAGTCCAGCACCAAAAGTCCGGCGCCGGATTTACCGGACTTCGGGTAGCCGGCGCAATTGCCGAAGCTTTAAGTTTAGCCTGGGAAGTAAAAATTAAAGTTTTTGTAAAGAAGTAATTAGAATTTATATGAAAAGTCTACGGGATCTATCTAGAATAAAAGCCGACTATCCAGCGAATCCTGCTGAAAAATGGCAAAAATTACGTGACGAAGTTGTTTCTCAAATACCATCTGTTGAAGATGGAATAGAAGCCAAAAAGGTAAAGGCTTTTATTCAATCCCAGGGTATAATAATGCCGGCTACTTTAATATTTTTAGATGCTGAGGGTTTGGGGAAGCTACAAAGAATTTTTGAAATATATGCATATAGAAATAAATGGATTAGAGATACCCATTTTTCTGGTGCTTATTTTCCTGAAATTGAAATTGCAGTAGTAAATCGGTTTAGGGATAACCGGAGTTTTAATGGCTCTGCTTGGGAATTATGGAACGGTGGAATTTTTGCTGAAGGATTTGCTGTGCATGAATTAGCACATGCAGGCGTGACAAATAATAAAACAAACTTAGTTGGAATTAATGGCTTGTCAAATCAGACAGGATTTAAAAAATTTGTAGAAGGTAAGGGCGAAAAAGGTGCCTTTTTGGAAGAAGGATTTGCAGAATTTATGAGAGGTAAGTTTGTAGATACACAAATTAATAGTTTGAATTTGCGAAAAGCTGTCTCTCTGAATTTACCTAATGGTGGAGGTAGATTACCTGCAAAATATGGTTATATGGATGAATCTGGGCAGTCATGTTTTATTAAAGCTTCTGTAGCGGGATATGCCTTGGAATTAATTTTAGGAGAAAATCCTCAATGGACGGCACAAATAGTTGCTTGTAGACAATCTGAAAATCCTATCTTAGCTTTAAAAACAATTTTTGATAGAAAGTACCTTGGTTTATTTCAAGAGTTATACAATTTACAAGAAACTGAACAAGATTTTATTCAAGGCTTTAAAATAACAAAAGCGGAAATTGCAAGGCAATTTTAGGATTTTAATCTTGAGCATTAATGCTTTGGTTTAAGGATTTTTAGTGTCGTGATTTAATCACCTAGAGTTATTCTTTTAATTTAAAAAGCCGGGTGGTTACAAATAACAAACCCAACAGCCAAAGACTTAGTATGCCAACGGGGAGAGTAAGCTCAGAGGGGCTCGGGTGAGCTAAATAGCTTTGTCTTAAACCTTCGGCTAAGTGGCTGGTGGGTAAAATTTGACTAACAATTTGTAAATATTCGGGCAGGGTTTTGGCAGGAAAAAATACATTGCCAAAAAATATCATAGGCATGCCCACAGCAGTGGTAAGGGGAGTGGCGGTTTCGTAGGAAGATGAATAATTGGCAATTAACAGTCCAATCAGTAAAAAAATCCCCCCACCTACAATAATAAGCAGTAGAATGGCCACAAGATTGCCGTTAAAATTAAAATCAAATAAGCCTGTCCCCAATCCGGTGAGAAATATAGTTTGTCCCAGCATTATCACAATTCGGGAAGCGACTAAAGATAAAACCAGATCTCGCATTTTTATGGGCGAGGCAATAAACCGTTTAATTACGTTTTTACTGCGCATTTCCGCCATCCAGTAAGCTAAGCCATAAATGCCATTGCTCATAATTACATAAGTTACCATACCCGGGAGAACAAAGTCTTTATAGGGTATATTTAGCATTTGAGGCAGAGGTAATAGAGATAATGCCACATACAAACCGCCGGGCATGGCAAAATTCCAAAATAACGCAGTAGGGTTGCGGTAGAGCATTTTTAAATGCGCAATAAACAATTGGGCAAAAGGCAGATACATATTAATCTTCAAATTCATGGCCGGTTAATTGTAAATAGACATCTTCCAAATTGGCGGTTTTCACCGTGAAGCCGGAAAACTTAAGCTTGGCGGTTTTAAGTCTGGCTAACACTTTGGGTAAATCGTCCAAAGTGGCCAAGTCCAAAATAATTTTTGGAAATTCCGAGTTAAGTTTTTTAATTTCAGTCATATCGGCAAAAAAATTTTCCGGCAGGGGTGTGTCGGTTAAAAAGGTAATTTGCAAAGTTTGTCGTAATTCTTCAATCAGTTTTTGGGGCTCGTTAATTTTTAAAATTTGCCCTTGGTCCATTATGGCTACTCGGTTACAAAGGTATTCGGCTTCTTCCATATAGTGCGTGGTTAAAACAATGGTAATACCGGTTTGGTTTAACTGTTTAATTAACGCCCACAAATTGCGCCTCGCCGAAGGGTCTAAGCCGGTGGTGGGTTCGTCTAAAAATAAAATCTTGGGTTGGTTGATTAAAGCCGTAGCAATGGTAAAGCGCTGTTTTTGTCCGCCGGAAAGATTTTTTACGTATTCGTTAGCCTTATTTTCCAAATTGACTAACTTTAGCAAAGCTGTAGCCGGAGTTTGTTTAACATAAAAAGCTCCAAATAAATGGAGTAATTCTGCCAAGGTGAGATTGGGTAAATAGTCGCAAGTCTGGAGTTGGATGCCAATGAGTTGTTTAATTTGGGCATAATCGGTTATTCCCAAAACTTTTACTTCACCGGCATCAAGAGTTTTTAACCCTTCAATAATTTCTAAAGTGGTGGTTTTACCCGCTCCGTTAGGTCCTAAGATGCCAAAAATTTCGCCTTGATAGACGTCAAAGCTAATTTGGTTGACTGCGGTAAATACAGTTTGATTTTTTTGTCGGTAGGTTTTAAGAAGCTTTTTAACTTCAATAACTTTTTGCATAAACTTATTATAGCATTTTAATTTGAGTGGGGTTGACCCCGTCCTTTTCCAGCAAAGGGCGGGGTTGACCCAGTAGAATCACATTGTATTATCAAGAATAACTGAACTGTATTTTTATCATTGTTTATCTATAATATTAACAACTTGATTCTAGAGTTGAGTGCAATGTTGCTCTACGGGTTGACAATTTTTTAATTTCTGCTAAAGTAAATTTACACATGAACTTGGGATGACGGAACTTTACTAAAGTCAGTTAAAGATAAGTCTGAATGACCCAAACTATAAACTTTTAGAGATAAGCTAAAAACCCTTTTAAATATGCGGAAAAAGGGTGTCTTTTATTATCTAAAAATTATTAAATTTATTAATCCATAACCCATACAGCCCTATGTCAAAAGCTTCCAAAGCCAAAACCCAGGAGTCAACTTTAACCTTTAAACCTGCCAAAACCCCGAAAAGGATTTTCTTTTCCCATTTTCACGAAACTGCGGTTTTGCCTAATTTAATTGAGGTGCAGTTAAATTCTTATAAATGGTTTTTAGATAAAGGTCTCAAAGAACTTTTGGCAGAAGTTACACCCATTAAAGATTTTACCGGGAAAAATTTGGAATTGGTTTTTGGGGATTATTTTTTTGAAAAAGGCAAATACGACGAGCATACCGCCAGAGAAAGAAATACTACCTACGAAGCGCCGTTATATGTAACCGCCAAGTTAATTAATAAAATTACCGGTAAAACCAAATCGCAAGATGTGTATTTTGGCGATTTTCCTTTAATGACCCCCAGGGGCACTTTTATTATCAACGGCGTGGAAAGAGTAGTGGTGTCCCAGCTTATTAAATCTCCGGGCGTCTTTTTTAGCGCGGAATTTTTAAGAGGTAAAAATTATTACGGGGGCAAAATTATCCCAAATCGAGGCGCGTGGTTGGAGTTGGATACCGATCCCAGTGGCGTAATTGGCGTTAAAATTGATAGAAAAAGAAGAATTCCCATTACAGCACTACTGCGGGTGTTTGGTTTAAATAGCAACGAAGAGATTTTAAAAGAATTTCAAGATGTCGATACTGACCCGGATATTAAATATATCCAAAATACTTTGGAAAAAGACGCTTCTCAAACAGCCGATGAAGGTTATAAAGAGGTGTATAAAAGAGTGCGTCCGGGTGATTTGGCCACTGTGGAAAATGCGCGTTCTTTAATTGATGGTATGTTTTTTAATACCGAACGGTATGATTTTTCCGCTGTGGGCAGGTATAAATTTAACCAAAGAATGAATTTACCAAAAAATAACAATCCGTTATTAACCAAGGAAGATTTAGTGTTGGTCGTGAAAGAAATTATTCGCTTAAATAATACTCAGGAATCGGCCGATGACATTGACCATTTGGCTAATCGGCGCATTCGCGCAGTGGGCGAATTAATTCAAGCTCGTTTTCGAGTCGGTTTGGCCAGAATGGCCAGAATCGCCAAAGACAGAATGTCCTTGGCCGATTTAGAAACGGTTTCGCCCGTGCAGTTAATTCACGTTCGTCCCATAGTGGCAACCATGCAAGAATTCTTTTCTTCTTCGCAGTTGTCTCAGTTCATGGACCAAACCAATCCTTTGGCGGAATTGGAACACAAAAGAAGACTTTCCGCTATGGGCCCGGGCGGACTTTCCAGAGAAAGGGCGGGTTTTGAAGTGCGGGACGTGCACAGGAGCCACTACGGCAGACTGTGTCCTATTACCACTCCGGAAGGACCGAACATTGGGTTAGTTTCCCACATGGCAACTTATGCCAGAATCAATGATTTTGGTTTTATTGAAACTCCGTATCGGATGGCAAAAAAATTTGCAAAAAATGATGGTCAGGATTTGGTAGATGAGATGGTTTTGTTTGAGGTCAAAGGGGATGATGGTAAAGTTTTGGCTCAGGCTGGTGCGACGATTGATGCAAAAACTGCTAAACAAATCAACAAAGAAGCAAGTTCGCAAACGACTATAAGAATCAAGCCCAGATTAACTCAAAAAATTGAGTATTTAGATGCTTTTGAAGAAGAACAAATGATTATTGGTCAGGCGAATATTAATGTAGAAGCCGATGGTTATTTTATAGATAAGCGCTCTCCGGTGAGGGTGAGAAGCGTGCCGTCCATTGCCGACACCGATGATATTGACTGTATTGATATTTCCCCGAAACAAATTGTTTCCGTGACTACCTCTTTAATTCCGTTTTTGGAACACGATGACGCCAACCGTGCGTTAATGGGTTCCAACATGCAAAGACAAGCGGTGGCTTGTATTCGTCCGGCTGCCCCTTTGGTAGGTACGGGCATGGAAGAAAAAACCGCGCACGATAGCGGTTCGGTAATTTTGGCAGAAGAAGATGGGCACGTTACCCAAGTGTCGGGTGATAAAATCACCGTGGTCAATGACAGCGGGAAAAAGAAAGAATATCGCTTATTAAAGTTTTTAAGAACCAACAGTGCCACCTGTATTAACCAAATCGCCAGAGTCAGTAAAGGTCAGATAGTCAAAAAAGGTGATTTGCTCGCGGACGGGACTTCCACCGAAGCGGGAGAATTGGGTTTGGGACAAAATGTGCTCGTGGCGTTTATGTCTTGGGAAGGGGGTAACTATGAAGATGCGATTTTAGTTTCGGAACGAGTAGTGCAACAAGACAGATATTCCTCTATTCACATTGATGATTTTAAAATTGATGTCCGCGATACTAAATTAGGACCCGAGCAAATTACTCGAGATATTCCAAACGTGGGCGAAGAAAAGTTAAAAGATTTAGACGAAAACGGCATTATCCGGATTGGTGCGCAAGTGAAAGCCGGGGATATTTTGGTAGGGAAGATTACGCCTAAAGGCGAAACCGATTTAACTCCGGAAGAAAAATTACTCAGAGTAATTTTTGGTGAAAAATCCCGAGATGTAAAAGATACCAGCTTAACCTTACCTCACGGGGAATATGGAAAAGTTGTAAACATTCGCGAGTTTTCTCGCGAAGCCGGAGACAAATTGCCTTCCGGGGTGGTAAGAAGCATTCAGGTATCGGTAGCCGTGCTGAGAAAAGTGCAAGTGGGCGATAAAATGGCCGGCAGACACGGGAACAAAGGTGTAATTTCCAAAATTATTCCGGTGGAAGATTTGCCGTTTATGGCCGATGGTACGCCGGTAGATATTATTTTAAACCCCTTGGGTGTGGTAAGTCGTATGAATTTGGGACAAATTTTGGAAACCCACTTAGGTATGGCTGCCAGAAAATTAGGTTATAAAATTGCCACGCCGGCGTTAGACGGACTTAACGAACAACAAATTAAAGCCGAATTAAAGAAAGCCAATATTCCCGAAGACGGCAAAGTGGTTTTGTATGACGGTAAAACCGGCGAAGCCTTTGATGAAAAAGTCACCGTGGGCGTAGCCTATATGATGAAGCTTCACCATTTGGTGGACGACAAGATGCACGCCCGTTCCACCGGACCATATTCCTTAATTACTCAGCAACCTTTGGGCGGTAAAGCTCAATTTGGTGGGCAGAGGTTTGGGGAAATGGAAGTGTGGGCGTTGGAAGGTTATGGTGCGGCGCATACTTTGCAAGAAATGTTAACCATTAAGTCCGATGACGTAATGGGTAGAAGTAAAACTTACGAAGCAATTGTAAAAGGGGAAGCCATTAAAAAGCCCAATGTGCCGGAAAGTTTTCGGGTATTGGTTAAAGAACTGCAAAGTTTGTGCTTGGATGTGGAATTATTAGGGGCCGATGGAGTCATTGCCAATGCTTTAGAACAAGAGCAAATGATTATGCAAGATCAGAATTTAATAAAACCTGCGGTGCAAGTCTTGGAAGATCCGCAAAGTTTATTTGCGGAAGATGAAAAGAAAGTAAAAAAGAAAGAAAAAAAATCTAAAGCCTAAAGTTTATTATTCTCTTTGACTTAAATCTTTAATCTATAATTTTAATCCAAAACTATGTTCACTAATACAGAAAATTTTAAAGGCGTTCGTTTAAAAGTCGCCAGCCCCGATACCATTTTAGCTTGGTCGCATGGGGAAGTGACCAAACCGGAAACCATTAACTACCGAACCCAAAGGCCGGAAAAAGACGGTTTGTTTGACGAGAAAATTTTTGGTCCCATTAAAGATTGGGAATGCTATTGCGGAAAATATAAACGCATTCGCTATAAAGGCGTTACTTGCGACAAGTGTGGAGTGGAAGTGACCAAGTCTTCCGTAAGAAGAGAGCGTATGGGACATATTAAATTGTCCGTGCCGGTTACGCATATTTGGTTTTTGCGAGGCGTGCCCTCTCGTTTGGGTTTAATTTTAGATTTGGGCGTGCAAGAATTGGAAAAAGTGGCATATTTTGCTTCTTACATTATTACCAATGTCAATGAGGAAGCGCGAGTGGAAACCATGGAGCAGATTGAAAAGGAATTTAAAGGCAAAAAGAAGTTAATGGAAGAAAAATATGAAGTCCTCATTGCTAAAGTTAAAAGCGAAAAAAGCCAAGTAAAAAATAAAGATCAAGATTTAGTGTCTGCGGAAATTGATGCCGAGGTAACTCGCTTAAAAGACGCTTGGAGCCAAGAGCTTTCCGCTTTGGAATCCATTCGCGATCAAGCCCGAAGCGAATTAAAATCCATTAAGAAGATGCAGGTAATTAGCGAATTGTCTTACCGTGACTTGTCTTTAAAATATGGGCCGGTGTTTACCGCCGGTATTGGCGCGGAAGCTTTAAAGGCTTTGCTCGAAGAGGTAAACTTGGAAAATTTATACCAAGAACTGCTCGGACAAATTGCCAATTTGGAAGGCCAAGCCCAGAGAAAGGCTTTAAAAAGAATTAAATTAATTAAGTCTTTAATTAACGCCGGCCTTCGTCCGGAATGGATGCTAATTACGCATTTGCCGGTGATTCCTCCGGATTTAAGACCCATGGTGCAGTTAGATGGGGGCAGGTTTGCGGCTTCGGATTTGAACGATTTATATCGCCGAGTCATTAACCGCAATAATCGACTTAAAAAATTATTGGAAATCAAGGGTCCGGAAGTGATTACCCGTAACGAAAAGCGTATGCTCCAAGAAGCGGTAGATGCTTTAATAGATAATTCCGTTCGTCATGGCAAAGAAGTAACCGCCTCCACCGGTCAGAAACGAAAATTGCGCTCTTTGGCCGATATGCTGAAAGGTAAGCAAGGACGTTTTAGACAAAATTTATTGGGTAAGCGGGTGGATTATTCCGGCCGAAGCGTGATTGTGGTCGGGCCTAATTTAAAATTACACCAATGCGGTTTACCCAAAGCCATGGCTTTGGAATTGTTTAAACCGTTTGTAATTAGCAAATTGATTGCCAGGGAGTTTGCGCATAATGTGAGAAGCGCCAACCGGTTAATTGAGCAAGGCAGAAATGAAGTTTACGATATCTTAGAAGAAGTGATTCAAGGCCATTACGTTTTACTTAACCGCGCTCCGACTTTGCACCGCTTAGGTTTCCAAGCTTTCCAACCCATTTTAATTGAAGGTAAGGCGATTCAACTTCACCCCATGGTCTGTGCGGCATTTAACGCTGACTTTGACGGTGACCAAATGGCTGTGCACGTGCCTTTAACCGAATCGGCTCAAAAAGAAGCCAAAGAGATAATGGTATCGGCCCAGAACTTACTGAAGCCGGCTTCCGGAGATCCGGTAATGACTCCCGATAAAGACGTGGTGGTGGGTTGTTATTACATTACCAAAATCAGAGAAGGCCTTAAGGGCGAAGGTAAGATTTTCTCCAACGAAGAAGAAGCCGTGTTGGCTTACAATAATCGCTTTGTTCACATTCAAAGTAAAATCAAAGTAAGAATTAACCAGACGATATTAGAAACTTCTGTCGGCCGAATTTTATTTAACCGAGTGTTGCCCAAAGAATTGGGTTACCGCAACGAAGCTTTTGACAAAAAGCGCTTACAAGCCTTGGTAAGAGAAGTGTATAGGTTGGAAGGCACTCAAAGAACCGCTGAATTGATTGACGAAATTAAGCGATTGGGCTTCACCTATATGAAGCAGTCGGGCTTGTCTTGGGGGATGGATGATTTGTTGGTGCCTGACCAAAAATATGGTTTGTTAACCACGGCAGACGAAGAAGTGCAAAGCACATACGAACAATATCGCCAAGGTTTGTTAACCGAAGAAGAAAGAAAAAATCGCGTGGTGGAAATTTGGGCGGAAGTGAGTGAAAAAATCAGTAAGGGCGTATCCTCTACCGTGAAAGACCATAGTCCGGTGCACTACATGGTAACCAGCGGAGCCAGAGGTTCTTTGTCTCAGGTAACGCAAATGTCGGGGATGAAAGGTTTGGTGGTAAACCCGGCTGGTGATGTTATTGAATTGCCGGTTAAGGGGAGTTTTAAAGAAGGTTTGCAAGTTTTGGAATACTTTATTTCCACTCACGGCAGTCGAAAAGGTATGTCCGATACCGCGCTCAGAACAGCGGATGCCGGTTATTTGACCCGACGTTTGGTAGACGTCGCTCAAGATATGGTAGTGAATGCCGAAGATTGCGGTACTGAGGAATTTGATATTGTAAGTTTGGAAGATAGCCAAAGAATGAACAAGCCTTTTGAAAAGCGTTTGTTCGGCAGGGTAACCGCAGAAGACGTAGTGGTAAATGGTCAAGTGTTAATTCAGAAAAATCAGGGCATAGACGATATCACTTCAGAAAAAATTGCCAACAGTGGAATTTTGGAAGTGAAATGCCGAAGCGTGTTAAAATGCAAATTGCCTCGAGGGATGTGCCGACTGTGTTATGGTTATGACTTAGGGTTTAATCGCATGGTAAACTTGGGTGCGGCAGTCGGAATTGTGGCTGCTCAGGCAATTGGTGAACCGGGTACTCAGTTGACCATGAGAACTTTCCACACCGGTGGATCGGCTGCGGTAAAAGATATTACCCAAGGTTTGCCGAGGGTGGAAGAGTTATTTGAATGCCGAGAACCCAAAGGTCAGGCGACTTTAACCGAAATTGATGGTCAGGTATATATTTCTAAGTTGTCCAATAAAGAAAACATTGTGCGCATTGAAGGCGCCGGTGCGAAAAAAGATGTTTATGATTTGCCTTCCGGGGTGCAATCTTCTGTAAAAGACGGGAGCAAAGTGGACGACGGTTCGGTGTTATTCATTGACGAGAACGGGAAACCGGTTAAAGCCAAAACCGGAGGCATTGTGAAAGTGGGCAGGAATCAAGTGGAAGTGATTCATTTAACCGATGAAGTCCAAGAATATATTATTCCGGCCGGGTTCACGTTGTTTGTCAAAGAAGGCGATTTGGTCACCAAAGGCACTCAGCTTACCGAAGGGAATTTATCACCCAATCAGTTATTAAAGTTAAAAGGCACTGTGACCGCTCAAAAATATATTGTTAAAGAAGTGCAAGATATTTATGCTTCCCAAGGTCAGAACATTCACGATAAGCATATTGAAGTGATTGTTAGACAAATGTTTAGCAAAATGCGCATTACCGTTTCCGGCGAAAGCGGATTGGTAGTGGGAGAAGTGGTAGATAAATCCAAGCTCAATACTTTGAATGAAGATTTGGCGAAGCAAGGCAAAGCGCAAGCCGAGGCCGAACAACTCTTAATGGGGATTACCAAAGTTTCCTTAAATACCGAGAGTTTCTTGGCAGCCGCTTCTTTCCAAGAAACCACTCGAGTGCTGATTGAGGCTGCGGTTACCGGTAAGATCGATTACTTAAGAGGTCTTAAGGAAAACGTGATTATTGGTAAAATTATTCCGGCCGGGACCGGCTTTAACCAACAAGCGGTCCAAGAGGCAATTAGCTTGGCGGAAACTGCGAGTATTGGTGTGGAAGCCGAATAAACAATAAAAAAACCCCGCCCCGCATTTTGCGGGGCGGGGTTTTAGATTGTGGTATAATAGTATTACGTTATCATACTTTTAAAAGTAATGTTTAAATATGAAAAAATTACAAGTTTCCGAGAGAGCGCAAAAAGTGATCGCATCACCCATAAGAAAATTTTTACCCTTAATGCAGGAAGCGGTAAAACGAGGCACTCATATTTATAAGTTAAACGTTGGCGATCCGGATTTAATTCCTCCGCATAATTTTTTTGAAGTGATTAGGCAGTATCGGGAACCAACTTTAGGTTATGCACCAAGTCCGGGGATTACCAAACATACCGGGGCTTGGCTTAAATATTATAAGCAGTTTGGGGTAAGTTTAGAAGCTAAAAATGTGATTCCCACGGTGGGGTGTGCAGAAGCCATTATGTTGGCACTTTTGGCAGTGGCCGATGTGGGTGATGAAATTATTGTGTTTGAACCGTTGTATGCTTCTTACAAATCTTTTTCGGTGATTGCGGGCATAAAACTGGTGCCCATCTTATTACCCATAGAAAATAATTTTGCTCTGCCCTATGCTTCGGAAATCGAAAAAAAGATTAGTAAAAAAACCAAAGCGATTGTGGTAATCAACCCCGATAATCCCACGGGAAAATTATGGACAGACAAAGAGCTTTCCTTGGTTATTAAAATCGCCAAAAAGCATAATTTATTTATTATTTCCGACGAAACATACCGGGAAATTAGGTTTGATGGTAAACAGCCCAGCTGTTTACTGGCACGCAAAGACGCTCGGGCGAATGTAATTGTGTGCGATAGCGTAAGTAAAAGGTTTAGTATGCCGGGCGCTAGAATTGGCTGTGTGGCGAGTTTTAATGCCGAGGTAATGGGCAGTATTTTAAAATTTGCTCAAGCGCGCTTAAGTGCCGGCACACTGGAACAATTAGGCACGGTGCCCCTGCTGGAAAATTCCAAAGCTTATACTACAAAAATTACTAAAGAGTATCAGGCTCGGCGAAACGTAGTAGCCGAAGGTTTGGGTAAAATGCCTGCGGTGTTTAAACCGGCCCAAGGAGCGTTTTACCAAGCGGTGGCTTTGCCGGTAAATAATGCCGAGGACTTTGTAAAATTTATGATTGGGGAATTTGAGTTTCAGGGTAAAACCGTAATGGTTACCCCCATGGAAGATTTTTACATTACCCCAGGGAGGGGCAGAAACCAAATTCGGATTGCTTACGTGTTAAATACCCAAGATTTAAAAGTTGCCATGGAGGTGTTAAAGCGCGGGTTAGAAGCGTTTTTAGCGAAAAACCAATAAACCCGAATTAATGACCGATAAATACAAAAAAAACCGCCCCGCTCTTTGTAAACTAAGGGCGGGGTGTTTAAAAAAAATTATTGGCAATTAAAGCTGGAGTCAGCCCAGCTACCAGAATTAGTTGCATTTTTTATATACCAGTTGTTATCTGCTTCTAGAATATAAGCTAAGTGGAGTCCGGCAGGAGTGCCGGTATAGCAGTAATATCTATAAGCATAACTGCCAGCTGGTGTATTGTCTCCAGTCATATTATTTAGCGGATCTATAGGAACCTTAGACATAAAACCTGCCAGTTGTAAAAATTGCATAAAGCCCGTGCCTTGGGAACTGTAATCCCAACCTCCGGCATCTGCTTGATTGTAAGCGCCACCCGTAGCCGGCCCGCAAGTGGAGCCAGAGGTGAGAGGTAAACACCCGTATTGATCGTAATATAAATTTAAAGCTTTATAAATTTGGTCAATATCCGCGAGTCGTTTAACATCTCTGGCTTTTTTTCGAGTGGAATTTAAACTTACGAGCACCACACTGGCTAACAGGCCAATAATGGCAATTACGACCAGTAGCTCTATGAGGGTAAACCCCGTTAGAGCTGGGCTGTGATTATAGCCAGTGGTTGATTTACTAAAAAAGCTCTGATCTTTAAAATTTCTGAACCTTAGTATTAAATCTCTAACTGGGGTGAACCCCGTTAGAGATTGGTTTTTATTTAAACGAGGGGTTAATTGATTATAAAAATTCTTTATTTGAAAAGTTCTTAATCTGACGATTAAATCTCTAAACGGGGTAAATCCGGAAGTGGAAAATTTTGTGTTTATTTTAAACATAGCCAAATTATAACATACCGGTAAAAATTTAATTTATCTTTTTCCACCCATGATAGGCTTCTTTAGCAATTTTTACTGTTTTTGGGTAAAACTCGTTTGTTGCTTCTTCATTCTTTACCTGAGCTAATATTGTTCCGTCTTGTTCTATTTTTGTAATTTCCCATTTAATATTAGTTCCATCGGACGGGCAAGTAATTTCATCGCCAATATTAACCTTGGTCAAGAATGTTTCTGTAGTTGATGGTTGGGTTTCTGTCATATGATTATTTGGGCCAAGGTTCTACCATAAGTAGTTGGCCTGATGTTAATTTTTTTTCGGTTAAAATTTGCCAAAGATGTTCGGTAATAAAAGGCATAAAGGGATGGAGGAGTTTTAAAATAGTGAGTAGGTTGTAGGTGAGTAGGTTGTAAGTGTTGGTTTTTAGATTTTCATCTTGGAGTTGGTGCTTGCTAGCCTCAATATAGATATCTGCAAATTCATGCCACACAAAGTGGTAGATGCTTTGCGCGGCTTCGTGCAGGCGGAAATTTTCTAAATGTTCGGTGGAGGATTTTACGGTTGCTTGCAGTTTGGCGAGAATGTCTTTATCGGCCGGTGTTAATTTGTCATCCTGAACTTGATTCAGGATCCATTTTCTGGATTCCGGATCGATCCGCCCGCTGGCAGACGGAATGACAGAGAGGATGTATCTTGCTATATTCCAAAGTTTGTTGGCAAAGTGCTTCATGCCTTTAATTTTATCCTCGGCTAAAGGTAAGTCGGTGCCGGGGGCAGTGTTAAAAATCAGCCCAAAACGTAAGGCGTCGGTGCCGTATTTAGCAGTCCACTCCAAAGGATCAACCACATTGCCCTTGCTTTTAGACATTTTTTGTTTATCACCAGCTCTTACAATGCCGTGTAAATAAACTTTTTGAAAGGGGATTTGTCCGGTTAAACAAGTGGACATTAGAATCATTCTGGCGACCCAAAAAAATAAAATATCATAGCCGGTTTCCAGCACACTCGTAGGGTGATACAGATCAAAGTCTGAGGGTTTACCCTCCGAAGCTTTAGCGGAGGCGGGCCAGCCTAAAGTAGAAAAAGTCCATAACCCGCTAGAAAACCAAGTGTCTAAAGTGTCTTCATCTTGCGCAACAGCTTCCTCGCAATACGGGCACGCGCTTATATTTTGAATACTCACCAGTGGCTCTGAACATTTTTGATTTTTGATTTTTGATTTTTGATTTTCTTGATGATACCACACCGGAATTCTGTGGCCATACCAAATTTGTCTGGAAATACACCAGTCGCGCAAATTATCTATCCAATGAAAATAAATTTTTTCAAAATGCTCCGGAATAATTTTTATTTGTCCGGTTTGGACCACGTGGCGCATGAGTTGTTTTAAAGTCACGGTTGCCCCGCTTGCTATCCCCGAAATTTCGCTGTGGGATAAGGTAAAAGGTTTGTCTACGCTTACAAACCATTGGAGTTTTGGCAAAGGTTCAATTACCCCGCCGGTTCTTTCGGCAGTGCTCACGTTTTGTTTTATAGTTTCCGCTTTTTCCAGCAGATTTTCTTTTTTCAGCCATGCAACAATCACTTCTCTGGCTTCTGTGGTTTTTTTATCTTTGAGGGATTCAGAATTGACTACCATTCTCCCTCGCTCATCGATAATTGGTTTTAAGGGTAAGCGGTGTCTTAATGCCATTTCATAATCAGTCATGCTATGAGCGGGCGTAACGCCTAAAGCTCCGGTGCCAAAATTTGGGTCCACGGCAGTATCGCCAATAATTTTTAGGCACAAGGGTTCTTCACAAAAATTGAGTTTAAATTCTTGGCCAATTAAGTGTTTATAGCGCGGATCTTCCGGGTGGACAGCCACAGCAGTATCGCCAACTTTGGTTTCGGGCCGAGTGGTGGAAATGCTCAGGGGAAAATCCGGGCTGTATTTGAAAGTGTAAAGGACAGCTTCGCGTTCCTGATATACCAGTTCATCATCGGAAATAGTCGTTTGACCTTTAACATCCCAGTTAATTACTCGGTGGCCTTGGTAAATTAGGCCTAAGTTATACATGGTTTTAAACGCAGTGCGGACTGCCAGATTTCTGGGTTCGTCTAAAGTAAAGGCTTCTCTGGACCAGTCTAAAGACGCGCCCATACTTTTGAGTTGGTTAACAATGGTATCGTGGCTATCCTTAGCAAATTTTTCCACTCGGGTTAAAAAGGCTTCTCGGCCCAAATCTTTTTTCTTTTTACCTTCCTCTTTTTCTAGAATTTTTTCCACTTTGCTTTGGGTGGCAATGGCTGCATGGTCGGTGCCCGGAAGCCACAAGGTTTTAAAACCTTGCATGCGCTTGTAGCGAATTAAAATATCCTCAATCGTGGCCATTAAAGCATGACCATTGTGTAAAGTGCCGGTTACATTGGGCGGAGGTAGAACTAGGGTATAGGGTTCACCTTTAAGATTGTCCGGATTAAAAAACCCAGAGTCTAACCATTGTTGATAAATTTTATTTTCCACTTGCGAGTGGTCGTAGGCTTTGGGGAGTTCCATATAGTTTGTCATCCCGGACCCCGATCCGGGATCCATAATGTTAGATTCCGGATATTTTGTAAATTCATGACAAAATTCCGGAATGACTGAAATAAAAATAAAAAAACACCTAAATCCGCCAATTGGCGGAGGTGTTCAAGATCCCGCTCTTTGTCCACAAAGGGCGCGAGGTACCATCTTGATTTACCCAGTTAAATAGCTTTTTTGGCAATTCGCTTTGGCGAATTATTTAACCGAGGGATCTTAATTTATCTCTTTAACGGGAGATCTCCGATCGGGTCTAATTCCAACTTTGCTGGAATTGCCCTGCCTTTATGGCGGGTAAAACAAACAAAGGGTTTCTTCCGATGCTCGTGATTTTAGTGACAGCTAAAATATAAGCTTATTAGTAGTATAGTGGATTATTCAACTCTCATCAAGCGGAAAGAATAATGTGTAGGCGGTAGGTAGGGGAAAGCGAAATCATGTAAAGACAGGGAGTAAGGTGAGGCAGGGGCGAGGGGTTACTCGCCACCGCCATTGGTTTCTTGAAAGTCGGTGATGTGGTAATCACCGTCCACGACGAAGCGAATTCGCCGTGAACAGTTGACCAAAACGACTTCCAAGTTTCCGCCCTCAAGGGGGCGGAAAGTTTTTTCTTGCCACCCTTCAGCGGGGACATCTGTCCCGTTGTGGTTAAACGGGCGTCCGCACTGAAGGAAAAACCAAACTTGTGTGATTTTTTGGTTCATTAATCCTCCCCAAAAGCCATAAAATTTTTATGAGTTTTAGGGAGAAAATGAAAAATGGGGGAGGAGAAGGGCGTTAGCCCTCCTCCTCAAAGAGACAGCTCTCGACGTCGCCAGACGTCGAATTCTGCCAAGCGTTGGCGACCTGCATCGCCTCCGCCATATCTTGGGCAGGAATGATCTGCCCTGCGAAAATAAAAAATATGATAGCGGGCTTCATATAGCCCTCCTTCTCCAGCTGTTTAGCTGGCAGAAACATCTAAAACTTTAGATGCTTGTGCCAAATAAAAACCGGCTTCTGCTTTAGGCAGAAGCCGGTGGTGTAATGGAGTTTAGAAAACTTCAAAAGCCCCGCTCTGCCAAAGCAGTAGAGGAGCAAGAAGAGAAATTAGTTTGAAAAAGTTTATTACTTTTTATCATAAACATAATATACGCCCAAAATATTATAAAGTCAAATTTGGGTTAGCTATGAGGTGTTTATAGGTTTTAGGCTTAAAACCGTTATTTAACATAAACCCTGCGGTCATGCCAATCATTTCCGCGTTGTCAGTGCATAAATTTTTCGGTGGCACGAAAAATTTAACATTTAACAATTTACAATTAACCATTAACTGTTCGCGAAGCTGTTTGTTAGCAGCGACTCCGCCAGATATGGAAACGGATTTAGCCTTAAATTCCTTTACAGCTCGCAAAGTTTTGGTTACCAGCACATCAATTACCGCTTGCTGGAAGGAAGCACATACATTAGCAACTCCCCCTGCCCCCTCTTTGTTCAAAGAGGGGGGGAGGGGGGAGTTAGCGTTTAGTGGGTAGCGTTTAGTGGGTAGCGATTGCAAATAATATAGTACCGCGGTTTTAAGGCCGGAGAAGGAAAAATTATAATTTTTTTTATCTAACATGGGGCGAGGAAATTTTATGGCGTTCGGATTGCCTTGCTCGGCTAGGCGGGAAACCACAGGTCCGCCCGGGTAAGGGAGTTTTAGCATTTTGGCGACCTTATCAAAAGCTTCGCCTGCTGCGTCATCTAAAGTTTGGCCTAAAACTTTATAGTTTTTTATATTTTTCATTAGCACAAGCATGGTGTGTCCACCGCTTACTATTAGACTAATCATAGGAAATAAGTTAGCGTTTAGTGGGTAGCGTTTAGTGGGTAGCCCAAAGGGCGAATAAAGGTGTCCGGCCATATGGTTAACCGGAATTAGTGGAATGTTTGTGGCAAAAGCAAGAGTTTTGGCAAATTCCACACCCACCATG
>CAYTCJ010000008.1:0-40942 GCA_964436545.1 uncultured Candidatus Saccharibacteria bacterium
CCTTATGGAAGTAAGAGAATAGAAGAAGGTTCGTTTAATGAACAACGTAGATATATTGGCGAGGTTTACGATAGTGATACCGGCTTAAATTATCTAAATGCCAGATACTATAACGGAACTACAGGGAGGTTTATTTCCCAGGATCCGGCTTTTATTAATCTCTCCCATTTACAAACTCAGCTCACAGACCCTCAAAGTTGGAATAGTTACTCTTATGCAAGGAATAATCCTTTGAGATACTATGACCCTAACGGTAAATGGTTTAAGGATTTTATTATGGGAAGGCAATCATGGAATAGCTTCGCAGTTGAAGTTGGCGATGCTGCGAATTATCTGTATGATAATAGTGGTACTTGGCAAACGGCTATGGATCATCCGTATGCAACGGGAGCAGTAGTTGGCGTTGCGGGTGGAGTTGCTGCAGTTGGAGGAGCAGCGTTAGCTGAAGCTGCGGCTCCAGTGGCTTCAGAAATTATTTCAGGCATAACTCCAGGAAAAGCTATAACCGGGGCTACGATAAATATCGGTAGTAAGTATATTGAAGGAAAATTGGACAACAGAGATATTTCTGCATCAGAATATGCCGTAGCTGGAATAACCGGAGCAATAGGGACAAGTAGCTTTTTTAAAGGTTATGGAAAACAAATGGGATATGCTGCCTTATCAAACCTATCAACACAAATTGGATTTAAAGGTTTGAACAATGTTGATAAAACTTCGGTAGTTATTTCGGGTTTAAGTTCGGGATTGACTACTAGAATTATGGGAGTTCCGAGCCAAAATGCAGCCCCTCAAATTTATAGATTTATTACCGAACAAGTCTTGGTATGGAACATTGATACAGCGGGCCAAACAATTAATTTAGGAGTTAAAAATTCTGAAAAAAAATAAAAATATGACTACAAAATTTAGACAATCTGAATTCAGAGCATTTTCTATTGCACTATGCTCTTTAGGATTTATATTATTTTTTTACATCTTTATTTTTTTAATTCAACATCAAAGACTTGAATGGAAGTATTGGTGGGCATTTTTACCATTAATCATACCTTTTATAAATCCTTGGGGGTACTTCTTAGAA
Source organism: uncultured Candidatus Saccharibacteria bacterium (assembly GCA_964436545.1). Classification (GTDB taxonomy): domain Bacteria; phylum Patescibacteriota; class Doudnabacteria; order UBA920; family UBA920; genus JBBTRN01. The sequence continues at coordinate 1,082 of CAYTCJ010000008.1, forward strand.
TATATTGCTATTGACGAAAGTGGTATGGTAGTTATTAAAAATGCATTTAGTAGAAAAATTATACCCATAAAAAATATATCGACGTTAGAGTATGAAAAAAGAATTGGTTATCATTATTTGGTGGTAAAATACCAAGATGATGGTAAGGATCAACAAGCAGAAAGGGATGTTGAATTTTTTAATACTTTTACTTTGAATTTGCTTAATGAAACTATAAAAAAAATTAACCCTAATATAATCATTAAGATTGACGATGACTCAAAAAAGTATCAGGAGAGGAAAAAGGAATTACATTTAAAGAGCCCGACTACAATTATAGGCTGGATTAGATTTTCTTTTGTTTGTATATTTTTAGGTTTTTTGTTTGCCGCCATAATATTGGGTATACCATACTTAATTAATCCTTCAATTTACCCTCATGGATAAGAAAAATAAAACAACAACCAAAAGTAGTTTTTGTTTTATTTTTCTATTAAACAACTGATATATTTCGCTTTTTCCTCGGTCCCATTGGCCCAACAGGTAATCTAATTCTCTTAAGCGGATTTAGCGATATAATTTTAAATCTATCAGCGACATGAAAAACGGAAAAACGGGGACATGACCCATTAATTCGTTAAAATAAAATTCAATCTACCCTCAGACAACTCCTCCCTAAAGACACAGAACCTAACATTAACTACATTCACTCTGACCACTTAAGTAGTGCAAATGTCATTACAGACTCTGCAGGTAAGGTGGTTCAATTACTAGACTACTATCCTTATGGAAGTAAGAGAATAAAAGAAGGAAGTATTATTTTTACGATTTAGGGATAAGAAATGCACTTACTCATCAGTTCAGTTCAATTTCAGGCAGGGTGGATACCGGGCATTTATGGGAAAATTTTCTTATTATTGAAAGAATGAAGAAAATCCAATATGCGGGCAAAATAACCAACAATTTTTTTTGGAGAAATTATGCTGACGCCGAAGTGGACTTTATTGAAATCGACGATATGGGCAAAATAAATGCCTTTGAATTTAAATGGCAAAAAAGTAAGGTTAAAACGCCAAAAGTTTTTAGAGAGAATTATGGTGTTGAGGTTAGTTTAGTCAACAACGACAATTACTTGGATTTTATAATTTAATTAAAATAAAAAATACAGAGTTATCTATGTTTAGATAACTCTGTATTAAATTGTAAGTCTATTATAATTTAGGGTTTTATTTTAATTTGGGTAACGGTATAAGTAGCATTAGTGCCATAAATTCGGGGACCAGATAGGAGATGAGTAAAGGGGTTAAAAGTTAATTGAGCTTCTTCCGAAGTGCCTAAATTTTGATGTTTTGTGCCAGCGTCGTAATATCTATATTTTTGGGTTGCCCCATTAATGATCGTTCCGCCTACAAGGACTATCCAATGCTCCGTAGCATTATTGCCTAGTCCATTATTGGCGGGATTGCCAGATCGATTGACTCCGACAATTATAGGTTGGCCTAGAGCTAGAGAAGTATTAATAGTTTGTAAAGCCTTTAAGGCAGTATCGCTGGCAGTGAGGGTGCCGTTTACAATTTCGGACATATTTATAGATTGGGTTGCCATGGCTGTATTGTAAGGTTCGTAGCCTGCCATGGCTCCGCTGGCGATTAAACAATATTCTCCTTCGCCAACCTTAGGGTCTGAATAACTATCAATTATTTCTTGGCTAAATTGACTTCGCCATTTTTCCGGAGGTAAGGTTAAGGGGTAATTGATTTTGGGCACAAAACTATTTTGTGTCGGTTGGGCGGAAATCAATTTTAACAGATTTAACCGAGTAGCTTCCGAGAATCTATTTGTGTTATTGGCAGTATTAAAGTTTGAAAATATATCTTTACCTAAATTTGTAAACGGAATAAGCCAAGTAGTGAAGCTTTCCGGCACAACAGGCAAACCTATATTCAAATTGGCATTGGCCGAAGCAAAATGACAAGTGCTAATGTAGCAAAAGAATTGAGATCCGGCTTGTAAGAGCGAGCCGGCTTCGGGTTTAGTTAAAGTAGTCGGGGTGGATGAGCTTAAGGTATTGCTTGGGGCTATGCCCAAAAGTTGCTTAAGCTCTGTGGCAGACAATACATAATTTGCCGAATAAAGCGCACTGGCTCCTTGGCCGGTGGCAGCGTTAAAAATAGCTTGGGTGGCTTGGCTGGCAGTGGGCGAAGCTGCCACTAAGCTGGCAATTTGGGTTAGACTTGCCCCGCCGGCAGTTAAAGTTTCGGTTAATGAAGGGCTTCTAAAATAGGTGCCATACAGGTTGGAAACAATGTCTGTGCCATGGGGGTTAACCTCAGAAATGGTGCGGGTGATAATTTCCGTAGAATCGCTTAACCCAACCGGCAAAGGCTGGAAGGTGGTTAAGTCGGTAGGAAAGCTGGCAGGAGAAAATACCGGTACAGTGTTTACATCGCCCAAATTATAAATGGTAGTAATGGCTTCGGGGTTAATGTTCGTTTGAGTTTTAAAAAACTCCCTGCCTAACTGTCTTCTTTGTTCGCCTCCCACCGCAGGAATAAAAGTGTTGTTGGAATTGTTAATATTTTGAGTATAAAAACCGGCTTGGGAAAAAGCAATAAATTGTGGGGAATCAATGTAAGCAGAACCGTTGGCATTTGGCACTCTTAAGGGGTAAGATGAATTTTCATTTAAATTGATCTCGGCTAATTTTTGCTCCACAATTTTTCTGCCCGCTTCTTGAAAATTAAAACTTAAAATATTTAAATGTTGTCTGTAAAAGAGCGAGCTTTTAAAGCTGTCGCCCAACGCGTAAAAAAATTGGCCGTTTACCGGAATGGGAAAAGATAAATTTTGGTAAGGTTGGTTAAAAGTCGCCGAGCCTGTCGGATTTTCAAAAGGCAAAATGGGAGGAGTGGAAGTTGGGAGGGGAGGGTTAGGTAAGGTAACCGGAGTGCTGGTGGCTAAATTAGGATTCGGGGTAATGCCCGGATTAACAACCGTAGAATTTTGCGTGTAGGTAATTTCCAAATAAGGTTTTATTTCCGGTTGTGAACGTGAGGTGGCAATATCCGCGAGCCCATAATTATTACCCGCACCATTAGTGGGGGCTTGGTTTAAAAAGTCATTGCGAGTAATGATGGCAAATTTAGTAATTCCGGTTTTAGTCAGGTTGCTTAAGCCTATGGGATTTAATTCCCATGCTTGCGTTGTAGCTGAACTGCCAAAATCCGCTGAATTTTTATTCTCCGCTTGTTGGGTAAAAATTATGGTGCCGTAATCGGCGTTGGATAACGTTTCGGGATTCGCTTGATTGGTAAGCACTAGAGCGAGTTCCCCTCCATTCACATATTTTCGTCCCGTAATGTACAATTTGGCAGAGAGAATTACAGCGTCATCTGGCAGAAGAGAAGTGTTAAAAGGTAAGAAAGTTCTGGTAATTACCCAGTTGGTGCCATCGTTCCAGTTAGTGGTGCCTTCTGAGCTGGGGTCTTGGTTAACGCCCGAAGCTGAGCCGTTTCTACCGCTAAGAGCATTTCTGGCAATTTCAAAATTTGTATTATTCCAGTAGCGAATGCTTCCATCGCCAGGTAAACTGTAGATTTTTACTGTTTGAGGAATTAGACTTGGCTGAGTGGAAGTTGGGAGTTCTGAGGCGGTGACTTGTCTTACCACCGCACCTTTTTTAAGTTTAATTCCCCCGCCTTTTTTTACAACAATTTTATGTTGCTTTAAATTCAAGAGCAGTTTGGCTTGAGGCTCTAAGGTGAGTCTGGCGTTGGCATTAACAATTAAAGAAGCCGGTAAAACTGCTGTGTTTGCCAAAGTGCAATGGGTAGTGAGTGTCCAGTCACCGGTTTCCGGCCACTGGCAAGGACTGGTTACGTTTTGGGCAAAGGAAATATGTGAGACAAATATAAGTGAATAAATCAGCCCAATGATTAAAGCCAAACAGGCAGTTTTTAAAGTTATTTGATGGAATATTTTAAGCATAAATAAGTGCTATTTTTATAACACGCTTAACCCGCTATGTCAAAAAGTGTTTAAATAAAAAAGTTTGACACTCACTACTTGCTTTGTTAAGCTTTAAATTAAGAGCAGTAATTTTGGGATTAATATATATGAAAGTAATCATTTTATCTTTACTCAGCTTTTTAATAATACCCAGTGTGGCTTGGGCAGTGGAGCCTTGGCAAACTTCGGGCGCACATATTTATTTTCAAGGGGGCAATGTGGGGATTGAAACTTCCAATCCGGCTTACACTCTAGATGTCAATAGTAACGCTATGGGCATTGGTACTAAAACCGCTAATCCCGGTTATGGTGGCAATATTCGCTTTAGAGACGACAGCGGAACTGCTCGCTGGTTTACCGGAATTCCCGGCAGTGCCGGAGCGACTAGTTTTTATAATGTGTATGATTTAACAACCGATAGAGTTTATATAACCACCACAGCGGGAGGAAGAGTGGGGGTGGGGACGAATCATACCTCTCCCTTGCAAACGCTTTCCGTTACCGCACCTTCGTTAGCCGGCATTCCGGCTTTGGGTTTGGCAACCGCTAACGGACAATTTTCGGTGTTGGGCGATAGCGCGGCTTATGGTTTAAGAGTCGGGGTGTTAAGTAGCGGAGACACTTTTTTCCAATCAGACCGGGTAGATGGCACAGCCACGGCTTATAATCTTTTGCTTCAAGGCAGAGGAGGTAAAGTGGGAATTGGTGTCACCAGTGTTACGCAAACTTTACACATTGCCGGACCGGATGCAAGCGAGCCAACCTTGGGTACTGCACCTACGGCGGGCGTTTCTATTTTAGGCGGTAACGGTTCTTATGGTTTGTTCATTGGTAACAATGGCGGAACCGGTGCCACGTGGCTACAAAGTATGAGAAACGACAGTGCGGTAGCTTATGCGTTAAACTTACAGCCCAGTGGCGGGAACGTGGGTATTGGCACCACCACTCCAACTCAAAAACTTTATGTTTATGGCAATGCTAAAATTAAAAATGGGAGCGATTTGATTTTTGGTGATTTAGCTGACGCAGATGGTTTTAGATTAGGTATCGATAGCGGACTTAATACAGCTTATATTAATCAGGTAAATAACTCCTCTTTAACTTTGAAGACAAATAATGCACCGGCCATGACTATTTTAAATAGTGGGAATGTCGGAGTCGGTACTACTACGCCGACAGAAAAATTGGAAGTTAATGGCAAATTAAAAATTAAAGATGCCATTGTGTCGGACGGAGATATTTGTATTGGCGTGTGCGATTAAATTTTTAACTTGATTTTTTTCCTTGAGTGTGCTATAATTATATTAAGTTTAAAATATCAATTAAGCCAAAATTAGTTTAATTGGTAAGTATTGAAACAAAAATTCACCCGGTTAAATAATTTTGCATAAAGCAAAATTACATTTATTTAACTGGGCAAAAACAAAAATATGGAATCGGTTTTTGCTATTCCTAGGCAACAGTTAAACATTCGTCAGTCGTTTAAAGCTTTTTTAAACGACTTTGTTTGGCATTTGCATTTCCATTTTATTCCGCATCATACCAATAATTATCACCCCCATATTTTTAGCCAGCGAATGACGGGGTTACTTACCGGATTGTTAATTAGCGTTAAAATTTTCTCTTTGGCGGTCTTGGCGTTTAGTCCGGCCATTCCGGCGTGGTCTTCCGCCATTACTCAAGAAAATATTATTAACTTAACCAATACAACCCGAAAGAGTTTGGGTTTTTCCGAGCTTAAGGCTAATTTGCTGTTAACCCAAGCAGCTCAGGCTAAGGCCAATGATATGGCAGAGAAGGGCTATTTTTCGCACACTTCACCGGACGGCAAACTGCCTTGGGATTTTATGAAGCAAGCGGGGTATGAGTATATTATGGCCGGAGAAAATTTGGCAGTGAATTTTTTGGAATCTGAAGCGGTCAATACCGCTTGGATGAATTCGCCGACTCATAAAGCAAATTTAATCAATAAAAATTACGAACAAATTGGTATTGGGATTGCACAAGGCAATTATGGCAATCGCGAATCAATTTTTGTGGTGCAAATGTTTGGGGTGCCTACGGAACAAACGATTATTTTAAGCCAAGAAGCCACACCGGTTACCGAGACAGTGCCGGCTCCGGTGACGAACCGCTCGGCTTCGGTGAGGATAGAAAATTTGGATGTGAATATTTTGGGTAACGAGGTGATTATTCGGGCTGAGTTAAGTCCCGGGGCGGTGAAGGCTTTGGCAGTGTATGGTAAACGAGCGGTGAGGCTGTACCCGAAAGAAAAAAATGTGTGGCAAGCCGTAGTGCCCATTGCCAGCGTTAGTAGCATTAATGAGCAAATGGTTTTAAGAGTTTATGATTTAGCCGGTGCGAAAGTTGAAAAGGCGGTCGCCATTTTTGCCAAAGATTTAGCAACTAATTTTCAAATAGTTAATTCGGCGAGCGTAGCGGGAAAAACCGTTTCCGCTTTTGGCAAACAGGTGAATGTTGGGGATTTTGAACACAAGTTTTATTTGTTATTTGTTACTGTGGTGTTAAGTTGTTTGATTTTAGCCATTGGGATTAAAAGACATATTCAGCACATTAGTTTAGTTGCCAATGGTTCGTTTGTGGTAATTTTAGCCATCTTATTGTGGGGAGGATGATTGGCATGAGGTATGAGATATGAGTTATGAGGCATGAGTTATGAAGTATGAAGAATGAAGAATGAAGAAAAGCACAAAAAGTTTAAGCCCGTTTTATTTGCAGGAAGCGGGTTTTTGTTTTAAAATAGTATAACTTAAACATAATTTTTTAAAGCAAGAAATTTTAAAAGGGCTCATCCCATTAGAAAATTAAAAAGTATCAATTCTCCAACTATGACACAAAGAATACGCCAGAATAAAAATCAATCTGAATCGGGTTTTCTAATGGGGCTCACTTTTGACGATGTTTTAATTATGCCTAACTATAGTAAGGTGGCGCCCAATGAAGCTAAAGTGGAAACGCAGTTAACCAAAACCCTTAAGCTTAACATTCCCATTTTATCCAGCGCCATGGATACGGTCACGGAAAGCCCTATGGCAATTGCTTTGGGCAAATTGGGAGGTATGGGGATTATCCATAAAAATTTATCCATTCTAAAGCAGGCAGAAGAAGTCAGGAAAGCTAAAACGGCTAAGGTGTTGGTGGGTTCGGCTGTGGGCGCGAGCGGAGATTTTTTAGAAAGAGCGGAAAGTTTAGTAAAAGCCGGGACCGATGTAGTGGTGGTAGATACGGCACACGGCCATAGCCAACGTGTCATTGACGCGGTTAAAAAAATCAAAGCGCGTTTAAAAGTTCAGGTGGTGGCGGGCAATGTGGCCACTTATGCCGGCGCGAAGGCTTTGGTTTTAGCCGGAGCAGATGCGGTAAAGGTGGGGATTGGTCCGGGGAGTATTTGCACAACTCGAATTGTGAGTGGCTGTGGCGTGCCTCAAATTTATGCCATTCAAGAAGCGGTGCGGGCTTGTAAAGCTAAAAAGATTCCGGTCATTGCCGATGGAGGCATTAAATATTCCGGAGATATTGTTAAGGCTTTGGCAGTGGGTGCCGGTGCGGTGATGCTGGGATCGTTATTTGCAGGTACCGACGAAGCACCGGGGGAAATTATTGTAGATAACAATCAGAAATATAAAGCTTATAGAGGTATGGGCAGTTTAGGTGCCATGGCTTTAGGGAGTAAAGACAGATATGGTCAAGAAGGGGTGGTAAGCGCTAAGTTAGTGCCGGAAGGGGTGGAAGCCAGAGTAGCTTATAAGGGTTCGGTGGAAGCTGTGGTGTATCAGTTAATGGGCGGGTTAAAAAGTGGTATGGGTTATGCCGGAGCAAAAGACCTGCCGGCTTTGCAGAAAACCGTCAATTTGATTAGGATTTCATCGGCTGGGCTTAGAGAAAGCCATGTGCACGATGTGCAAATAACGAGCCAAGCACCGAATTATTAATTTATAAAAAAACCGACTTCCGGATTTACCAGAAGTCGGTTTTTTTGGTGGAGTTTATTCGAAAATAAATTTTTTCAGCAAGGACTTTTTTTTGTAAAGGGCAAATACAAAAGTGAGTAAGCCGGCAAAAACAAAAGCATTGGTTTCGGCTCCAGTTTTAGGGGCAGTGAAAACTCCGGCTATTTGGGGCTGGGGGGCAGGCGGGGTTTGGTAAATAACCACAGGTGAAGGCGGGACTATTCCGGCTTGAACATTTACAAAACATTGAGCATTTTGTCCATTACTGTTTACACTTACGGTGTATTGACCCGGGTAAGCAAACCAAGCGCTAAAAGTGCCCCCTTGTCCAAAACCGGGACTGCTGTTGGCAGACTGCCAAGTGTAATTACCATTACCTCCGGTGGCAAAAAAGTTTACGGTTTGATTTGCCACAATGTTGGGAGTGTTGGTTAAACAAGCTACCGGCGGTAAGGGCGGTACGGGAATAATTGGGGGAAAGTTTTCGTTCGGGGGAAATATGGAAACTGAGGCGAGTAGCACATTACACGCGGAATCATAGAGGGAAAAGATGTAAGCTTTACCCGGCAGGAGGTTGGGTACGGTAAAAGTACCGACACTGTTACCCGTGGTCAAAAGGGTTGGATTATAATTATCGCTATAGGTGTAAGTAATTTTTACCGGATTGTTACCAGTGCTGGCCCAAGACAAAATTCCCGAATAGCTATTGCCGGTTTTTAAGGGCGGGGTGGCGGTGAAAATCGGATTAGTGTTGGCAATGCAAGCAGTCGGTGGTGGTGGGTTTACTTGTACACTGCACACTGCGGTTTGTTCGCCACTGCTTACCGTCACGGTTTTATTGCCTGACGTGGTAAAGTTGGTGGAAAAATTTTGTCCATTGCCAACGCTGGGTGTGCCGTTGGGTACGGACCAAGTGTAATTGCCAGTGCCCCCTTGAGCGGAAAAATTTATAGTTTGGTTTAAATTGGCGGTTTGGGTTTGGGGCGAGCAAACTAAGGCAGGTAAGTCAGGTAAGCAAGGTAAAGAAATATTGCCTATCCCGAAATCGTGACCGGCTCGAGAGGTTGCGTCGATCTCCAGAGTGATTGCTCCAATATTGGTAAAGTCTGCGCCTAAGCCCGCACTGGGTGTAAAGTCGCTGAGCGTCACAGTTTTATTCAAGACTTTAGAAAATTCTCCGTAGAGCGAAGTGGTAAATTTGGAAGCTTTGCCGGCATTGGTGTAAAGGGTAAAAGTGAGTATGACGGGTTTGCTATCCACGAAATCGGCAAAATAATTGAAAGTTATAAGATTACGTCTTTGATTTTGGGAAAGGTTAACCCCTCCTAAGCCCAAGTAGTTAATGTTGGGACTGGCATCTATACCATCCCAAATTAACAGAACTTTACTTTTGGTATCGGCTCCGTTGGAAACGGTAAAGAAATTTTGGTTATTGAATGGGGCAATATCGGTATTGGCGCTCGGACTATCTGCGGTGTGACTAACTTCCAATTCACCGCCTAACGCGGTGGCGCTTAACACAGTGCCAAAGTTTTTGGGCGCTGTAAAGTTTTGAAAATCTGTAATTTTGTAGGTTTGGGTGTTAAATTTATCAATGGTGGCAACGCTTGAGTTATTGTTCGCACAAAATTCACCTAGGCCGGTAGCTTGGGCGGGTTTAGCCGGTTGGAGGTAAACTAAACCGGTAGTTAAACCAAAAATTATCAGAAAGGTTTTCTGGACAATTGGGGTTTTTAAATTTTTACTCAATCCGGATAATAACATAGGCGTAATAGTTTTAAAGATTAACAATATATTATACAACAATTTAGGCTATTAGTCAATAAAAAGTATAATTTTTCCTTTTAAATAAGACAAAATATAAATTCTTTACTGAATATAAGCCAAAAATATTGTATAATGGTAATATGTGGAATTTGTTAATCATGCTAATTGGGATAGTAAATATTAGTGCTTTTATAGTGATTGGAATAGATAAAAAGCGCAGTCGGTTAAAAGAACCCAGATTGCCGGAAGTGTGGTTGGTGTTGTGGGCAGTGGGTGGTGGAGCTTTGGGAGTGTTATTGGGCATGTTATTTTTTCATCATAAAACCCGAAAAGTTTATTTGTTTTTAGGTGTAAGTTTACTGTTAATTCAACAAGTGGTTGTGGGTTATTGGTTATTAACCAAAGTTTAAAGATGTAAGGACAACGACGACAATACTTTAGCGCAGTTTTAAGCCGAAGTTTTACGAGTAATCAACCAGCAGATTCATATTTCGGTGAAGATGGAAGTTTTACACACTTTTGCTCAAATGAAAAATTTACCGGCCGGAGCTGTAGAGTGGTTGGCAGACCAACAAGAAAAGTTTATTGCTGAAATGACCGCAGAGGAAAAAAGGGTGTATGAACTAACTTTGGCAGGAAAAATGGAAAAAATTGTAGATAATTTGGATAGACAAATTTTAGATTCAAATGACCCAAGCTTATTTTGGGAAAGATTAGGCAATAGTGGAAAAAGATGAGAAAAAAAATTATAGTAAAAGATAGAATGCAAACCGGTTATACCTATTGGTTAACAGAACCTATGGGGAAAAATTTCCATGCGGAATTTAAGCCGGAGTTAACGCCTCAGGCCATGTTGGCTTTGGGAGTGTTTGGGGGGCGGTATTTAAGAGATTGTCAAAAAGAATTTCCCCGCAGTTGGTTTAAGCGAGCTAAGTTATTACCCTCAGGTTTTGTCGGGCACAATAAAGCCTTAAATTTTTTTAAAGTGGACGCTTCGCAGGATTTAAAAGTTTGGCAAAAAAAAGATTGGATTCATCCCCAAGATCCCCGAGGCTGGTTTCAGTGGTATTGCCGGTATTTTATGGGGAGGAGAAGTGAGGATGATGTTAGGCAAATTAAACGGTGGAAAGCCATACGTCGGCATATGGCACAAATTAAAAAAAATTGTAAACCGAAAGATTTAACCTGTCGTCCCAGGCAAAGACAAGCATTACTGCACTGGGCGATAGATGCGAGAAAAATTTAAATTTATGCCAGAATCAAATCCAGATTCAAAAAAAGATGATCCGTTTTTTCACCATCAAATTGAAGAGATAGGCAGGGAGTTTGCTTCAGCTTTTCCAGCTTCAAAGGTGGAAAGCGAAATAAACAAAGCTAAGGAATGGGAGGCGTTTGAGGAAGAGTCTGCACCGTATGGTTTAATGCTTGAAGAAAGAGCCAAAATGGAAGAAAGAAAAAAACATTATGCGATTGCTTTTGCGTATATTTCTGAAAAAGTTAAACGAGGAGATTTTAGAGAGTTTATGGATTTAGATTTTTTAAAGGGGTATTTTGCAGGCCAGGCTCAAGCCATTGTAAAAGTCCCAAATCCCAATTTGGAACAGGTTCGTAGAATTAAATGTTGTTTGAGTGCCGTATTGGATTTAATAGAAGTGTATGGTTTATCTTTAGATACTAAGTTAGATCAAGTCTTAATAGAGATGAGTAATAAATTAAAAGATATGGACCAAGGTTTATCTAAATAGAGATTAAATTATCCCCACTCGATTGTAACCGGCGGTTTGTCGGAAATTCGGTAAACCACCCCGCCCACTTCCCGAATTTCATTGGTAATTCTTTGGCTAACCTGTTTAAGAAAGTCATAAGGGAGTTCGGCTGTTCGAGCAGTAAAACCGTTAATGCTCCACATGGCCCACAACGCAATAATGTGGCCAGTGGTGGCGTCATCGCCTTTGGTGCAAGTGGTTTGGGAATTAGTTACCACTGCTCCGGCTTGCCAGATGGAATCGTAGAGTTTCCAGTGTCTCAGTTCGGCAATATAGAGAGCATCAACTTTTCTGGCTATGGCAAGTTTTTCTTGGGTCACTTCGCCTTCAATGCGAACAATTAACCCGGGGCCCGGAAAAGGATGTCTGATTAACAGTTCTTTTGGCACACCCGCTTCTTTGCCAATATTTCGTGCCGTGTCTTTAACGCAGTCAATTAAGGGGTGTAGTTCGGGGATGGAGAAGTTTAAGTTCACATTATGGTGAAGTTTAATTTGGGCTTTTTTCGCCCCGCTCTGGTAGCCACCTCCGCTTTCGGACACATCGGTATACAGAGTGCCTTGAGCTAAATAATCGGCTTTAAATTTTTTGCCTTCAGTTTCTAAAACTTGTTTATAAACTTCGCGCATGGCCAATCGTTTGTCCGGCATGGAGGTTTTTCCCTTAAGAGCTTTAAGGAAATCTTTGGTGGCGTCCACAATTTTTAATTTGAGCCATTTTTGTTTACCAAAATATTTTATTACATTAGCTTCGTCTTCGGGTCGGTCTATGCCTTTAATGTAAACTCCTAAGAGGTTAGGTGATAGTTGAGAGGGGGTAGTTGGTAGAGAGGAGATAGCAGACTTTAGGAGGTAAGCTACTACCGAGGAATCGGTGCCACCGGATAAAGCCAACAGTACGCGTTTACCGGTAATGTCTTGTTTTAATGCTTCAGTTTTGGTTTTGGCCACGGATTTGGCGGGAAATTTATCTTTGGCTTGGCAAATTTTAAAGACAAAGTTTTCTAAAATATTTTCTCCAAATTTGGTTTCCGTAACTTCCGGGTGGAACTGCACGCCCCAGAGGTGTTTGTAGTTGCCGGCAGAGACCGGAGCATTGTCGGTTGTGCCCAGAATGGTTAGTTTTTTGTTGGGGCTAATTTTATCCCCATGGCTTTCTAAGACATTGCTGAGTTTGGGCACGTTATGAAAAAGCGCGGATGGGGATATGAGTTTAAACTTATGTGTGCCAAATTCTCTTTTATCAGACAAAGTCACCTTGACGCCTATATGGTAAGCCCACATTTGAAAGCCTAAACAGATGCCCAAAGTGGGGATATCCAAATCAAAAATTTTCGGATCAAAAGGGGGATATTCGTAAGCTGAAGCAGGGCCACCGGATAGAATAATCCCGATTGGATTTAACTTTTTCACATCAGAAGCTTTTATTTTGGCCGGATCGGCCACAAGGCAAAAAACTCCCAAAGCGTCCAATTTTTGTTTAATTAAATGGTCAAACTGGCTACCCATACTAAATAACAAAAAAAGCTCGTGGGTTTTTCGCACGCGCTTTTCCTGTTCAATCGTTTGTAGGATTTGTGAATTGAATTTAGTTAGAGTATTTAACATTTTTAGATATTATGATAGATAGTTGCTTTGAGCTATTTAACCAATCCCGGGTTTTTACTCGCTTGGAGTAAAACTTGTTTGAGAGTTTTAAGGTTTAAATCGGTAAGGTGTTTAAAACGAATACAGCTTTTACCCACACTTACTTTGCCTAAGCGGGTTTTATATTTCTCTGCCAGATATTGACCCTCTTTTACAGCGCAAATATAAAGGGACATATAATTTTTTTGACCGGCTAAAGCTACAACCGGCCATTGGATATGCTGTTTTTTGTAATTAACGTAAGGAAAAGAACCATAACCCAGCATGTTGTAGGCAAAGTGGGGTGTTAGGGCTTTGCTAATTTTTTGGATAAATTTATGCAAAAATAAAATATCCGCTTTTTGTTCGACAGGTAAGTTGGCTAAGTATTCGGTTACGGTTTTAGCTCGGTTCGCTTTGAACATATTAGACATAAAGATCAATCGCCTTAATCGAGGTAATAGCGTTTAAAATCAAGCAAGTTAGATGATTCTGCAATAAAGAATCCAGTGAATTTAACCCTGGTGGACCGTGGGAGAATCGGACTCCCGCCTGTCGGATGCAAACCGACTGCACTACCACTATGCTAACGGCCCCCAATGTGAAAGTTTAAATTCTAAACAATAAAGTCTAAAAGTGTTGAGTTTAGATTTTATTTTAGTTTATTCTTTAGGATTTAGTGTTTAGTATTTTTAACCGGGGAGCATCCCAAAAAGCCAAGCGACACTTAAGCAACACACAGCTAAACCGAAAAGTTTCCACCAAGTATAAGTGCCAGCTCCGAGTCCGGCACTTAAGTATTTTTCCGCAAAATCAATCTTGCCTGAGAATTGGTCGGTAATGGCAACCGAATATTTCATTATGAGAATACCGGCTATAAAAGCCAGCGGAGCCAACAAAAAACGCATAGGTAAGTTAAATTAAATGTTTTTTTGCAAATGCAAAACCTGAACCAGCTTTAATATATTTTTCAAAAGCAAAAGCTTTTTGTTTATCCTTAAAAGCACAATATCATTCTAGTTCATAAGGGGTTTTGGTTGAACTGTATTTTACACTATTGGTATTATGTTTTTTGATTCGTTCTTTTAGATTTTCTGTACAACCTTTGTAATAACTTCCGTCTATCAGGCTTTTTAAAATATAGACATAATACATAAAATTTATTGTCCTACTTCGTCCCGCCTTTGGCGGGACTTCGAAGGACACTACTTCGCTTTTTCACAGAGAATACAGTCTTCTCATTTTTGATGAAAGATTATTTTGTGCTTGCACTACATAGCTCCGAAGGAGCGAAGTAGTGGTGGGCGTGTCAGGAATCGAACCTGAGACCTCGTCATTATCAGTGACGCGCTCTAACCATCTGAGCTACACGCCCCTACTTTGTTAAAACTTCACAGGGCAAGACCAATGAAATCAACTGCTGTTAATTTTATGTCTCGCCCTCCGTAGCCTCGGCGAAGGAGGGATCTACACATCCGCAATTTATATGAAATCTTATGTATAGTATCAAAAAAGATAAATTTTGACAACCCTTAACTTTTATATTATTATAAATTAAGCAATTAGCCAAAGCAGAAACAAAATCTCAATGTTTTTTTCCAAAAAACAAAATATTTTAGGGATTGACATTGGTACATCCAATATTAAGCTTACGGAGATAAGTTTTGACAATCCTCAAATGCCGGTTTTAACCTCTTTTGGGATAGTAAATGCGCCGAGTGGGGTTTTTAGCGCTAACTTGGGGGAGAGCGTGCAAATTATTGCTAACTTGTTAAAAAATTTATGCCAAAAAGCTAACGTAGAAACCAACAAGTGCATAATTAGTTTGCCTAACAGTTCAGTGTTTACTTCGGTGATTGAATTGCCGGTGATGGAGAAGAAGGAATTAGATAAAGCTGTGGCATTTGAAGCTAAAAAGTATGTGCCTTTAGCCATTAACGATGTGGATTTATCTTGGAGTGTTATTGGGTCTGAGACTGTCAGTGTAAACCAAGGTAAGCAAAAAGTCTTGCTTACAGCCGTGCCTAAGCAGGTAACTAAATACTATTTGGAGATTTTTTCTTTAGCCGGTTTAAAACCCATTGTCGGAGAAATTGAAGCTTTGGCTTTAATTCGCTCTTTAATTGGGAACCAGCCGGTGAATTGTGCTATAATAGATATAGGTGCCAAATGTACGGGAATTAACATTGTGGAAAAGGGTTTGCTCAGGTTAAGTAAAAATTTGAATATTGGGGGTGAAACCATCACCAAAAAAATTGCAGAAACTTTAAACATTACTCAGCCTAGGGCCGAACAGTTTAAAAAAGATTTTGGGATTCAGAAGTCCACTTTTTTACCAGACAGTATTAAACCGGTTTTAGCTTTAATAAAAAATGAAGTTAGTCAGTTACTGAATATTTTACAATCGCACAGCGACGGGTTAGAAAAGCTGATTTTAGCCGGCGGGGGTGCCAATTTACCCGGTATTGTAGAATTTTTTTCCGATTTGGGCATGAAGGTGGAAATGGGTAATGCCTTGCAAGGGGTGGGTTATAAAGCCGACATGGCCGAGGTGCTTAAACGCAATGAATTAAGTTTACCCATAGCGATTGGTTTAGGGTTAAGAAGAGAGTAGGTATGGGGTAGGGTTTAGATCTTAAAGAAATAAAAATGGCGCAAATCAATTTATTAAAACAACAAAGTCCTTATGCCTTTAGCGGGGGAACTTTAGCCATCATTAATAAAATTTTAATTTTATTAATGATTTTAGGAGTGGGTTTTTATGTTTGGAGTTATTTAAAGGTGAAAACTTTAAACCAAACCATTGCGACTCAAACCACTCAAATCGCCAATCAAAAAACGGAGTTCAGTAAAACCCCGAGGAGCGATGAAGTAATTACCAGACAAGCTCAGCTCAAAGCTCATGAAAATTTAATAAATGCTCATGTATATTGGTCGCAATTATTACCCGAGATAGCAAAAGTTACCATGCAAGGCGTAAATTATTTGTCTTTACAAACCGATGCGAAGAATACCGTAAGTTTGTCTTTGGAAGTCGCCAATATGTCGGATTTGGATAAATTTTTACAAACTTTAAATTCTCCTCTCATTAATAAATACTTTCGGGATGTAAAATTAGGTTCGGTTAGTAAGGAACAAGAAGATAAGCGAGAATTTTTGAAAGTGGATATTTTATTCAGCTTTAACCCCAGTTTAATCCAATATAAACCCTCGGATAATCAAGGTTTAAAATAAAGATTTATGGAAATTAGTTTTCCCAAACCCCCAGAACCCAAAATTGACACTACCCAATTGCTCAAAGGCCGTGGCTCGCTTTTGGAATTTTGGATTTTAGTGATTGTCTTAGTGTTATTTGTCTGGTTTATCCTGTTGCCAAAATATAAAACCGTACAAGCTTTAAATGCGCAGACTAAAACTTTAACCAATGAATTGCAAGTTATTGTTGAGCAACAAGCCAAGTTAAAAAATTTAATCGGTCAAATTGACAGCAATGCCAAAGAGATTGCAATTTTAGACGAGTCTTTGCCTTTGCATCCCAGAACTACTTGGTTATATTTATTAATTGAGAATTTAGCGGGTACTTCCGGAGTGACGTTATCGGATTTGAGCGTAAATAATGAAAAGGAGGGGATTGTTTCCGCAGATAGTGCCTTAATAGATAAACCGTTTGCGTTCCAAAGATCAGTCCGTAAAACTTTAGTCAATATGAAATTAAGCGGTTCCATGGCTCAATTTATTGCCTTTTTAAGCAAATTGGAAAAGAGCGGAAGGTTAATGGATATTAAGGCTTTGGATATCCAAAGTTCGTCCGACGGGGTGCTGGATTTTGGTTTAACTTTAGATGCTTATTATTTTGCCCCGTAAGTCGGAGTTAAAAATTATCCGGAAAACGTGTAAAATTTTATGGAGAAAAAACAAATCATTCAAATTGTAGTTATTGTAGGGTGTTTTTTAGGCGCCGGTTTGGTTGTTTATAACGGGATGTTTAAAACCGATTCTCCGCCGAGCACGCCTGTAAGTATGCCTAGCGGGTCAAACAGTGCTCCGGTGGCCAATCCATCGGCTTCTCCCAGTACGGCAACGGGTGGTTCGGTAAGTGGTATGCCTGCCGGCAATTTAAACACCCAAAGCAGTAAGGGGAGCCAAATGACACCGGTTTCCATCCAACAATTATCCATCAATTACGATTTAAACAAAGAAATCAAAAAAGTTTTGTTAAAAAATGCTTTGTCTTATCAGACTTTTCAATATCCTAAAATCAATGAAGCACAAATTGGAATTTCGGTGAACGATTTGGTTAAACCCATGCCGGAAAAGTAATATATGAGCACAGCGCCTGTTAATCAAGCGGTTAAAACTGGAAAAAGTTTTGAACAGTTTTTGGTTCAAAACGGTTTTTTAACTGGCAAAGATTTGGAAGTAATCAATTCAGAGGTGAGCAAAGGCGGTAATTTAAACGAGTTGCTCGTAGCAAAAAAGATTTTAGACGAGGAAAATTTAGCCAAAGCCAAGGCTGCTTTTTATAATATTCCTTATGTGGACTTAAGAAAAACGCAAGTCTCGCCTTTGGTGTTATCGGTGGTGCCTCAAGAATCAATGAGTTTTTATAATCTGGTCCCGTTTGAATTAAAAGATAAGGTTTTAAAGGTGGCGATTACCGATCCGGCTAATTTATCGGCTTTGGAAGCTTTGGAATTTTTGGGGCAAAAACAAAATGTTCAAATTCAACTCTATTT
The DNA here is from genome assembly GCA_964436545.1 of uncultured Candidatus Saccharibacteria bacterium. Lineage (GTDB taxonomy): Bacteria > Patescibacteriota > Doudnabacteria > UBA920 > UBA920 > JBBTRN01. Next base: position 18,934 of record CAYTCJ010000008.1, read on the forward strand.
GGCTTCTTTGGCCTCAGTGGATTTTGCCATGGGCAGAAAGAAGAATATTAAAAAGGTGGTGGGGCAAGCTTTAGAAGATATTGAGAAAAAGGAACTGGGTGAGCAGAAGGTGCAAAACCTTAATCTGAAAGAGAAGGAGTTAAAACCGGAAGTGGTGGAAGATGCGCCGATTATAAAAATCGTGGACGTCATTTTAACCAATGCCATTGAAGGCAATGCTTCCGATATTCATATTGAGCCTTCGGAAAAAGATGTAAGAGTCAGATATCGCATTGACGGTATTTTACATACTTCTTTAATGCTCCCAAGGTCGGTTCAGTCGGCCATTGTAAGCCGAATTAAAATTTTATCTAACTTAAAGATTGATGAATCACGTTTGCCTCAAGACGGTCGGTTCCATATGGAAACCGGGAAAAAGGCCGTGGATTTGCGCGTTTCCATTTTGCCCCTGATTTATGGGGAGAAGATTGTTATGCGTTTATTAGACAAGTCCACAAAAGCTCCCACTTTGGAAGATTTGGGTTTAAGATCCATTGCGTTTAATTGGGTGCAAGATAACATCCGTAAAACTCACGGCATTTTCTTAATTACCGGTCCGACCGGAAGTGGCAAATCCACAACTTTATATTCCATTTTGTCGATTTTAAATACCACGAGTGTGAATATTGTGACTCTGGAAGATCCGGTGGAATATTTTATTCCCGGGATTAACCAAAGCCAAATTAATCCGGATATTGGTTTAACTTTTGCCGCCGGATTGAGAAGTATTTTACGTCAAGACCCGAATGTGGTAATGGTAGGAGAAATCCGCGATAAAGAAACAGCCGAGCTGGCTGTGCATGCCGCTTTAACCGGCCACTTGGTATTTAGCACTCTGCACACCAACAACTCCATTGGCGCTGTGCCCAGAATGATAGATATGGGGATTGAACCGTTTTTACTTTCGGCTTCTATGAATGTGGTGATGGCTCAGCGATTGGTGAGAAAAATTTGTCCGTATTGCAAAGTGGAGACCGCACTCACTCCTGCGTTTTTGCAAGAAATTCAAGCGCAGTTGGTGGGTGTTCCGCCGGAGTATTTAACCGGCTTGGATTTGAACAACTTTAAAATTTATAAAGGTCAAGGTTGTGAAAAATGTGGTAAAATTGGTTATCAGGGCCGAATGGGAATTTATGAAGTCTTGCCCATTGTGACAGACATTCAAGATTTGGTACTAAGTAAAGCTCCGGTTTATAAAGTTTATGAGACAGCCAATAAAATGGGGATGATTACCATGAAGCAAGACGGGATTGTAAAAATTTTAAGAGGGGAAACCACTATGGATGAATTAATTCGGGTAACGACAGAATAGTTTAGGAGGGCTCTATTCTCTATTCTCTAATCTCTAATCTCTAATCTCTAAAACAATCCATGTATGTAACCAAAGAAAAGTTTAATATTCAGGATTTGGTTGAGTTGGCGGTAAAACCCAGTCGGGTGTTGTTAATTAGTCCCGATGAAATGCTGGCCCAAATTTATCAGAGGCATTTGGAAGCTCATCAATTTGTGGTGAGTAGTCAGCGGGATCAGGCGCTGTTGTCTGAAATGGCAGAACTGGTGAAGTGTGATTTATTAATTTTAGACATTATTAATGATCGGTTGGTGGAACAACAAAAGTGGTTAATGAGTCTGAGAGACGCTTATCCAAGTATCAAAATCATTACTGTGGGTATGGGTTTATCGGAGACGGATTTAACTCGGTTAATGTCAGCGGGGATTATGGGGCATATAGACAGAAAGCTTACTCGCCCGCAAGATTTAGTGATCTTAATTAAAAGCATTATCAACCCCAAGCAATTTTTATCAGTCGATTAATTCAAGTCCAATTTGGTTTCTATGCGCTCAGCAAATAAGCCGTTAGAGCCGGTTTGGATCCAATAAAAATATGTATAAAGCCAGTGAATTAGAACTCAATAAATTATTGTCAGTAGTGCTGGAAAGAGATGCCTCGGATTTGCATTTGCAGGTAGGCGAACCGCCGATTATTCGGGTAGATAGTGCGCTGGTGCGTTTGGATAGCTATCAGGTTTTAAGTAATGATAATATTACGGATTTGTTAGAGGTTTTGTTAAAACCCACGCAAAAAGAATTGTTTACCAAGCAGATGCACGCGGATTTTTCTTATGCGTATAAGGACAATATTCGTTTTCGGGTAAATGCCTTTAGGCAAAAAGGGGTTTTGGGGATTGCCATGCGTTTAATTCCGAATCGGATAAAAACGTTAGAAGAATTGAATTTACCCACTGCTTTTAAACGTTTTACGCAAAACAAGCAAGGCTTGGTGTTGGTAGTAGGCCCCACGGGTCATGGAAAATCTACGGCTTTGGCAGCGATGATTAATGAAATTAACAATACTCGCGCCGAGCATATCTTAACCATTGAAGATCCGATTGAATATTTATTTACCCCCAATAAGTCCATAGTCTCCCAGCGAGAACTGTATGTAGATACGCCCAGTTTTGACGGAGCTTTAAAAGCAGCTTTAAGAGAAGACATTAATGTGGTATTAGTCGGGGAAATGCGCGATTTAGAATCAATGTCCGCAGCTTTAACAGTGGCAGAAACCGGACATTTGGTATTTGCCACTTTGCATACGAATGATGCTGCGCAAAGCATAGATAGAATTGTAGATGTGTTCCCGAGTTCCCAGCAACCGCAAATTAGAAGTCAGTTGGCCAGTGTGTTAACCGGGATTGTGTCTTTACGTTTATTGCCGAAAATTGGGGGAGGGAGAATTCCCGCTTATGAAATTATGGTTACTAACCATGCGATTCGGAATGTGATTCGGGATAACAAGATTTATGAAATTCCTAACATTATTCATACGACTTTAGAGGAAGGGATGGTGCCTTTAGATAAGAGCTTGGCGTTTTTAGTAAAGCAGGGTCAAGTGGATTTTGAAGTCGCCCAAAATTATGTGATGGATAAAGAGTACTTCTTATCATTAATCTCATAAGACCTTTTGCAAAATAAGCTTTTGTGATAATTTTTACAAACTTTGAGCGAAAAATCCGAAGAGTTGACGACGTTTATCCGAGAGAGATAAGCGGAGGAGACTTGAGGATTTTGTAGCCGAAGTTTGGGGAAATAAGCCAAAATGTTATTTTGCAAAAGGTCTATAGTACATCGAATTTACGAATAGAACGAATCAACAAATAACTACGAATAGAGAATTTAAATATTTGTTGCCATTGGTAAATTTGTTTAAATTAGTTGATTTGAATTTATATGAAATTTATTTACAAAGCCAGAACAAACGAAGGGCAAATCAAGTCCGGCACCGTGGTGGCTTCCAGTCAACAGCGGGCTGAGCAATTATTAAGCGAGTATCAATGGACAATTATTGCTTTGGAAGAACAAAATGATGACCTTTTGGAAAAACTCAATCCGTTTGGGAAACGAGTAAACAGTAAAGATTTGGTGTTGTTTTCCCGGCAGTTATCAACTTTAATTTCCGCGCGAGTGCCCATACTGCAAGGTTTAAGAATTTTACAAGATCAAATTACGCACGCGTACTTGTTGTTGATTATCAAAGATTTAATCGCTTCCATTGAAAATGGAGAAAGTTTGTCTTTGGCGTTATCCAAACACCCCGATGTATTCGGTGATGTGTATATAAGTTTAGTGAAGTCCGGTGAGGCTTCGGGTTCTTTAGATAAGGCTTTTAGTTATTTAGCCGATCAGTTGGAAAAAGAGTATGAATTAAAAGGTAAAGTTAAAGGGGCGATGACTTATCCGATTTTTGTGTTGTCGGCTTTGGGGATTGTGGGTATGTTAATGTTTAAATTTGTGTTGCCTAATTTAACTGCCGTGTTAGAAGAACAAGGTGGAGAATTGCCCACGGTTTCCGTATGGTTAATTGCCTTTACTAAGTTTTTTGATAAGTTTTGGTGGGTGGTGATTATGTTAATTGGCTTGTTAGTCCTCTCGGTGAGGTATTTAATCACCACGCCAAGCGGGCGGTATCAATGGGATAAATTAAAAATCCAACTGCCTTTATTAGGAGATATTTTCCAAAAGATCTACTTGGCTAGGTTTGCCAGGAATTTGTCTACTTTGGTTTTGGGGGGGACGCCCATTATTAAAGCCATGCAAATTGTGGCTGATGTGATTAATAATGTGATTTATAAAGAAATTGTGTTATTGGCAGTAAAAAAAATCCAGAGTGGGAAGAGCGTGAGCGAGAGCCTTACCGGGTATCAAGAATTTCCTAAAATTGTGGTGCAAATGGTAAGAGTGGGAGAACAAACTGCTCAGTTAGATGACATTTTAGCTAAAATTGCCGTGTTTTATGAAAAGGAAGTGGATAATAAAGTCAGCACTTTAACGACTTTATTGGAACCTTTAATTATGATTATCTTGGGGATTGGGGTTGGGGTCATGGTAGCCGGTATTTTATTGCCTATTTATAATTTAGCCAGCTCAGCTTCATAAAGTTTAGTGATTGTGGACAACTAATTTGCATATGAGGCTAAGAAGTTGTTATGATATGTGTAATATCCGTGAGTTAATTCACATCAATGATCGGAGGTGAGAGAATTGAGAAACAAAAACGAAAAAGGTTTTACATTAATTGAATTGTTGGTGGTAATTGCCATTATTGGTCTTTTGGCCTCTGTGGTCTTATTGGCGTTAAATTCGGCTCGAGCCAAATCCAGAGACGCTAAGAGATTGGCAGATGTTAGACAATTGGCTTCAGCTATGGAATTAATCTTCAATGATGCCGGAGCCTATCCGACTTGCGGTGGGACAGCTTGTCATAGCGGTACCGCTCAAGTAATGGGTGGCGCTTCCGGGGTAATTCGGGTAGATGGTTCAACTACCAGAACTCTTACTCCAACATACATTGGTTTAATCCCTTCGGCTCCGACTCCAGCTGATAATGCGAATGGTGTTACAACTTGTACTGCCAGCAATAACGCTTATATGTATCAAGCCACTGCTACCGGTAATACTTACACTATTACTTTCTGCTTAGGCGATGTTACAGGGGGTTATTCCGCAGGTTTAAGAACTTTGACTCCAGCCGGTATTCAATAAATGCCTAAAAAAGACGTGCGGTTGCTTTTTGCAATCCGCGTCTTTTTTGTTATACTAATTTTAACAGCCTGTAATGCCCAGCGAGGTTAATAAACTCAAAGCTTCCGTGTAAGGCTTAAGGAAATAATTTTTTGAAACAAAATTTTTTTATTTTATTTATGGTATTTTTTTTGCTCGGGTTGAGTGGCTTTTGGGGTTGGCAAAAAGCCAGAGCTCAGCAAGTTAGTAAAGTGGTTTTGGCCAATGTTTCGGCTTTAAACGCCGGTTTAGGCTTTTTTTTCAATGATTATGAAAGGTATCCAAAAAATAGTGAATTTGCTTCCCCCCTATTCATGCAAGATTATTTTTCCGCTTTTCCTCCCCGAGAGTTTCCCAGTCAAGATTGCGAGCAATCTTTTAAATATCAACGCACGGATTTAAACAGTTATTCGTTAAGTTTTTGTTTATGGTCAGCGGTAGAAAATTATCGTTCCGGGTGGAATAATTAATCGTGTTATCCATGTTTATTCGGAGCTTCTTAAAACACAAGGACACTTCTTATTTAGTTGTCTGGTTTTTATGTTTGTTGGTGCCGTTAAGTTTTTTTTATCATTCCTACGAAAAATTTGAGACGATAAAGTGGGTGATCTGGCTATTGCTTACCGGAGGTTTGGGTTTTTACTTGGCAAAAACCCGACAGTGGCATATTCGCCCTTTTGGTCTTATTGGCCGAGTAATTGGAGTGATGTTGGGACTGGGTTTAATTTCCGCTATTTTGGCACCACAATTTTGGACAGCCATGTTTGGCACTTATCCGCGGTTTACGAATGGGTGGGGGTTTTATGTGGTTTGGGCAATGTGGTTATGGGGGTTATTAACCAAATTTAAAAAAACCGAGTTAGATGAGTTGGTAAAGCTGTTAATGTTTGTCGGTGGGCTAATTGCCCTCTTAGGCATTCTGCAGTCGGTGTGGGGCGTTGCCTTTTATGAAGGGGTGGATAGGAGCGTGTTTGCGAGAGCGCCCAGTTTTTTAGGGAACCCCAATTTTAGCAGTATGTTTTTAGCGAGCTTATTTCCCTTGGTGTATGCGCAATGCTATCAAGCGAAAAAGTGGGGTTTAAAAATTTATTATGGTTTTCTGCTCGCGATCTATGTTTTTGGCATTCTCACCTTTTCCAGTCGGGGTGCGTGGTTGGCGTTATTGGCCGGACTGGTCGTATTTTTGTTATTACTGGGTTATTATCGGTTGGGAGTTAAACTCATGGCCGGTTGTGTTGGGCTCATGATGTTAGTTTTGACGATATTTTTTTCCCAGTCAAATTTGGTGAGGCCGGAAACCCTGAAACAGACCATAAATCTTACGGAAAGCAATTTAAATTCTCGGTTATTGGCTTGGGATTTGGCTCGGCAAGGGATTGCGGATCACCCGTGGTTTGGGGTGGGTTTGGGGAATTTTCAAATTTATTTTGAACAACATAGGCACAGCGCCTTAGCTGACCATAATGGGGTCTATGATGATGTGCATAATTTATGGTTACAGCAAGCGGTAAGCGGGGGATTGGGGTTTGGCTTAAGTTTTTTATTTTTATGTTTGTATGCGTTTAAATTGTTATACGAACAATTCAAAAGCCGAGTGGAGTTAACCGATGTGGGTTTAACGGCGGGTCTGGTGGCTTGGATGGTGGCCGCAGCTTTTAATCCAGTAGCTTTGCCCAATTTTCTTTTATTGGCAGTTCTGTTGGCCGGTGGGTTAGTTTACCAGCCAATTTTACCAGCCAAACCTCAGCCGGTAATGAACTGGCAGTGGGTAACAGTGTATTATATTGTCAGCGGGGTTTTGGTTATTTGGGCCGTGAGTTTGTTGGTGGGCGAAATTAGTCTGTTTTTTGGTTTAAAGGCTTTTAATCAGCAACGTTATGCTTTGGCAAAAAAATACTTTCAAGTGGGACAGGCGAGTTTTATGAATCGTTTAAGTGAAAGTTATTTGACAGCCACACACATTATTTTACAACCTCGGGAAGATTATACCGCTAAAATTGAGCAAGTGGGTAAACGGGAAAGTCATGATGCCAATACTTTTGCCACGCAGGCCAAGTTATACTATTTGTGGTTTATTTCGGGTAAGAATTCATGGGCTTTAGAGCAAGCGATTGCCAAAATGCGTTCCGCGATCGCGGTAGATGTTAATTATCCGCAAAGATATTTTCGGTTAGGTTATTATTTGGCGGAAAGTGGCCAATTGGAGACCGCTCGCGAAACTGTGAAAATCGGTCTGCAATTATATGGTAAAGATGTGGCGGGCTGGGTTTTGTTAGCCAGAATTTATCAGTTGGAACACAAGCTCCCCCAAACTAGGTTTGCGTTAAATAAAGCCTATGAACTTCAGCCCTTGTTGCCCGAGTTAAGATTTTTACAAAGATTTATTAAAGCCAATCCGTTAAATTTTGAGCAGTATATTATTCCTGCGCAAATTGACAGTTTGGATTTTCGATAATATGTTATTAGCTCTCCTGTTTATTTTAGGGACGATTTTGGGCAGTTTTGTAAACGTGCTGGTTTGGCGGTTGCCCAAGAATTTGTCAATTTCTGGCCGGTCACACTGCCCGTATTGCCACAGTCAATTAAAAGTTTGGCAACTTTTTCCGATTGTAAGTTATGTCCTTCTAAAAGGACGATGTTATGAGTGTAAAGCTGAAATCTCGGGGCTTTACCCGTTAGTGGAAGGGTTATTAGGGGGACTGTTTGTGCTAATTGGGTATATTATCCAACCCGCTAATGTAATGGAATGGTTATTTTTATTGCGAGTTTTATTGTTGGCGGTTTTTGGCGTAGTTGTATTTTTTATCGATTTGAAGCATTTTTTAATTATGGATAATGTGAATGTGGTTTTTGGAAGCTTATTTTTGAGTTTAAATTTTTTAGAACAGATACTCTTTAAAAGTGGCTGGAATCTATTCAGCTTGAATCTGGTAGGTATGTTGGCCGGTAGTCTGCCTCTGTTTTTAATTTGGTTTTTTTCGCAAGGAAAGTTTATGGGTTTCGGGGATGTTAAATTAATGTTGGTGTTGGGGTTGGCTTTGGGTTGGCCGTTGATTTTTATGAATATATTTTTAGCGGTATTGTTAGGTGCTGTGGTGGGCGTGGGGTTAATGTTAGCCCAAAAGGCTAATTTAAAAACCGCCTTACCTTTCGGGTGTTTTTTATCGGTAGCTTCAATCCTGGCCATTTTGTACGGAGATTGGCTAATTAATTGGTATTTATTTATTATCGGGGTATAATAGATAGACAGGAGACTCCCGTTTAATAGAGATAAAATAAAAAGCAAATTATCCAGTGATGTTACAACAATTGAGCAAATTTTCATCCCAGCCACATCCAGCCCACTTAAGTCCCCAGCCCCACTTTTTGCCCACGGTTGCTGGTTTAAAGAGTGTTTTTGGAAAATCCCACTATGGGTTTTTTAACAAAAGCTCCTTTGTGAAAAGTCGGGCAGGGTTTACAGTTGTAGAGTTATTGGTGGTGTTGAGTATTATGGTATTAATGGTCGGCGTGTTTATTTTGGATTTTTACAGGCATCGCAATGTTCGTGATTTAAAAATTGCCCAAAATGAGTTAGTTACCAATTTAAGAAAAGTTCAGAGTTCGGCTTTATTCTCCACCGATGTAGGGAGTAATAACGCCGCCCAGTACCAGATAATTAAATTTTCCAATACCACTCCCAACGAGTATCAAATGCAAGGCATTGCCGATGCCACGATTGCGCCACAATTATTTAATTTAGAAACCATTAAATTACCCAAAGGGGTGAATATTGTTAATAAAAATTTAACCGGACCCATTTGGACTTTGCCCGTGCCATCCGACTGTACTTTGCTGGCCTTTAAATCGCCTTATGGTAAAATTTATTTAAATAACGGTTGTACCACCACTTCGCCTGCTTTTTCGGTGGGCGACAGTTATAAAAAAATTTTGGATCATGTGAGTAACAACCCCAGTCAAACCGTGAGTACAGATGCCGATTTAGTTATCCAGCTATCTAAGGTCAATAGTGCTTTAACGAATTATGTAATCATTAAAGGGGTTACGGGTTTAATTTGCCCCAGTACCGATGGGGTGGTGTGTGGGTATTAATTGGATTGGAGATTTAGGATTTAAGTTTATGTCATATCAACCAATTAAAAATAGAGATCAGTCCGGTCAGACCTTAATTGAAACCTTAGTGGGGATTTTTATTTTGGTGATTGGGATTTTTTCCGCAGTCAGTTTGGCGGTATTTGCTTATACGGGTTCCAAAGGGGCGGTAAAAAAAATTATTGCCATTGGTTTGGCCAGAGAAGGAGTGGAAGCGGTAAAAAATATGCGGGATACCAACTGGTTAAGACAGCTGGCAATTGACACGAATTGTTATAATCCGAAAGGTGCGCAGAATAACGCGAAGTGCTATAAGTCTTGGCTGGGGACCAGTGATAATGCCATACCTTACTGTCTTGACCCGACGGATAATAATGGCAATTGTAACGGTAACGGTTTAACCACTCAGAATTATAATTTAGGGATGAATGTGGGAGTGAATGATGTTTGGCAGTTAAATCGGCAAAGAGGCCAAGATGATTACGGGTTAAATTTTAATGCCGATATTGCCAATTTAAATTTTCAGGGGTTTTATGTACCGAGCAATTCCACCCAAGGCAGTTCTGAATTTTTTAGAAAAATTATTCTTACCGAAGACGATGGTACAGCCAGTTATGGCAGTGGCGCTAATAATCCCTTTAATAAAAATACCGGACCGCGGTTAAAGGTAGTGTCTCAGGTATGGTGGACGGATAAACAATGTCCGGTGGTGCTTAATTGGCCGGGTTTGGGGAAATGTTCGGTGGAACTGCAAACCTATTTAACCAATTGGAAAGACTACTAATAGCTTATTAGCAGACAGTAAATCAGTAATCAGTTAATTGGAGCAGAAGATTCAGAGTTTTTAAAATACGTATAATATTATGGCTAAAAGTAAATATATTCAATGGAATAAAGCAGATTATAGGGCGGGGTTTACCCTTATGGAGATTATTGTAGCCACGGCAATTTTTGCCATTGTGTCCGTGGCGATGTTGTCTTTATTCAATACCACTTTAAAAATTAATCGAAAAAGTGAAGCTTTAAGACAAGCCACGCAAGGCGTTAGGAATTTTACGGAGTTTTTAATTAAAACCATTCGAAACGGGCAAATTGATTATTCGATTGATACTGCCAATTTTTTGGTAAAAAATCCGGTGTCACCTTGTCCCAAGCCAGACCCGATTGTGGGGTATGCTCACGATGGCAGTAATACTTATAACAGTAAGGAAACTCGTTTAGGCATAGTTACGCCCGAGGGAGAAAGATGGTGTTTATTTTTGGGAGACAGTAATGGCAATTGGGTGAGTAGCGGATTTGTCGGGCAGACCTTAGTTTTAAAAACCGAAGCGGGTTTAAGTCAAATTTTAAATCCCCCTTATTATCAAGTGGAGAATTTAATGTTTATTATTCGTCCGCAAGAAGACCCGTATTATGACAATACCGGCGGATTAATTCGGACCCAGCCGGCTATTAGTTTATTTATGAAAGTGGTGGCCAAATTACCCAGCGGGGATACTTTCCCGATTTATTATCAAACTTCCGTTTCTTCCGATAAATATGACATCCCCAATAATTAAAACCCAAAACCCAAAACCTAAAACCCACAACCCAAATTCTGCTGGAGTCACTTTGCTGTTGGCGATTTTAATTATGTCAGCCATTATGGCCATTGCCATGAGTTTAGCTGCCATACTGTTAGTGGAAGTGAGAGTTTCCGGCGATTTGGGCAGAACCGAACCGGCGATTTATGCGGCTAATGCAATTACCGAGGAAGCCATGTTTACCGTGAAAAGAGGTTATCCGCGGTGTAGCGGATCTTGCAGTAATCAATTTGCTTACTCCACCAGTTTAGGCGCAGTGAATTTAACCAATCCGGCTCCGACTGAGACAGTTTATCATGACCCGATTCTAATCGATAAAGTTTTAATTACTTCCAATACTTTAACCAATACCAAAAATCGTTATTTACTTTATAATCCGGCAGACATTAATTTAGCCGGAGGTTATGCCAGCGTGCAAGTGCAAAATAATTCGGGGAATGGGAGGAAATTAACGGTAAATATTTGCGAATACAAAGCCCCGAAAGATTTTAATCCCACCGACGATCCAATTGATTGTACCGGCAGTGATTTGAGATACAGGGATATCGACGTGGTAGATGGCACAGTGAGTCAAAATTTTAATTTGAATAAAGATAAACAGCAGGAATTAATTATTTATGGCGATGGTGCCATAACCAAAGACGGCTGGGTAATTATTAAAACTTTTGATGAAAATGGGGCGCCTAAAGGCATTCCCAATTTCGGCGAAACCGTGGTAGAAATTAATGCCCGCAACAGAAATGTCACTCGAGCGGTAAGAGTGAGAATTCCGGATACCGAAGTCTCGGTGCCTTCTTCTGTGGTAGATAATATTTGGGTGGAGGATGCCATACCTGCCGGTGCAGTGGCAGGGAGTGATTACGGAGATAGTTGGCATTGGATTAGTTCTAACCCTTCACCTTACACCGGTAGTTCGGCTTTTCAGCACAGCATTCTGTCCGGTTGGCATCAAATAAATTTTACCTATGCTCCGGCTTGGACCATAAACAGCGGAGATAAGATGATCGCGTATGTCTATATTGACCCGAGTAATTTACCCACTGCCATAAAACTGAGTTGGCGGAGCGTGGCTCAAGATTGGAACCATGGCGCGTATTGGGGACAGAATGTTTTATGTTATCCGCAGTCAGCTTGCGCAGAATCGCAAAAAAATCATTATATGGGCAGTTTGCCAAGTGCAGGAGGTTGGGTGAGACTGGAGATTCCGGCTAACGAAGTGGGTCTGGAAGGTCAAAGTCTTACGGGGATGATGTTTGAAATATATAATGGTCGAGTTTCGTGGGATCATATTGGTAAAATTCCTTAAAATTTTGACAGAAGTAAGCTACATTGCTACCATATTTTTATGGTTTTAAAATCTTCACATAAAAAAATTATAACTCTGGGTTTAATTCAAACTCAGGTTGGGCCAGATGTGGCAAAAAATCTTACCCACACCACAGGGCTAATTATTAAAGCGGCTAAACAAGGCGCGCAAATTGTGTGTTTGCCAGAATTATTTCTTTCCCCCTATTTTTGCCAAGGTCCAAAAAACAAACAATTTTTTAATTTAGCCGAAACCATTCCCGGGCCAACTACAGAAGTATTGGGCAAAATTGCCAAGCAGTACCGTTTGGTCATCATTTGTTCATTGTATGAAAAAACTCAGAAAAAAGAATACTATAATAGCGTAGCGGTAATTGGCACTCAAGGGGAAATTATCGGAACTTATCGTAAAATGCACATCCCGACTTTGCCGGTGGGGTATTATTCGGAAAACTATTACTTTAAAAAGGGTCAGGAAGGTTTTAAGATTTTTAAAACTCCGTATGGCACCATTGGGACTTTAATTTGCTATGATCAATGGTTTCCTGAAGGGGCGCGGATTTTGGCTACTCAAGGGGCGCAGATTATTTTTTATCCCACAGCCATTGGTTGGCCAACCGATAACCCTAAATGGAAAAAACAAGCAGAACATCAGGCTTGGCAAATTACCCAAAGAAGCCACGGCATAGATAATAATATTTTTATTGCTTCAGTTAATCGGATTGGTCGGGAAAAAGACATTCGTTTTTGGGGAAGTTCGTTTGTAAGCGATCCGTTTGGTCGCATTATTTGTCAGGCGCCGGTAGATAAAGAAGAGTTATTAATCGCGGATATTGATTATTCAGTAACCGATAACATGCGTGAAGAATGGCCTTTTTTGCAAGAACGACGCATAAAAACCGAGAATGCCCAAACTACATAGCAATTCATATATTTTTCCCGCGGAGTGGGAACCCCATAGTGCGGTGTGGCTGGCTTGGCCTCACGACACACTTACTTTTCCCGGACGAGTGGAAAAAGTTGAGCAAGATGTAATTAAAATTATTCAAGCTATTCACCGGAGCGAGCCGGTGGAGCTTTTGGTATTGAATCACGCCATGCAGGCTAAAGCCCGAGCTTTGCTTACAACCGCCGGAGTGGATTTAGCTAAACTCACTTTTAGGGAGGTAAATTATATGGACGGCTGGATGCGGGATTGCGGAGGGATATTTGTGCGGAATTTAAACCAAGGGGGTAAGCTAACTTTAGTGAAGTGGATTTTTAACCAATGGGGTGGCAAATTTCCGGATTTGTTGCCCGATGACAGTTTGCCTTACGCGGTAAGGGATTGGCTAAATTTACCATTGTTGGAGCCCCAGTTGGTGCTGGAAGGGGGAGCAATAGATGTGAATGGTCAGGGCCTGTGTTTAACCACAGAGCAGTGCGTGCTGAATGAAAACCGAAATTTAGGTAAAACCAAAAAAGATGTTGAAAAGTTTTTAGCCGATTATTTAGGGATTAAAAAAACCATTTGGTTATGGAAAGGCTTGGTAAATGACCATACCGACGGACATATAGATGAGTTGGCAAGGTTTGTGGGACCGAATAAGATTGTTTGTGCGTATGAGAGCAACGAAGCCGATGAGAATTATGCCATTTTAAAAAATAATTACGAAACGCTTTGCGAAGCTAGGAATTTGGCTAACGAGCCTTTTGAAGTGATTAAGTTACCTATGCCTCATTTGCAGTTTAAAGAAACCGTGGCCGGACATCCAAAAAGCAGTAAGGCTCCGGTGTCTTACACGAATTTTTATATTGGCAACAGCGTGGTGTTGGCCTCTGTTTTTAACGATCCGCATGACGCTGAAGCTGTAAAAATTATCCAAGCTTGTTTTCCTAACCGACAAGTAGTACCCATTGATTGCAGTGATATTATTTACGGAGGCGGGGCTATTCACTGTATGACCCAACAACAGCCAATGAGTTAACTTATTGGCTGTTGTCTTGAGGGCACCACATATTTAATTGACACTAAGGTAAAATTTGTTAAAATTATTTTGTTATTAAATCCGCTTGAACTTGCCAGCAAGGAATTCGCGGTTAAGGAGAATTCCTATGGATAAGAAAAAAATCGGTAAACTTTCCAAAGGTTTACAAAATTTAATCGAAGAAGAACCCAATAGTAAAACTGTGGGTACAGTGAGTGAATTTGTGGCCAAATCGCGTCAGCCGGTTTCTGCCTATGCCCAGCGGACGTTAAACCACTTAAATGGCGGATCGACTTTTCAGGCTGCCATGTGGTTAAAGGAACATTTAGCTAAAGGTGGAAAGTTGGTGGTGACTTTGGCGGGAGCGCTATCGTCTTTTCAGGTGGGGGTAATGTTAGCTGAATTAATCCGTCAAAATAAAGTCCATTTGGTGTCTGCCACGGGCGCCAACCACGAGGAAAGCTATTACCGGTATGTGGCGCATTCGCATTACGCTTATATCCCGCGCTATACCGAATTAACCCCAGTGCAAGAAGCGGAACTGCGGGATGCGGGTTTAAGGCGTATTACCGACACTTTTTTGCCCGAAGACGAAAGTGTGCGCATTATGGAACCACATTTACTAAAAATGTGGCAAGAGGCCGATAGTCGGGGCGAAAGCTATTTACCGCATGAATATTTTCGTCGATTGTTTAAGGAAAAGTTAATTAAACCAGATGTGAAAGCCAATCCCAAAGATTGTTGGACTTATGCGGCGTTTGAAAAAGATATTCCCATTGTCATTCCGGGTTTTGAAGACAGCACTATGGGTAATATTTTTGCCAGCTACACTTACCAAGGCGCGCTGAAATCGAAAAAAGATGTTTACCTTAATGGTAAGGTAATGAAAACCGGTTTGGACTATTTTCATTTAATGTATGATTGGTATGCCAAAGAATCCAAACATCATCCAATTGCCTTCCTCCAACTGGGCGGGGGAATTGCCGCGGATTTTCCCATTTGCGTGGTGCCTTCCATTAAGCACGATTTAAAACATCATCAAGTGCGCGATTGGGCCGGCTTTATTGAAATCGGTTCCTCGCCAATGTCTTATGGTTCTTATAGTGGCGCCGGAGGGAAAGAAAAAATTACTTGGGATAAACTTTCCACCCAAAGCTACTACCAAATTATTCAGAGCGATGTGACTGTGGCCTTCCCCTGGATAGCAGCCGTGCTACTCGGATTATAAAAATTTAAAGAGCCCTCTAAAAAGAGGGCTCTTTAAATTTTTTAATGAGTTTTTAATTTATATTTGCCTACGCTTAATCGGTTTAAACTAAATAACACAGATGTAGTTTTGAGTTTTTTGCCCAGCTCATTGGCTAGACTGCGAATGTAGGTGCCACTACTGCAAGAAATGTTAAGGGTAATAATTTTGTATTTCATTTCTGTTATTTTGAATTTATTTCGGAATCGATTTTTGGACCCTGAAACTTGTTTAGGGCGAGATAGGAGTTTTTTCCAAACCTTTAAAATTTCTTTTTGCCGAAAATCGCCCTTAACTTTTTTTACATTTTTTTGAATGGAGTTTAAAACCTTGCCCCCGCTTACTTGCTTACTACTAAATAACTTAATGCTTTTCACTCCCATTGGCCGTTTAGGCCAATCTTTTTCTTTTATTTTTCCCGCCCTTGCCCAGGTAAATAACGGCTTGCCTTTGTAAATTACAGATGAGTAGGGTGGAATGGGCAAAATTGTTTTTCCGACGAATGTTTTTAAAATTTTTTTAATCTTGCTCGGGTTAAGGGATCCTTCACCCTCAGATGCATTCGGGTTCAGGATGACGCCACGGGTTGGTATTCCTAGCAAGTCAAAACTATCCGTGGCAAAACCAAACAAAATTTCCGTGCGGTAAACTTTGGGCAGAGCTAAATATTTTTCCCGCTCAGTTTGGGTGGCTCCTTCTAATATCAAAAGCACTCCACTGGCCATGGGGTCCAGCCGTCCGGCATAGGTTAATTTTGTGGTTGATGAAATTTTGGCGCTTTTTCTAAAACTTTCCAAAGCCTCCAAAGGCGTTTGACCAACTTTTTTATGGATAACGTGTAGACGCATCTTAATAAAAATCCGCCTTGTCATCTAAAGAGGCGGAGAGTTTAGCCGGACAAATTGCAAGTCCAATAAAGATGGAAAATTATTGTTTGGGAATTTGAATTTTTTGTCCGGGTTTTAAAGTAAACGGGCTTTTTAAATTATTCAGACTGGCTAAAGTTACCCAAGATAAGTTGAATTTTTGACTTAAGTTAAACAAAGTGTCGCCTTTTTTGACCTCGTATTCCATAAATTCCATTTTTACGTCCGTAATGCCTAAGATTTCGCCCGGCGCCGGATTGGGCGCAGTGGAATTTTGGGAAATTAAAGTAATGGCATTAATCGTTAAAAAAACTGCCAACAGTAAACACAGCATGCCGGAAATTTTAAGCACTTGGTTTCTTAGAGTTAATCTGCCAACGCCAAGTTTGAGTCTGGGAGATAAATCTAAGTTTTTTTTGCGAAAAAGCATTTTGGATTTTTTTTACTTGATATAGTTAATATACAATGCTTTTTAGGGTTAAGCAATGTGGATAACATTAAAAAATTAAAAATTAAATACCTAGGACTTCCGCTCTTGCCACTTAAACTTCGGCAGAGCCGAAGTTCTAAAGTGGCTTTGGTCAATTTCTTCGTTAAAATGCTCCGTTATTTGTCGCCGTAGTAAAACTACGGCTCCAAATATACTCGCATTTTGCCTGGATCGTGATGATTTGGCTTGAGTTCGGGCTCAGCCCGAACTTTAAAGCCAAATCAAGCTCTTGTCGAACTTGACTCAAAAGCGTAAGTCCTTATATCAAATTAGAAAATGGCGGAAAATAGGTAAAAAGGCTATAATTAAGACCAAATGACTAAGGCAGAAGTTAAAAAAAGAATTGAACAATTGCGTAAGCAAATTACCGAATTGCGTTATGCTTACCATGTTTTAAATGCGCCGAATGTGACAGATGAAATTTATGATTCTTTAAGCCAAGAGCTTAAGGGGTTGGAAGAGCAATATCCGGAATTTATTGATCCTAATTCGGCTGTAAATAGAGTGGCTGGCCAGCCTTTGGATAAATTTGAGAAAGTCAAACATGAGGTTCGCATGTTGTCTTTAAACGATGCTTTTAGTGTGGCAGAACTGCAAGCTTGGGAAAAAAGGCTTTTAAAGTTATTGCCCATCCCTGCTTTGCCAAAAGCTGGTCCTGAGCCCACCACAGGCAAAGAGGCAAGGGAGCCTCAGTATTTTTGTGAATTAAAATTAGACGGATTAGCGGTTTCTTTAATTTATGAGCAAGGAAAATTAGTTAGGGGAGCTACTCGGGGTGATGGGTTTATTGGTGAAGACATTACCCAAAATTTAAAAACCATTGACTCTATCCCTTTAAGTTTAACCGCTCCGTATCCTCAGTATATAGAAATTCGAGGTGAAGCGGTGATGAGTAAAAAAGTTTTTGAACAATTAAATAGAGAACAACAGAAAAGTAATTTACCCCTCTTTGCCAATACTCGCAATGCCGCAGCCGGCAGTTTGAGGCAATTAGATCCGGCTTTGGCAAAGCAGAGAAAGTTAGATTTTTTTGCTTACGATATTGCAGAGATAAGGAGTGAGCAGTCGGAATTAGCAATTAAAAGTCATTCAGAAAAACACCAAAGGTTGAGGCAGTTGGGATTTGTGGTGGACAGTCATGAAGCGGTATGTAAAAATTTGTCCGCAGTGGAAAAATTTATACACGAGATAGAAAAATTACGTCCTAAGTTTGCTTATGGCACAGACGGAGTTGTAGTGTCAGTTGATTCACTGGAGGAACAAATCAGGTTGGGAGTAGTGGGCAAAGCGCCTAGGTATATGATGGCTTTTAAATATCCGGCGGAAAAAGCCACAACCATTATCAAACATATTATATGGAATGTGGGCAGGACCGGTGTGTTAACGCCTTTGGCGATTTTTGAGCCAACTGTGGTTGCCGGTTCCACGATTGCCAAAGCGACTTTGCACAATCTTGAACAAATTAAGCGGTTAGATGTGCGGGTGGGTGATACAGTGGTAATTCAAAAGGCCGGAGATGTTATTCCGGAAGTGGTGGAGGTTTTACCTAAAATGCGAACGGGTAAAGAAAAAAAAGTTCAGATTATTAAAATTTGTCCGGTGTGTTCCGCCAATGTTGAGCAAAGAGTCACTGGCGAGAAAAAACAAGCTTCGGTTGCTTATTATTGCATTAATCCCAAATGTCCGGCCAAAAACCGCAGATTTATGGAGCACTTTGTATCGGTATTAGAAATTTATGAAATCGGTCCGAAAATTTTGGAACGGTTTCAAGCCGAAGGGTTAATTTCCGATGCCGCGGATATTTTTACGCTCACGGTGGCGGATATAAAAACTTTGGAACGGTTTGGGGAAAAATCCGCTGAAAATATTATTGCTTCCATTGAAGCCCACAAACAGTTAACTTTACCTAAGTTAATTTTTGCGCTAGGGATTTTTCACGTTGGGGAGCAAACCGCCTTAGACTTAGCCAAACATTTTGGCAGTTTGGAAAAATTAATGTCCGCCACTTTAGACGAAATTAATGTGATTGAGAATATTGGCCCCGTGGTCTCCCAGAGCGTGTATGGTTATTTTAGGGAGAAAGATAATTTAAAATTTATTGAAAAATTATTTAAAAATGGAGTATCTGTTCAGTCTTACAACTTACCTGCCTTGTCGGCAGACAGGCAACTTACAACTTATAACCCTGCTTTTGTCGGAAAAACCTTTGTTATTACGGGCACGCTGGCAAGTATGTCTCGGGATGAGGCCAAACAAAAAGTTAGAGACTTAGGAGGCAAAATCTCCGAATCAGTCTCTAAATTAACCGGTTATGTGGTGGTGGGCAAAGAGCCGGGTTCCAAATTAACCAAAGCTCAAAGTTTAGGGGTGAAAGTGTTATCGGAATCGGAATTTATTCAATTAATTAGTCCGTAATTAAATCGTATAGAAATGTTGAAGCGGAATTTGGCAAGCGCGTTGGGACGCATATGCCAAATTCCGCTTGTGGGAGGTAAAAGAGGGGGTGGATCTACCGAAAGCTCTCTAGTGCCTCTGCTTCGCTGGCAAATCTCTCAAAGACCGAGAATAATAGTGCGATCTGAAGGCCGTTTTTACCAGATGGGCGCAGATGAGAAAATAGACTGAATGGGAAATAAGATAAATGAGACTTGTAGGTTATATAGGACTTATAAAACAAATCGGACAAAGTAATCATATATATATGACCGATTATTTTTTTGTGCTATACTAAAAAAAATAACTAAAAAATTTATGCCCAAAGTTAACATAAAACTCGAAAACAAAGCGGAAAATTTTGATGCCATTGCCCCGCAAAAAAATCCACCGGTAATGATTGCCACCACTGAAACCAAAAATTCCAAAACCACTTCGAAAGTAACTTGGCTGTTAGTGGTTTTCGGATTAGCGAGTGCGGGTACAGCCGGATGGTTTTTTAACCAATATCAAAATTTAAAAACTCAAATGAATGGTTTGGAAGAGCACGCCACGGTGAATGAAGAAACCGGCACCGGCGTGAGTTTGATTGATAAAATCAATCAACATATTTTACTGCCCCATGGTGAAGCACCGGAGATTACAACCATTGCCAATGCAGAAACGTTAAAACAACAAGAAAGTTTTTTTGAATATTCGCAAAACGGTGATGCTTTAGTAAAGTTTAAAAATTTAGAAATTATTTATAATCCCATTGCCGATGTGATTGTGAATGCCAGAAGTCGGGGCACAGTGGCTGGCGTTGAAACCCGAGCGGTGCAAGGCGCCATAACTATTGACATTAGAAATGGTTCGGGGATTGCCGGTTTAGCCGGTAAGACTGCGGAAAGTTTTAAGGGAGTGAAAGATTTTATTGTGCAAAATATTGGTAATGCCGGATTGAATAATTACGCACAAACCGTTGTGGTGAATTTAAGCAGTAAAGACTTAACGGGTTTAGAAAAGCAATTTAACACCAAGGCCGTGACAGAAATGCCTAAGGGCGAAAAGCCATCTACAGCCGATGTGGTGATTATTTTAGGGAAAAAATAAGTTAACAAGTCCTTAAAACCGAGTTAGAACTTTTGCTCGCCACTTTATTGGGCTGGTAAAGCTGGGCCTGTAAAGTGGCAGGGGTGATTTAAATTTGGCGATTATGTGGTTATTGTGTGGACAAAGGATTTTTTGCTTATATTTAAGCCAAGTTATTTTTAGGAATTTTTTAGTTTTAACCCTTGACAAGCGGGTAGGGATTTATTAAAATATTTAGACGAAATTAGTTTAAACCTTGGAAACCTAAAATATGATTAAATTCCATTTAGTTTTTAAACACTTGCGGTTTATGTAAACGGCCAATTTAATTTGTGCCTTTCATAACCGCGAAACGCGGTTTTTTTGTTCACATTAATCAATTCGCCAAAGGCGAAAATTATAGAGAACAATCCTCCGAAGTCCGCCAGAGGCGGACGAAGGAGGGTGTCATCAATTCTTTTAAAACAATTATCAGCAAATATTTACTGCTCACGGATCTGTAGCATACCAATATTACTTTGGGTATCAGGCTAGTAGAGCTGGTTTGAGCAGTAGCTATTTGGTGATAAGTAGTCATGTGACTCTAAGTCATCGGCACTTTCACAACTGAATATGGGTAGACGACTTAATATAGAAGTATATTAAGTATGTAAGTAAAATTTCAATTAAGCTTGATATCCTTAATTGAATTAGTTAAATTTTTGCTTTGCAATTATTTAACAGGGAAATATCAATGCTTTGAATTTATTCAAAGCGAATAAAACTTATGATAAGGGTATACGGTGGATGCCTAGGTAATATGAGCCGATGAAGGACGTGATAGCCTGCGAAAAGCCTCGGGGAGCTGGCAAATATGCTTTGATCCGGGGATGTCCGAATGGGGAAACCCATGTATGTGAAGCATACATACCTATATGCCGTGGGGTATATAGCGTGGGAACCATGCGAAGTGAAACATCTCAGTAGCATGTGGAATATAAATCAAACAGAGATTCCGTTAGTAGTGGCGAGCGAAAGCGGAAAGATAAGAAATGTAAAAGTAAAAATTCAAAGTGAAAAATAATAGAGTCGCTTTGCGACACCTAAATTTAAAATTTTGATTTTTACATTTTGCATTTTCTTTAGCCCAAACCTTTTAAGTGTTGTCAAAATCGCAAGATTAGACTTAAAGTTTACCGACGTTGCTTAAGAGGTGTAAAAAGTGAAAATGGTTGCCACTCGGTAAAGTGGCAGGGAATTTTGTTGCTGTTTAGCAGAACACGCCTGGAAAGGCGGACCACAGAGGGTGATAGTCCCGTATAGCGAAAAACCATGCATATTCCTGCATTTTTTCTTGAGTACAACCAGACACGAGAAATCTGGTTGGAAGTCAGGTCGACTAAGATCTAAGGCTAAATACTCATATTGACCGATAGTGAACAAGTACCGTGAGGGAAAGGTGAAAAGCACCCCTTTAAGGGGAATGAAATAGTTTCTGAAACCGTATACTTACAAGGTGTCAAAGTCCTAAGTTTTGATTTATCAAAACGGGATAATGGCGTGCCTATTGAAGAATGATCCAACGAGTTAATCTTATGCGGCTTACTTAAGTCTTAATAAAGACGAAAGTGTAGTGAAAGCGAGGATGAATAGTCCGTAAAAGGAATAGTAGTAAGCGAGTAAGTTGTAGGTTGTAAGTGCAAACTTACAACTTATTAACTTACAACTTACTACTTATCCTTTATGTCGCATGAGTTAGACCCGAAACCCGCGTGAGCTACGCATGGCCAGGATGAATTTGCTGTAAAAGGCAAAGGAGGTCCGGACCCACTAATGCTGCAAAATTAGGGGATGAGCTGTGCGTAGGGGAGAAATTCCAA
>CAYTCJ010000009.1:0-35723 GCA_964436545.1 uncultured Candidatus Saccharibacteria bacterium
TTAAAGCCAAATCAAGCTCTTGTCGAACTTGACTCAAAAGCGTAAGTCCTAATTTAGTTATTAACCGCTTCATACTCAAAACCGTGTTTGACACTATTGCCACCCTAATTATTTCCGGAATCTATTATGTCCTAGTGGGTATAATGACTTTCTTTTCTATTTTTGGTGTTTATGTTCTGATTCGTTACGGCCAAAACCGAAATTTGGCTCTCTTGGTGAGTTTATTGTTTACTTTCTTTTTTTTAAGCGCCCTGATTCAAAGCTATAACACGTTAAGTCTAATTGTATAATCCATGCACAAACTTTTTCCCAGCCAACAAGACGATGAAAGAATTTTTATTGTGGTGAGGCAACACTGGGTGGTTTTAATGAAAAAATTATTAGTTTGGTTAATTTTTGCCTTGGCATTGGTCTTATTTAGACGCTTTGGACTTACTTATTTACCCGGCTTATTCGAAGGCCAATTTGGCATAGTAACCCGTTTGTTTTTGCAAATTTATACTTTATTTTTAATTTTAGCTCTATTTTTAATTTGGCTGATTTATTATTTAAACGTACAAATTATTACCGACCGCCGAATTGTGGATATTGACCAAGTCGGGCTATTTTTTCACGAAATTTCCGAACTGCACATTGCCAACATTGAAGACGTCACCAGTGATATTAGCGGAGTGCTGGGCACGGTATTTAATTACGGCGATGTGTTTGTGCAAACCGCTGGCAACACCGAAAGGTTTGAATTTTCCGACGTGCCTAACCCGGCCACCATTAATAAATTATTGTTGGATTTATATGAGCAAGTCCGACATAAAACCCCCAAACATTATGACTAAACTTCCCTCTGAAATTATTGTGGCTGTGTCCGGAGGTTTTGACCCTCTACATATTGGGCATGTGGAAATGTTTGCGGAAGCCAAAGCCTTGGGCGATAAGTTAGTTGTGATTGTAAACAACGATAATTGGCTAAAACTAAAAAAAGGTTATGCATTTATGCCGGAAAAAGAACGAGCGGGCATTATTGAGGCCATTCGCCATGTGGATGAAGTAAGACTTACCCGGCACAAGACTGACGATACGGACATGTCTGTCTGCCAAGAACTGGAACAACTAAAACCCACCATCTTTGCCAACGGTGGGGATAGAAAACCCGATGGTGTGCCAGTACCCGAGGTAGAAATTTGCGAAAAACTTGGAATTAAAATGGTTTACAATGTGGGCAAATCCGGCAAAATCCAAAGCTCCAGCGAATTGGTTAGTCGCGCGCTTGGAGTTAAGAGTCATAATAACAACAACTAAGCGCTTCGGTTATTAGACTTTAAATATTCATAAGCTTGCCGAAGCTCTTTTTCTGAATATTTACCCGGACTGGTTGCACTTTCTGCCATTAAACGATTATATACGTCTTCTAAACTTTTTCCTGGAATTTGCATCATATCTCGCATGGTGCGTGCCATTGCCGGCTCGGTTTTAAACTTACTTTTTGAAGTCTCAAAAGCTCCGGCTTCCAATTTTTTCATTTTGGAAAAAAATTCTCTGATTTTTTTGACTAACTCTATACGGTAATGCTCGCCGGTTTCACTACCCCGAGTGTGACGTAAATTTACAAACCATTCCGGATGCTCTGCTCTGTATTTCTTCGCTTCTCTTTGAATTGCCCGATAATCTTTCTTTAATTCTTCTGCCAGTCTATTGGCAGTCCAAAATTTACGCTCCCTATACCTCTTATTAATGTAGGCTGCTCTTACTTCCACTAACGCCATCATCTCTGGACTCATTATTCCCTGCTGTGGATCATACCAATCTGCCAACGATGAATCATTCCCCAATAACTCATCGGCATATTTTTTTAAAAGCACCACAGGGAGTCCCAAACGGACAGCTACTTGGTTTAAAGACTCTCCTTTGAGAACTTCTTGCCTTTTTATTAATTCAGTCGGCTGAGGCACTAATTTTTCTCTCATAAATGTGTGTTTAAAATTAAGGCTAAACCGGCCACACTTGCGGTTTCGGCTCGCAAAGTGTTTTCGGCAAGTTTTATAAATCCTGTCTGGGGATGTTGTTTTAAAGTGGCTAATTCTTCAGGTGAAAAACCCCCTTCCGGCCCCACCATTAGACCGATTGAGTTAGGCATTGCTTCTTGCGGATTAAGCGCCTTCCCAAATATATCGCAAACCAATATTTTCTGCAAAACTTCGGTCTTTTTTATGACCTCTGGGGAATCTTTGGCGTATTCTAATTCTGGCGGAATAGCTCGGTCGCACTGCTTGGTGGCTTCGGTCACAATCTTATTCCATCTGTTAAATTTTTGGTTGATTTTTTGTTGATTAAATTTAACCGCAGTTCGCTCAGCATTAAATAACACTATCTTACTTACTCCCAATTCCGTGGACTTTTGCAATACCCAATCCAAAGCGGTTTCCATTAGCATGGCTTGAAATAACACCACTGGAACTTTAGGTGGCCTTGGCACAGGCACTGGGCGAAGTGGCTTAACCGTTAAATTCTGCTTACTGAAACTGATTACTTCACACTCGTATCGCTCTCCGTGGGTATCTTGTAAATTAAACCGCTCCCCCACTTTCACCCTGCGAACCTTTAAATGGTGAGCGGTAGCATTCTCAATCACCAACAAGGCTTGATTATGAATAACCCCGTCATACAAAAAATACGACATAAACGCTTAGCACTCCACTGACAGGGTGTAAACCACCACCCTGCCCAATAATTCGTTAATGGCATTAATAATTTTTTTTGCCAAAGAAATAATTTGATGTGCCACCGCTCGGCTTAAACATGCCACAAAAAGCTTACCACTTTTAAACTCCATCGCCTGAGTCAGCTCCGACGCTTGCGTAACAAACCCGCCAATTACGGTTGACCAAGCTTCCAGCACTCGGCGCCTCTGCCAAGCCTGGTTAAATAATTTGGCTTGCGGGTGGGAATGTAAAATTATATGGTTGATTTTTTTCAATTGGCTAGACCCTTTCCAATTCCTCCGCCGGAGACAAGCTAATATGCTGGGCGGGAATATCTAAAATTTGGGTAGTGGTAATGAAAGTCTGAAACCCTCTACCCAAATATTTTAGCAAATAATTTTTTCTGGTGTCGTCCAACTCAGACAGCACATCATCCAAAAGCAAAATCGGCCGGTCCTCGCCTTGGCTTAAAAATTCCAATTCCAAAATTTTTAAAGCTAACACCTGACTTCTCAGCTCCCCTCGGGAAGAAAACGGGGGCAAAAACAACCCTTCGCTTTTAAGAAAAAAATCATCACGATGAGGTCCCACCAAACAGCTTCCTGCGGAGATTTCTTTGTTTCGATAATCGGTAATTTTTTGCAAGAGATTCTGTTTAAGTTGTTCCAAGTCTTCCCCTTCCACGCCTTTATACCAAACTTCCACCGGCCGGTGAAAACCCGAAATGGATGTATAAATATCGGCAATTCGGCCGTTTAAATAATTGATAAATTTTTTTCTCTCCACCAAAATTCTGGCTCCCAAATCCGCCAATTGCAAATTCCAAGCTTCCAAAGTATCGTTACCAATTCCGCCACTGGCTTTCATATCTTGTAGAAGCCGGGTTTTTTGAAAGAGACTTTTTTTATATTCCGACAAATCGTCTAAATACCCGGGACTTTTTTGGCAGAGCACCATGTTCAAATATTTCCGCCTAGCATCCGGACTTTTGGAAAACATATCCACATCGCTCGGGTCAAACACCACCACACTCACAAAACCTTGCGCGCTTTGTTTTTTGGTTTTTACACCGTCGATTTTAAAATTCGCATAAATTTTATCCCGCTTTTCCAAAAACACCTCTAAAGTTCTCAGGCTGTTACCTTTTTCAATATTCATTTGTAATTCCAAACGGGTTTCGTCTTTTAAAAAAATAAATTCCGTATCATCCCTGAACGATTTAAACAAGGAGGAAAAATATACCGATTCCAGCAAGTTGGTTTTTCCCACCGCATTAGGACCGGTTAATACCACGGTATCTCCGGTAATCGCCAAATCCAAATCCGGATAATTTCTAAAGTTTTTAATTTTTATATTCTTTATTTTCATAGTAGGGTTTTTAAACTCTTATGGGCATAACCAAGTAGTTATACTGCCCCAAGCCCTCCGGACAAAAAACCGCCGGTGAGCTATCGTTATTGATTTTAATTTCCACTTGCTCTGCCTCGACTTGAGAAAGAAAATCCAAAACAAATTTGTAATTCAAAAGTAAACTTCCACTCCCCCCCG
This sequence comes from uncultured Candidatus Saccharibacteria bacterium, assembly GCA_964436545.1. Taxonomy (GTDB): domain Bacteria; phylum Patescibacteriota; class Doudnabacteria; order UBA920; family UBA920; genus JBBTRN01. The sequence continues at coordinate 4,245 of CAYTCJ010000009.1, forward strand.
TAACTTTACCCGCCAAAGATGCGTTCCCACTCCCCAAACCTTCGGACTGGGAAGAAATAACTACTGTTTGATTCTCCAAAGAAAAATCCAATTTTACACTATTTGTGGTTTGAGAGAGTAAAGCTGTGGTCCTCAGCGCGTTTTGTAACTTTACTTTATCCACCACAATCTTTGAGAGGAAACTTTCCGGAAAAATACTTTTGTAATCCGGGTATTGCCCATCCACCAAACGGCTAATCAACAAAACTTCACCGATATTAAAAAAGATTTGATTCTCTTCCACCACCACCCCCACTTCCCCCTCATAACCACTAAGCAGTCTTACAATTTCCGAAACGGCTTTGTGAGGAATAATTATACTTGGGACTTTGGGTCCTGAAATTTTCCTTTCTGCCAATCGGTACCTATCGGTTGCCACCACCACCATACCCTCTAGGTCCGATGCAATATAAATTCCGGAAATTTCCGGTTGGGTTTGGTTTTGAGATACTGCAAAAATTGTTTGTTGTAAGGCTTGTTTTAAGGCTGTGGAGTTTAAATAAACCCCTGGGGTTTGGTGGTTTTCCGGAACCATGGGAAATTCTTCGGCTGGCAGGGTTTTTAATTTGAATTCCTGGTTTTCGGTTTTAAGTAATAATTCGCTATCATTGGTATTTATTTCTATATTCTCTCCGGTTAAGTTATTAACCAACTCCTGAAAAGTTTTGGCTTGGATGGTAGCTTGACCCTCAGTTACAATCTTGCAACGGATTTTTGCACTGATTGCCATTTCTAAGTTGGTGGAGCTGATTTTTAATTGACCGTTTTCGGTTTTGAGTAAAATATTATTCAATATGGGTAAGGTGTTATTGGAGGTAATAATTTTTGTGGTGGCGGAAAGCCCGTTTTTTAAGTTTTCTTGTGTACAGATTATTTTCATACTTTAGGGGTTAATGTATTTATAAAAAAAATTAAAGAAAAATAATAACAATAATAAGGCCTGTGGAAATGTTGATATCGCGAAATTGTTAGAGAATTCTTTTGGTTTGGGTTAGTTAACTTGTGCAAAAAGGGTGTGGGGGGAATGTGGGTAACTAAGTGAGGGTAAACCGGAAAGAATTTTCTAAAAAGTTATCCCTACTACATCAACAACTTGTTCATAATCAGATCCACTTCTTGTTTAAAAGGTTCTTTGGTGGAAATTAAGCCTTTTATTTTTTCCACTGCGTGCATAACGGTAGTGTGATCTCGACCTCCAAAAAAATCTCCAATGGAAGGAAAAGAGGTGTCTAGTTCTGTTCTTATAATGTACATAGCCACTTGTCTGGGTTTAACGAATTCTTTTTTTCTGGATTGTTTAATTAAGTCTTCCGGTTTAATGTTGTAAAATTCCGCAACTATTTCCGCAATTTTCTTGGGGGAAACCACCTTTTTTTTGGCGCTTACCAAACTCGCCAAGATATTCTTGGCCTGGTCAATGGCTAACCCCCGGTTTTCCATTTGCTGATAAACCGCTAACCGGTTTAAGGCGCCTTCCAGTTCCCTAACATTACTTTGAATGTTTTCCGCAATGTAAAATAAAATATCTTCAGATAAAAGTGTACCGCGTTTTTCCATTTTGGTTCTCAGTATGGCCATTCGCGTTTCCAAGTCCGGAGCTTGAATATCCGCCACCATCCCCCATTCAAAACGGGAGATAAGTCTTTGTTCTACGGCAGGGATTTCTTTGGGTGGTCGGTCTGAGGTAATAATTATTTGACTCCCTTTGTCTTTAAGTTCGTTGAAAGTATGAAAAAATTCTTCCTGAGTGCTTTCCTTGCCTGCTAAAAATTGAATATCGTCAATCAATAAGGCATCCAAATCCCTGTAGTTTTTTTTGAATTCCTCCACTCGCTTTTCTTTAAGAGCTTCAATATAGTCGTTGGTAAATTTTTCACTGGTTGCGTATAAAACTTTGGTTCTGCCGTTTTCCGCAATTTTATGACCCACCGCTTGCATTAAATGTGTTTTTCCCAAACCCACGCCCCCATAAATAAACAAGGGGTTATAATGACCGCCTGGAGATTTGGCAGCCGCAATGGCAGCGGCATGCGCCAGTTCGTTATTTTTTCCCACAATAAAACTCTGGAAAGTGTATTTGGGATTAAGTAGAGTGCTGGGGGTATGGGGCTGATAGGCAACGGTTTTGCCAGTCCCCTCTTTGGGGCTTACAGCGGGGGCCGGTTTGGGTCCGGTTGTTTCCGGATGATTTTTACCGGAGCCGATATGGTATTTAATTTCTCTGATTTCCGGCGCAATGCTTTTTAAGCACTTTAGCATCTCTGACTGGAATTTGTTGGCAATCCAGTTTTTATAAAAAATGCTGGGCACGCTTAAAGTAATAAAATCACTACCTTTTTCCACAATGGCAGTATTTTTAAACCAGGTGGTAAAATTGGCTTTACTAAGCGAAACTTCAAGACTGCCCAAAATTGCCTGCCATAATTCCTGATTATTCATAAGATTGCCGAGCTTTAGTAAATCAAAACTTATAACTTTTTCTTTCAAAATAGCCTTACTTTGTAAGTAATAGTTATAGTATCAGACAAGTTATCAACATGCAAAATATAAAAATTCCTTTTAAATAAGAGGAAAAATAACGAAGCTGTTAATTAATTGTGGATATTGTGTGGTTTTAGAGAAAAAGGGGGAAAAATTGACTTTTTTGGAATTTTTTTTTATACTTATTAAACCTTAGCGAAGATTTAATTATTCAATTTTAGATTTTTAACCAATTTATTATTCATCTTTCTTATGAAAAGAACATACCAACCCAAGGTAAAGCGCAGAAAGCGCAGACACGGCTTTTTTAAGCGCATGCAGACCCGCACAGGTAGAAAAGTTTTGGCAAAAAGAAGGCAAAAAGGCCGAAAAAAATTGTCGGTTTAATTTCATGCTGGCAAAAAACCATCGATTAAGCAAAAATTCGGAAATAAAAAAAGTACTGTCAAAAGGACGGGCTTTTTTTAACCCTTTTTTTACTTTAAAGTATTTAAAAACCCACGAAAATCAAGTAAAGTTTACTGTGGTGGTATCTACTAAAGTTTCTAAGCTTGCAGTGAAAAGAAACCGCATTAAGCGACTGTTAAGAGAAAAAATAAAAACGTTTATCACTACGGCCCCGTCTGGCGACTATATGATATTATGCAAGCCCGAGGTGGCCAAGGCAGAAGAAGCCTTGTTTATAAAGAGTTTTATTGAGTTGTATCAAAAGTTTTTAGCTTATGGCCAAAATTCTCCTCAGACTTATCGCTGGGTACCAAAAGTGGCTGTCCCCGGACCACGGAAAGTTTAAAGTTTTCTATCCTTATGGCTATTGTAAATATTATCCAACTTGTAGCGAATACGCGAAACAGAGTATAATAAAATACGGTGCTATAATCGGCATTGGGAGAAGTATTATTAGAATTATTAAATGTAACCCCCTAAGTAAGGGTGGTATTGATTTACCTTAACTATGTTTAATCCATTTTCATCAAACTTTTTCTTAGTCCCGATCTTTTTAAATTTATTAGTTTGGGTATATAACCTTATCCCGGATATTGGGGTGGTGATTATTTTGTTAACTTTATTAATCCGGTTAATTTTAGCCCCTTCGTTTCATAAGTCTTTAAAGAGCCAGTCTGCCATGACAGCGCTTCAGCCCAAGATGAATGACATTCGGGAAAAATATAAGCACGACCAACAGGCACAGGCTAAAGCCATGATGGATTTATACAGAGAGCACAAAATCAATCCTTTTTCTTCCTGTTTGCCTTTATTGATTCAATTGCCGATTTTGATTTCTTTATACTTTGTTTTTACCAAGGCTTTATCGGGGAATTTGGGCGAATTATACAGTTTTGTCCATCGGCCGGAAAATTTAAGCCCAATGTTTTTAGGCCTTTTGGATCTCTCGAAACCAAGTCATGTGCTGGCGATTTTAGCCGGTGTGTCGCAGTTTTGGCAGTCTAAGTTAATGGCTCCCAAAAAGACCGACAACAGCCAACAAGATTCCACCCAAAAAATTATGTCAGCGCAAATGACCTACATGTTGCCCGTAATTAGCGTGGTGGTGGCTTGGAATTTTCCCGCCGGACTGCCTTTATATTGGGTGGTGTCCACTGTGTTTGGTATTGCCCAGCAATACTACCTCACTCGGCAAAAAACCGTAGAATTAAAACCTTTGCCTTAAATTTAAATTAACTCTCAGCTATGGACGTGGAAAAAATTGAACAAATTAAAACTCTCATTACGACCCTCTTGGTAAAGATGGGTTTTGAAAATGCCAAAGTAAGTTACGAAGACAGTGCGCTAAAGGGTTTGGTGTTTAATTTAGATGTGGGACAAGAAGCCTACTTGCTTATTGGCAGACAAGGGACCAGCCTCCACGCGTTGCAAGTGATTGCCGGACAAATGGCAGAGCGTTTATTAAAAGAACCAATTTGGTTTGTGCTGGATGTGGATGATTATAAAATGAAACGGGAATGGTTTTTAAAAGAAACCGCCAGAACCGCAGTGGAACACATTACCAAAACTCAAAGAGCCGTGGCTTTAGAGCCTATGCCGGCTTTTGAACGTAGGTTTATTCACAGTTTTTTACAGGAAAATTTTCCTCAAGTACAAAGCTCCAGTATAGATTTAGAGCCATACCGCAAAGTGGTTATACGCCTAAGGAAATAATCAGCCAGAAAATTAGCGCCAAATCGTTTTTAAAATAAGGATTGTCGAGGAGGCCTTGAAAGAGTACAGTTAATATAAATAACGCCACCCCTAGCTTCCAAGCGTCCGGGGGTTTTTTTTTGCCCAATTTTAACCAGTACAAGCACAAACCACAAAAACTTAAACCGCCAAGTATGCCGGTTTCAAGCCAAAGGGTTAAAAAAATATTGTGAGGATAATTATGGTTGTCTAAATTTTGATTAGTATTAAGGGTGTCCCAATTATTAGAAAACCCAGTTAGGCCCATACCCAGCACAGGTGATTCTTTAATACCTTTCCATCCGGTTTTCCATAAACTCAAGCGAGATATTGAAGACTTTTCTCCATAAAAAGGCATGATTACCCGCCAGCGGAAGTTAGGCACAGAAACGATTATTATAAGGATAGCTACAATAAATCCCAATGCCATTTTTTTAATTGTCCGGTTGGTAAAGAAAAATAAGTAAACTAAACTCGCAAGCCCAAACCCAAGCCATCCGGCTCGCGATAACGATAAGCCAAGCCCGGCAGTGCCTATGATCCAAGATGTGATGAACAGCCAATTTTTTCGTATATCTTTAAGCCTAAATCCTAAATCAGATAGCAGAAATGCCAAGAGCGGTGCGCAAAATAAGGCAAAAAAATTCGGGTGAGAAAAAAAAGCCACTGCCCTTTTGGGTTCTAAGCTATTACCCCAATAGCTTTTTGGCAAGGTCCACAACCAGGTATATTGCATAATCGCCAACAGACCCATCAGACCCAGCATTAAGTAAAACACCACAGGCACAACACGTTTTGCCCAAGGCGATTGGTGCCAGACAAAGCCAGCCACAAAAAACAGACTAATGGGTTGCAAAAATAAAACTATAAATTGACCCAGTTTGGCTTGAGTAACGCCGGACCAAAATAAGCCAACAACCCCGCTGAGGAAAAAAACAGCAATAAGTTTTAGCAGTAAAGGGTTCAGGGTTTTAAGGAAGAGAAAAAAAGCTAGCCAAGATTTTTTTAAAAAATTGTTTCCAATAAATATTAGCCAAATGAACCCCACCCACAAGAGGAGCAAGTTTAGTGGTAAAAATCCCAGCTTAAAGTTAAGTGCATAAGTCGGAGCGAGGAAAAAAGTAAGTAAAAGCAAGATGGGCATGGTTAGGGTAAAGAAATGGTCACACTATTAGTTTCTAAATTTCCACTTTTGGCAAAAACTTTAAATGTTTTTTCGTTAGGTTCGGTATCCCACACAAAGCTATAAATATAAAAATTCCCAAAGTTTTCGGTTTTGACTAAGTTGGTAATTAAAGCTTGCTCGCCTTGCGCATTGCGGGTGTAGAATTCCACATTAGTCAACTTTTTTCCACTTTTGGCTTTTAAGCTGAGCGGAAAGATGGCCAGACTGTTTCCGCCGGGTTCCACTAACTGAAACAAATCCGGATTGCCAAAGTTAATTTGAATGGAAGTGGTGGCCGATTGATTTAAGCTATTATAAACTTTTGCAGTAATAAAGTGTTGGCCCACGCTTAGTTCTTTGGCAATATCTAAGACCCAAGGAGTTTGATTGTGGCTTTTGTAAAGCACACCATCAATAAAAGTATCGATTCTCGCTACGGGACTTTCCCCTCCGGCTTCAATAGTCAGGTTAAACGGCATTTGTTCAATTTTATCATTATCTTTTAAGTTAGTAATTTTTACCCAAAGGGTGTTGTCCGCTGTGGGGGGTTGTGCATTGTCCTCGAAGCCGGGATATTCATAACCATGGTTAATAGCCCAATTTCTCACCGGAGTTTCCCAGTCCGGATTATTAGGCAGTTCGCTATGAAAAACTGTAAATTTTTTGTAGTAAATTTGATTTAGCGGAGTGCTGGCAGTAGCCGGAGTGTTGGTAAGTAAGTCAAAAGGCAAACTTTTGTGAACCGGGTCAAAGTCCGTGGGTTGGTTATAATCCGCAAAGACTTCTTCTTTGGTTTCCGGGGAGTTGGCCGTGGGTAATTTACCCGATACGCTATCTACTTGCAGTCTCACAATTCCCTCGGGCTCAGGAAAAATTTCCGCGGGTTTATTTGCCAATGCAGTTTGCATAAATTTGTGCCAAATGGGAGCAGCCACTAACACACCATCGGCCCCGGCTTTCATTAAGCAGTCGGGATTGGCGCCACCGCAATTATTGCCGGCCCAAACTCCGGCCACCAAAGACGGAGTAAAGCCCATGGTCCAACCATCGTGCCAATTTTGCGTGGTCCCGGTTTTAGCCGCTACCGGTCTGTCGGGTAAAGTTAACGGCGAATTAGGACCAAAAACATAACTTCTGGCATGGTTATCTGTCATAATATTCACCAGTTGATAGACTGCTTGGGGGTCTAAAACTTCTTTGGGATGGCTTTGAAATTCTTCCAAAGTTCTGCCATCGCGGTCTAAAATTTTTAAAATCGCGGTTTTTTCATTTTTAATTCCGCCATTGGCGAGCACGGAGTAAGCAGCCACATGGTCAATGAGTTTTACCTCACAACCGCCTAACACTAAAGCGAGTCCGCAGTCTTGCATGGGGCTAGAGATGCCCAAATCCCGCGCAGTCTGGACAGCTTTTTCCACCCCCACCATGCTTAAAGTTTTTACTGCCGGAATATTTAAACTCCCGGCCAAACTTTGTCTTATGGAGATTGGTCCTCTTTCTTGGTTATCGTAATTATTGGGTGACCAGTCTCTACCATCGACTTTGCCAAAAGTGGTTTTGACATCCATTAACATGGTAGCCGGCGAGAGTTTGGTGTCACGGCCAAAAGCCGAGACATACACAAAAGGTTTAAAGCTACTGCCGGGTTGTAAGTTGGACAGAGCAATATTTACGTTCGGAGAAAACAAACAAGTTTTGGGCGTGCAGTTTTCCGGAAAGTTTTCTCCAAAGTAATCTTTACTGCCGACCATGGCTAAAATTTGTCCGGTTTTGGGATCCATGGCCACTAAGCCGGCGTTATAGGCTTTATATTTTTTTTCATTGGCTTCGGCTCCGGTTTTCACCGCTTCTTCGGCTATGGCTTGGAGCTTGCTGTCCAAAGTGGTATAGATTTTTAAACCACCTTCTTGGAGGGTTTTTTCGCCATACTTCTTTGCCAAATAATCTTGGACCCATAAGACAAAGTGCGGAGCCGTAATGGCAGTTTTGGTTTTTACAAATTCCACCTTGGCTTCTTGAGCCTCGCTTTCTTCTTGGGCGGTAATGTAGCCTTGTTCGCGCATGGCTTTAAGCACTCGGTTTTTTCTGGCATCCAAACTGGCACGGTTGGGGCCTAAAGGATTATAAAAAGTGGGGGCTTGGGGCAAGGCAGCCAAATAAGCGCTTTCGGCTAAATTTAAGCTCTCGGCTTTTTTATTAAAATAGCTCATCGCAGCCGCTTCAATGCCATAGGCGTTTCGACCGTAAGGGATTTCGTTTAAGTATAATTTTAAAATTTCGTCTTTGGAGAATTTGGCTTCAATAGAAAGGCTGAGTATGGCTTCTCTGATTTTTCTATCAAAAGTTTTTTGATTATTTAAAATCGCATTTTTTACAAATTGCTGAGTTAGGGTACTGCCCCCTCCCCCTTCAGGCCCAAAGTTAATTACAAATCTAAACAGCGACCTTAAGATGCCTTTAAAGTATAAACCGTGATGTTCGTAGAAATTTTTGTCTTCAATGGCAATGGTGGCTTTTTCCGCAAAGTCGGGAATTTGCTCCAAGCTAATTAAGGTGCGTTTGGCTTCACCGTGAATTTCGTATAAAAGCTCGCCATCGCGGTCAAAAATTTTGGTGCTTTCCGCCACTTGTCGGTTTAAGAGTTTATTGGGGTCGGGTAAGTCTTTGGAGTAGTACAAAAAGAGCAGAGCTAAAAATAAAACACCCACAGCAAAAACTCGAAATAAAAATACCCAAAGATTTTTTGGTTTTTTAAACTTAAAAGGCAGTCTAGGCAAAGCAAACTTACCTTTTTTCTTGAAACGGTTTTGAATTATGTAGGAATTAATTTTCATCTCATCATTCTTTTGTCATTCCCGCGAAAGCGGGAATCCAGAGTTTACTAAATTTTAATGTATAAATTTCCGCTTTGTGTTCGGAATCACAACTGCAAAAATTTGAGTTTCTCTAACGGGATTATACCTTTTTTACTCAACGATTGACAAATTTACCGTCCTTTGATAATATAAGTCCAATATGCAAGCAAATCTATTAAATTCAGCTGTTTATTACTACGTTTACTCTTTACAGAGCAAGCGGTAATTTGAATTTGTTTTAAACTTTCAAACCACTACTCTGTTCAGAGTAGTGGTTTTTTCATATTCTTTGTCTTTTTCCCCTCCCTTGATGGGAGGGGTTAGGGGAGGGTGAGATGCTGAGCAAAAAATTTACTTAAAAATATGACAAACCATAACCAACCTTTTACATATACCTATTACTATCCCCTTTTTAAGGGGTTGGTTTTAGGCGTGTGAATTTTCATTCCCCTTTAAACCCGCCCCTTAAAGGCGGGTTTTTCAATTCTGTCCAAAACTACTTAAGGACAATAAAAAAGACGAGTGGCGAGAACGAAAAAAAAGGAGGAAAATGAGGATTCAAATAATCGGAGTTGGCCAGTTTGGGGAGTTCCTCGCTCGGCTGTATGCCGAAGCGGGGAATGAAGTCTGGGGCTGGGACACCACCCCCCAGAAGGAAGGACTGGTGGAGTCCCTCGGCGGGACTTGGGGCAAGTGCCCCACGCCAGACGCGACAATGCTGTGCTGTTTCCCCAAGCAGTACAGTCGGGAGATGATCCCAGCCACCGGGCTGGTGGTTAACCTCTCGTCGGTCCAGACGCCTGGGATTGAGCGCCTGAAGGAGCTCGGGGTTCCTACAGAACGGGTGGTTTCATTCCACCCCCTGTTCGGGCCCACAGGGGTCAAGCAGACAGGGTGGGTGGGGAAAAAAATCACCACCACCCCCTACCCTGATTGGCTTCTAGACTCCTTCTTAAAGAAGGGGGTTGTTCTGGAGGAGATGACTCCAGAGGAGCATGACCAAAAGATGCTACCTCACGCGGTGACATTTCTCGTTGGTCAGATCATCGGGGTAGGGTTTGCTGGCATGGACGACCGGTACCTCACTGGCTCCGCCCGCCACGCCCTCGGGCTTCTTGAATTCGTTGGAGGGTCTGAGGAGCTGACACAGCTCATTCTCTCAAATCCCGCCCTCAAGGCGCGCTGGCCAGTCATCAAGTCCTTGCTTGATGAGCTCGCATCCAAATTTGGTTGGGGCGATTGATATCATACCAAACAACAAAGGGGCGCGGAAAACCCTAAATCCGCGCCCCACACTTTTATTCCCATTTTTCGGATTTGATGATAAAATGATTAAGTTAAATTAATTTCATAAATTTATGAGCGCAATCGAAGACATTTTAACTCGGGGTGTGGAGGAAGTAATAGATAGACAAGACTTGGAAGCCAAATTAAATTCCAAAAAGAAGCTTAGGGTTAAACTGGGCATAGACCCGACTTCCCCCAATATTCACATTGGTCGGGCTGTGGTTTTGTGGAAACTCCGGGCGTTTCAAGAACTCGGACATAAGGTAGTTTTTATTGTGGGAGATTTTACAGGACTAATCGGCGATACTTCAGATAAAGAAAGCGAAAGGCCAATGCTGGAAGAAAAAATCATCAAACAAAATCTTAAATCTTATTTTGCGCAGGCAGGAAAAATAATAGATGCCAAAAAGGCAGAGTTTCACTATAACTCAAAATGGCTTAAGAAGCTGGGTTTTAAAGATATCGGTCAAATGGCGAACTTGTTTGGTTTACACGAGATGTGCGCGAGAGAAAACATCGCCAAAAGACTGGAAGCTGGCAAACGAGTATCTTTACGGGAATTGTTTTACCCCATTATGCAAGGTTATGATAGTGTAGCCATAAAAGCCGATGTAGAACTAGGCGGAACAGACCAGCGGTTTAATCTGCTTGCCGGTAGAACCATTCAACCTTTTTACAAACAAGTCCCGCAAAATATTTTAATGACTACTTTAATGGAAGGTACCGACGGCCGGAAAATGTCTTCATCTTGGGGAAATGTGATAAATATTACCGATGAACCCAATGAGATGTTTGGAAAAGTTATGTCCATAAATGACGAGCTGATAAAAAAATATTTTGTGTTGGCGACCAGAGTAAACTTAAGTGAAGTTGAAGAAATTATGAAGCTCCCCAACCCCCGCGATCAAAAATTGATTTTGGCGGAAAAGCTTACTGCTCTTTACCATGGGACGAAGAAAGCCGAGCAAGCCAAGCAAAATTTTATTAATCAGTTTGCCAAAGGGGCTTTGCCGGACGAGATTGAAATTAAAAATTTAAAAAACGGTGAGTATCAGTTATCAGAATTGTTGGTGTTAGCCGGACTCACGGCGAGCAAGTCGGAAAGTCGAAGGCTAATTGCCCAAAATGGAGTAAGTGTAAATGGCCAAGTAAGCGCTGATGCAAAAATTACCCTAAATGGCCAAACCGAAGTTCTGCTCCAGATTGGTAAAAGAAAATTTTTAAAAGTTAAATAGGTTCATAGTATAAAACTAAAAAACACCCTTCGGCTATGCTCAGGGTGTTTTTTAGTTTGTCTTTATACTTGTTCGTCTTCTCCGTTAGTTTCTGCTTTTTCTTCCGTCTCATCTGAGTTAGTGCCACCGTCAGTCATGGCGCCGGTAGCTGGCTCGTCATCGTAAAACATATTTATTTTTTTCCTTATCCTTTCCTGCTTTCTTTGGCTGTGGTTTAAAGCCGGAAATCAGGGGGAGTTTAAATATTTACATACAGGACTTACGCTCTTGCCACTTTAGGCTTGGCAGAGCCAAGCCCTTACTTAGTTTATCATTTAAGTTTTAGTTTGTAAAAATGTCCGGCGCACAGAGCAATCGCCACGGCATCGGAAGCGTCATCGGGTTTGGGGGGTGAAGCCAGTTTAAAAGTTTTTTGCACCATAAATTGCACTTGTTTTTTTTCGGCTTTACCAAATCCGCAAATAAAGTTTTTTATTTGCAAAGGCGTGAATTCCAAAATTGGAATGTTTTGTTTTTGAGTAAAATACAAAATCACTCCCCTGGCCTGACTTACCGTCATAACGGTTTTTTGGTTGGAAGTAAAAAAGAGTTTTTCTATTCCCACGCACGCCGGCTGATACTTGTTTATTAATTGGTTAATGTCTTCGCCCAAAATTGCCAAGCGTTGTGCGTCGGTTAAGGTTTTGTGAGTGGAGATGACTCCAAAATCCACCAGTTTGGGTTGGTGTTTGGTAAGTTTGATAAGGCCAAAGCCAGTGGTCGCTGTGCCGGGGTCAATGCCGAGGATGAGCATTATGTTTTTGATTTAAAATATTCTTCTAAATAACTTAAAAAGCTATCGGCAGTATGAATGTCTGATGCAGTTATCCAAGTCTCGGGAGTATCTCCCCTGTTAGATATAGTTGTGGTAACAAATTTTCTGTAATCTTCGCATTTTTCACGAAGATTATTATCTTGATTTAAATTGATAAAATCAATTATGCAATTAATGCTAGCAAAATAAGCCTTTCTACATTTATAGTTTTCATAGTTTGGTAAGCTGATATTAATCCTAGTTGATGGCATTTCATTACAGTAAAATAATTGGCGAATGCGAGCAATCTCGTTAATTATTTGTTGAGGACTAAAATATTCGTTTAATTCAGTTAATTCTCCCATATATTTAAATTTGCTAATTTTGAAATATGTAAGCCATACATGTTAATTATTACTATTGCCTGCCTGTTCCGCGTTACTTGTTATTAATTATCTGTTATAGGTTAGCAGAAGTATGTACCGCAATTACGTCTTCGTTATTTTCCAGTTCCGCAAATAAGGCATCGACTTTGGGTTTTTGGTCGTCAGTTAGGTCTACACCTTGGGAAGATTCTTTTATAATGTCCGCTCTGGCAATTTTTGCCCCTAAAGCACTTAAGACTTTTTTTATTCTATCTAAATCTTGAGGCTCAGTATATACTTCCAAACCTTCCGCAGATTCGCGCACATCATTGGCTCCGGCATCAATTGCCGTTAATTCCAGTGCCGATAAATCTTCGGACGTTCTTTCAATTAGTATTTGACCTTTGGTGGAAAATTGCCAAGCAACGCTTCCTTCCGCGCCAATATTTCCACTATGCTCAGCAAAAATTTTGCGAATGCTTTGGAGTGTGCGGTTAGAATTATCAGTCGCACATTCCACTAAAAAGGCTGTGGCAAACGGACCGTAACCTTCGTAAACCACTTCTTTTATTTCTTTGGCTTCGGCGCCTGTGGCAGATTTAATTGCCCGTTCAATGTTGTCATTGGGCATGCCTTGTTCGCGTGCGTATTCAATTGCAGATTTTAACTTGAAATTTACTCCAGGGTCTCCGCTTCCTCCGCCTTCCTTAACCGCAATAGTTATTTTTTTTCCTAATTTGGAAAACAAAAGCCCCCGCTTTTGATCAAGCGCGCCTTTGGTTCTTTTGATCTGGCTCCATTTAGAATGTCCGGACATTTTAGTTAAGCGAAATAGTTTTTCTAAAATTAGGATCGAAAAATTTTATTGGCAGATGACCAAAATTCCCCTTGGGAAGTTGGTCTAAATCTGTTTCATAAAAAGTCTTATAGCTGGGTCTTTGGGGTTGATGGAAGGTGACTTCAAAGAACACGCTGGCTTCAATATCATCTTTAAATTTAAAGCTAAAACCCCTTTGCATGGCATGGTTTACAGTTGGGTCGGCGTCAAAATGCTTAACAATCTCCATAAAATCTTTTTGGCCTTCAATGGCCAAATAGTTCCAACCTGCTCGCCCTGCTACCAAATAAGGAAATAATATGACGGCAGTTTTTTCTACACCCTTTTGGTCCGCAAACACAAAACAATCACCTTGGGAGTACTTGGGGAGAGAAGGGTTTTTAATTTCCGGATTATACAGTTCAGGCATTATTTAAATGAAATTAATACAGTTAATTCTCCTTTAATGCTGGGGCGATTTTTAAGGAGATCCAAAATTTGCTGAGGGTTGCCCCGAATAAATTCTTCGTGCAGTTTGGTGAGTTCTCTGGCAATTACCACTTGGGCAGTGGGAAACGCATTATTAATAAAGCTCAGGGTTTTTAAAATTCGTTCCGGCGATTCGTAAAAAATGGCGGTGGCTTCGGCTTTTAAGGCAGTTTCCAAAGCCTCAACTACTTTAAAAGCGGTTTTTTGCAAAAAGCCTAAAAACATAAATTTATCGGTGGGAAGCCCCGAGGCGGAGAGTGCGGTAGTTACCGCGCTAGGCCCGGGGATGGGCACAATTTCCACTTGTTCTTTTACACATTCTCTTACGAGCCGAAAGCCCGGATCGGAAATTCCGGGAGTGCCGGCATCGGTAATTAAACAGCCGGTTTGGGTTTTTAGTCTTCGGGTTAAATCTTTAACTACTTGCTGTTCGTTATGTTCCGCAAATTGAACCATTGGCTTTTTAAGCAAATGGTTCATCCCAAGGCTTTGCGAGGGATCTGTTGTAGCCCCATGCTTGTTTTGGGATCCGGTAGCTGTAGCAATCGCTTCCGCATCCATCTGCCCGTTGGCGGATGGAATGATAGCCGGAGCAAGCCTATCGATATACTCCAAAAGTCTTCTGGAGTAATGGGGGTTTTCGGCAATAATAAAATCACAAGCCTGTAAAGTTTCTATGGCTCTTAAGGATAGATCTTTTAAATTGCCAATGGGGGTGGAAACTATATATAGCATACAGTAATTTTACAACAAATTTGCCAAAACAAAAACCCCTTTTAGACGCCTGCCCTTTCGAGGGATAATGGCGTAAGGGGTTTTTGGGAAAAGCCCAAGAAGATATCCTTTAAGCACAAAATGTGCGCATAAAGCGAACGCGTGAATAAAGGGTATTTGGTTGTTTTTTGTTTTTGTTTCTTTCTGTTTCCGCTTTTTGCGGAGAAGAAGAATGACTTTTCTATAGGTATTATAGCATAGTTAAATTTTTTTTGCAATAGCAATTTGTATCACTATTCACCTTTCTCCAATGTGTCATTCTCGCCCGCCAAAGGCGGATAAACTCCGGCGGGGATCCAGAAAATACAGTAGATTCCGGATATTTTCATAGCTATGAAAATTCCGGAATGACAGACTTTTGTAGAGTTTTGGAAAAAGGTGAGTTATTAAGATTTGTTTTCCAATCTTTTGGCTTCGGCCCAAGCCAGCTCAAAAATGCTTTTCATAGCCTCGGCGATTTCTTTGCTTTCTATGGTAATTCCCAGTTTCTCTTTCCAAGAAGCAATCATAACTTTGTTGTCATATATGTTAATTTCAGGTGAAAAAAAATATTTATCTTTAGGGATAATTACCGTTTCCCGTGATTCTTCTTGGTCATGACTTTGTCTGTTTCTAGCCATAAGATTGTCGGGAAAAATGGCACGAATACGAATGCCTTTTGCCGAACGACGTTGGTAATATTTCGGAAAGTAGCCAGGCAGTGTAATTTCTGTGTCTTCCACATTTGCATAAGCGCGAATAGTTTCGTGGGAGGTTAGGGTATCTTCGTAAACTTGTTTTAAACCCTCTACACCTTCATAAAAGCGAATCTTCGGACGGTTGCCTACATTATGTAAAGATTTAAGTTCCGGCACTATACTTTCAGCTGTCTGTTTTAAGGCAGTGGTTTTTTCGATTTCTTTTTCCATTAAGTTTAAAATCATATCCGGACTTTCGGCAATAAATTCTTGCAAAGGTTCTTTGCCCGAAACACTTACCAAGCCTTTATTAATTAACGAACCTAGAATGTCATAGGCGGTGGTGCGGTTAATGCCGGCTTTTCTGGCTATGGGCGACACTGTGCGTTTGCCTAATTCCAAAAGCGCTAAATACACCGCAGTTTCTTTTTCAGAAAACCCGAGTGTGGTGAGTTTTTTAAATATTGGCGATTCGTTGTTTATCATAAAATAAGTTTTCCCACAGGACGGTCTTCTGGGACTTTCCCAGAAGACCGTCCTGTTTATTTTCCCCCCTCTTAATGTAAGAGGGGGTTAGGGGGTGATATTTGTATCATATACTAAATTTCCGAAAGTGTCAATGCTTTTCCACAAAATATGTAAATAACTTAAATTACCTTTAAATAAAGCAGTTTTAATTAGTTTTTTTGACGCTAATTATTGACAATAAATATATTTTATGATAATTTTATATGCTTCCAAAGGCCAAAGGAGGGCCAATTGTGGAACAAAAAAAAGTAATTGGCTTTTTGGGCATTTTAGGTGTGTGGCTTACCGCCGCACTCGCCCTTCCGTTAGTAAATTTGCTCAGTATGTTTACACCACCCCAGCTAATGGCAGTCAGGGGGTTCCTAACTGTCGGAATTATACTCATCGGGCTTGGTGGAGTCATCGGGCGGGTGGACAAGTTCACTTACTACATAGCCTTGTCTATGCCTTTCGCTACACTCGGACTGTTTGAAGGAATCCGGCATTGGGGTGCGGGACCGACAATCATAATCATTACCGCGACTCCGTTAGTGAATCTGGTAGTTGACATTTTTACTGATCGACGGATTTCTCTAGCGTCCATCGTCGGACTGGTGTTGGTGCTTGGCGGTGTGATGGTGACGCGGTGGGGTGGGGAGTTTAGCTGGGTTGGTTTTGGATGGTCTCTGTTTGGCACCGTGATGAACGGTGTTCTGTATGAATTCTTTGCTCGGGCGAAATCCACACCCTTGCAAAAATGTTTTTTCGGCTCCTTGGGGATGGGAATGCTTGGTTTTGTGCTAAGCGCTGGTGCCTCGTGGGCGCCCGTGTCTGAGCCAAAAATTTTTTCCCTCCTTCTAGGATTCGGGTTCGTGGGTGGACTTCTGTACTTGTTGGCAAATCTGCTGGCCTTCGAGAACTTGCCGACAATCGAAGCGAGCGTTCTCGCTCAGGGCGAAACCCCCGCGGTCATCATCGGAGCATATATCTTATTGGACGAGCGGTTGACTGTCGTCCAATGGTTCGGGGTGAGTATCACGCTCTACGGAGCGTGGTATACCTCTAAAAAATTACAGTTAGGATAGGAGGGAAAATGGGAAAGGAAAAACTCGTAGGTTTGGATGAACGTGCTGCGGAATTGTTAAAGAACTTTATTGCGCATCACAACCTACTCCCAAAAGGAAAAAGTTATCGTCTTCACATCGAAGTCGGTAACTACGAGAGCGGTCATTTTTGTTGGTATGAGAGTAAGACGGTGCGCTCCGACGCTTGCCCGTCTAATGAGTCCATGGAAGACAAGGATTGGCAGGAGATTTTAAATTTGCCAACATTCCGTGAGGCCTCCGAGGATTCATTGCCCGGCAAGTTGCGGGCATTGGTTTTGAAATTTAAGGCAGCCGAGGGGCAGCCAATTGAGGTGCAAAGTCAGCACCAAAGTCATCTGAACCGGGTGTTTCAGAATCTGTGTTTGCCATTTCATGTCTTCCGTGCTGGTGGAACCAGCTACCACCCACTCTGGAGGCTTCGCAAAAAGCTGTAAGAGGACCGCGGGAGTATCTAAACTTACCGGTATTCGCTTTGGGGCCCTGGACCTTTGTGGTTTGGGGCTTTCTTTTTATTTTATTAGAAGTGTAATTAAAAACCTTGGTTATTGTGTGGTATAATAAAAAAAATAATTATATAAAAATATATGCCACTTCCAGAGCATTTAAAATTTTTACACAGAGGGCCAGAGGAGCCAACAAGACAATATCACGACCGGTTAAAAAATTACCATAGCCAACTCAATGGTGAAGGTGTGCCGGAATTAGTTGAACCAGTAACAAGCTTTAAAAACAGACAAGAGCAGTTAAGAACCGCTTTAGTAGAAGCTCAAGAAGCTTTGCGGAATTTAGAACAAGAGAATAGTCCTTTTTTAAAACTTAATCCAACAACAGCAAAATCTGCAGAAAGAGAAATTATTGTAGCCGTAGAGCAAGAACAAAGACAGCTTAAGGGAAAAATTGCTGAATTACAAAGCCAACTTGAAGTTGTTGAGCCACACGTTAATTTAGCAGAAGCCGATACGGCAATAAGAGGTTTGGCAGGTGATTTGGTAACGCCTAAAGATTTACACGATCCAAAATTTGGGGAAAGAGCCGAAAAGATTTGGCAACAGGTGGCAAGAGAACAACAAGAAAGACGAGTAGTGGAGGACTGCCAAGAAGCAGGCGAAAGTGAAGCAAATAAGTTAATTACTTTTTTAAGAAATAATCCAAAACCGAAAGTTGCTGAACTTAAGCCTTACACTACAATAAGTTTTGTATACATTAGTAGCCAAACGCCATTAGCTTTTCCTAATTGTTTATGGAATGCTAACCAACGTTTTCTTTTGGCATTTAAAACTAGCTATAGCGAGTTATTAGAAAACAATAAAACTTTAATTCCCCGATCAATGGGTAAATCACCATTTACCGTAAATTTAGAGTTAAAAAATGGTTCCGATGAAAACTCTAAAGTAGCACTTTGGCCCAAGACAACCCAAGAAGCTAGCCCCATTGCCCAGGATTCACCGGAGTTAGCGGTTTTGGATTTAGCCCCAGAAGAAAGAAATGTTTATGAACAAGCGGTTGAAAGGAAGATTTCTCCGGGTGATTTTAATCGAAGATTGGCTCAGAGTAGAGTAGATGAAGGGTTGTTGGCAGAGTTAAGAAATGAAGCCTTTTTAGAAAATCAAGCAGTAGATAGCAGATTAGCAATTGAACGTCAACAAAAAATAGCAGAAGTAGATGCTAAAATCTCACAGCTCTCCATGGAGATTGGGGTTTTGAAAAAACAAAGGAATAATTTAAATAGTTATATAGATGCTTGTAAAGAATATAACGATAGGCTTACGCAGTATAATCACAATGAAAGCAGTTTAACTACCGCAGAAGCGGAGTTAAAAAATTTAAATATTCAATTAACCGCCGAACTAGCTAAAACAAAAAAGGTTTGGTTAGGTTTTAAAACAGTGAGTGATGCTAATCCTCAAATGGTGAGCCGTTTGCAAGAAGAGGTTAGAGTAAAAGAAGGTTATGTTAAAACTTTAAAAGGCGAAAGAGAGCGTTTACAAAGGCTATTAGCACAGGAAGGGCAAAAAGTTAATGCAGTTTATAACGAGCAGGGTAGGAATGTGCCTTTACGCCCGCCTTTTTCAAGAGTTGATCTAGAAAAATTGCAAAGTGAACTAGATAAGTTACGATCTGAACATTATATTAAGGATGATGAAAATCATAAACTAGGTAAAGTACGCTTTTACTGGAATTCAGGAAGAGGTGTGGAATTAAATTTAGAAGAGGCTAAGTTTTTGTTTATTGATTTGTATTTGGTTATGGAAAAGTTACGTAGAAGATTTGAGGAACTTGTAGATCAGTATCAAGCAATGGAGTCAGTGAATTTAATTCATTGTGTATTAACTTTAACTCCACATGATATTGAAATTCAAATGGGTCCGGCCTATAATACGAAAGCAGATTTTCTAACAAATACACGATCGTCAGACTTATTCCCCTCGTATGAATATGCATCCGGTTATAGTAATCAGATTAGAATGCATTTGCCACTTTTAAAACAGGTTGCGCAATCTGAAAAGTTGCGTGTAGCTATGGCTAGGGATATTGGTAGTATTTACAGAAATCGAGTAGTAAAACATAAACAAGCGCTCAGAATAGACATTGTAGATAATGTACCTAACAGTTAGGTATGTTTAGGTTTAAAAATTTTTAACAAGGGAGAGTATAAATCTTGTTTTGGGTGAATAAGAAATTTTTTGCGCAAGTCTTGGTTGGTAAACCGGAGGTTGTTATAGTCTCTAATTATTACCATAGGAGTTTGCTCGTCCCCTTCACCCATCATTAGCACCCCTAAGTTAGCCAAAGCATCTACAATATTACTTTGGGTGTATTTAAGTTGCCTGCCAAAAATATCTTTTTTCCCTCGGTAGTCCTTAAGCGGATGAAGCCCAAAAAAACCAATTGCAATACCTTGCGTCCCCCACCTTAGAGGTGTGGTATGACTGTCCGCAATAATCACTCCTAAATTTTTTATGTTATTTTTTTGTTTAAGCAGTGTCCAAATTTTTTTAGCTTGTGTATGGGAATTTTTTGGCCAGAGAATATAATAATTATTGCCATTGCTTTCATCTATGCCGGCCGAAGGAATTAGCGTGTGGTCTTTGATAGTCAAAATAATATTTGAATCTGCAATTTTATATTGTGGCAAGCTGTAATCTGATTCCGCATGTATTAATTTTGATTTTTGATTTTTAAATTTTGATTTTTTTACTGTTCTTCCTTGATGTATGGCTAAAATTTTTGAAGCCATGACTAAAACATCCCCCTCTTTAAGTTTGGGGAGATGGTTTACAATGTCGGTTATGTCATCTTGGGGAGGTAAGACCGGACGAGTTTTAATGGGCAGGATTTGCAGGTTCATTCTTAAGGAGTTTAATGGCCAAATAAGACAGCGGGGTGTATAAAAAACCCATTAAAATTTTATATAACCACCAAGTAAGCATAATACTAAGTAATACCGGCGTTTCGTAAACGCCTAAAAAAGCAATGAGCATAAAAATTACGGTGTCTAAAAATTGTGACCAAATATTGGAAAGGTTGGAACGAAGCCAAAAATATTTATCTTGAAACAGTTTTTTAAACAGAAAAAAAGTAAAGACGTCTTGGTATTCGCCAATGGCAAAAGCTACCAAGGAAGCTATGGCAATTCTGGTGGAAATGCCAAACATTAAATTATAACCTTCTTTTGCCCACAGGCCGTCCGCAGACCATGGCATTGCCAAAGACAATAACGAATAGCCAATAAATAAGGCAGTAGAAATAAACCCGGCCAGCACAAATTGTTTGGCCAATTTTTTGCCATACACTTCGCCAATACAATCGGTCATAATAAACACCACAGGAAAAGAAAATACGCCTACCGACAAATGCGAGTGAAATAAAAAAGGCATAACCTTCAAGCCTAAAGTATTGGCGGAAAATAACGCCGTTAAATACACGGTTAAGGCAATAAGAATTTTTTTGTAATCGACTTGGGTTAAAGTTGGTTCCATAGAGAAAAGTTAATAAAGATTAGGTGAGTATAGCACAAAACCTATTTAATGGCAGACCACACCCCGGAAAAAAATTGACGCATATTTTTTGAGAGTAATTCGTCGTAAATTTCCACTAAGTAGTGAGGGCGCGTTTTAGTTTGCACTAAAATTAAGTAATCGCCATGCACCCAAACCGTGCCGGTGAATTGCTCCGGGCCGGACCAATATTTAATTTGCCTGCGGTCAGCAAAAATTTTAGTTTTATTTTTTTCTTCAATGTCCGAGCGGTTAGAGAACAGTTTTAAGTGTAAATTTTTGGGTCCCCCTACTTGCCACTCCCAATTTATCCATTTTTCGTAAGTGTCAGCAAAGGTGTGATCTTGAAAACCCCATAAAATACCATCGTGCTTCATTATGCTCTTGTGCCATTCGTCACTCCTTTTGTATAAGTAATCTTCCAAACTATCTTCTTGAATGAAAGTGATTTTAGGAATGGGATATTGGGCATTTTTAGTAAAAGTTTGAAGTTCCAAAATCATTTGGTCAAGTAACAGTTTTTTTTCCGCGAGTTGTTTTTCTTCTTTTTGAATTAAAAATTTTAAATCCTGAGGCGCTACAGCCATAAAGCTGGCGGTCTGCCCGGCTAAGTCCTCCAATAAAAAACCTTTTTTTACCAATTCTTTAGCCACACTGTAAACCGTGGTGCGGTTGATTTTAGTTAATTTAGCCACTTCACTTGGGGCTACTTTACCGTGTTTAAGCACTTCCAAATACACCACAATTTCTTTGTCTGTTAAGCCTAGGTTTTTTAGATAGTCGTTGATCATATGTCGTCTTTCCCTGCTTTTGTCATTCCGGAATTTTGCTATTGATGTGCAAAATATCCGGAATCTATTGTTCTTCAAGTTGAAGATTATCAAATTGTTGATTATTTGTCAACAACATATTTTAATTTGTTGATAATAAATCAACATTATTTTATCTTTTATTTAAAGCAAGTTTAATAAATTTGTTGTTTTAATATTGACATTCTGTTGAAATAACGGTATTATTTTTAGTTATCGTGAGGTTAGATATAGCGATAACCTCTCCGCATTTTGCGGGGCAGAGATCTCTAACATCCCAAAGGAGGGATTATGGAAAACATTATGATGTTCGTAGTGAAGCTGGTGGTTTTTTTCATCACCACCATATGGACATTTGGTGTCCCGTGGAGTGTGATGGAGGAGTTAGGAGGTTGGCCCACGAAGGCCAACACAAACTCAAAGAAGGAGATGAAGGTGGCCAGAATTGTAATCGTTGGGATCTTCATCTTTTGGATTGGATTTTTTTGCTTTTTTTTGGGTGGCGTCCCTCCGTTGGCTGATCGGATTGTGACCCCATACCGCCTCCCCCGAGAGGCGTTCCCCCATTGGGGGTAAAGACGACACAATTTGTCGTCACTCGGGACCTTTTTCTTTTAGACAATTTTTGCCTTAATGAATAAGGTTGATTAATTACCCCAATTTTTCTATAATAGGTTAGTTGAAATAAAAATATGGGCGTGTAGCTCAGCTGGTTAGAGCACGAAGCTTATACCTTCGGGGTCCCTGGTTCGAGTCCAGGCACGCCCACCAGTTATAAAAAAACTCCACCCATATGGGTGGAGTTTTGTTAAACGCTCTTATATTACCGTAGCACTCGCCACAAAGTCGCCGGCATCCAGACGCATAATGCGAACGCCTTGAGTTGCTCTGCCTAAAGTGGATACATTGTTTAGCGGGGTGCGAATGGTTTGTCCCATTTTGGAAATAATTACCAAATCGTGTTCTTCCGTGTTGTTTAGAATATGCATGGCCACAATTTTGCCGGTTTTGGGGGTGACTTTTAAGGTTTTAATGCCACTGCCTCCGCGATTTTGGGCTTTGTAAAACCCGAGTTCGGTTTTTTTGCCCAGCCCGTTTTCCGTAACAATTAACACTTCCAAATCTTTTTCACTGGCACTTTTTCTTATAACATCCATAGAAATAATTTTGTCGTCTTTGCCTTTTTTAAGACGCATGCCCGTAACCCCGCTCGCTGTTCTACCCATACTTCTCACATCTTTTTCTTTAAAGCGGATGGCTTGGCCGTTTTCCGTAGATAACATAATTTGATCTTCGCCTGAAGTGGTATCTACCCACTTTAATTCATCGCCATCTTTTAAGGTGAGGGCAATCATGCCACTTCTTCTAACTTTGGCAAATTCATCTCGCGCCACTTTTTTTACCAACCCGTTTTGTGTGGCCATAATTAAAAATTTGGTTTCATCTTTTTTGCCTAAAGTTAAAATGGCCTGCGCGGTTTCGTTTTGTCCGAGTTGTAAAAAGTTCACTAGAGCTTGGCCTTTACTTACCCGAGAGCCTTCGGGTAATTCGTGAACCTTAGTTTGAAAGACTCGGCCTTTATTCGTAAAGAATAAAATTTCATCGTGTGTGTTGGCGCTGAATAATTTTTCCACGACATCTTCTTCTTTTAGGGTTTGGCCAATTACCCCTTTCCCGCCTCGGGCTTGTTGGCGGTAAGTGTCCGGAGCAATCCGTTTTACATAACCCGATTTGGTTACGGTTACAATTACGTTTTCTTCGGGAATTAAATCTTCGGCCGAAAAAGTCCCAATAGCGCTTTTAACCACTTGGGTTCGACGTTCGTCACCAAATTTTTCTTTTAATTCCACCACTTCTTTTCTAATAATCCCTAAGATTTTTTTCTTAGATTCCAAAATGCCCTCTAACTCGGCAATGAGAGCGCGTTTTTCTTTTAATTCATCGTCAATTTTTTTGCGTTCCAAACCGGCTAAGGTTTGAAGGCGCATTTCTAAAATCGCTCCGGCCTGAATTTCGGTAAGCTTGAATTTTTTCATTAAAGCGCTGTGGGCTTCTTCTTTGGTAGCGCTCTTTTTTATGGTACTGATAATTTCGTCTATATGATCCAGCGCCTTTTTTAAGCCTTCTAAAATGTGTTCGCGCTCTTTGGCTTTTTTGAGTTCAAACGCGGTTCGGCGTTTAATAATAATTTGGCGATGTTCCAAATATTTTTCTAAGACAGTTTTTAAATTTAAAACATGAGGCTCAATCCCATCTACCAAAGCCAACATATTCATGTGGAAGGTTTCTTGGAGCTGGGTATAGGAAAAGAGTTGGTTTAAAATTTTATTGGCTAAAGCTTCTTTTTTTAAATCCACCACAATTCTCACTCCGTCTTTGTCGCTTTCGTCCCTAACATCTTTTATGCCTTCGATTTTTTTGTCTTTCACCAGTTCGGCAATTTTTTCCAGGAGCGTGGCTTTGTTCACGCGGTAAGGGATTTCGGTAATGAGAATTTGGTAAGCGCCGGTTTTGGTTTCCACAATTTCGGTTTTCGCTCGCATGACAATACTGCCTTTGCCGGTAGCATAAGCGTTTTTAATAGCCGAAACATCGTAAATAATGCCTCCGGTGGGAAAATCGGGCCCTTTAATAAATTCCAACAAATCCTCGGTGGTGCTGTCGGGTTCGTCGATTAATTTAACTATGGCATCGGCAATTTCATTTAAATTATGCGGAGGCACATCGGTTGCCATACCTACTGCAATACCCAAGGTGCCATTTAAGAGCAAATTAGGCAGTTTGCCCGGGAGTACTGAGGGTTCTTTTCTGGTGGTGTCGTAGTTATCGCGCCAATCGACGGTGTCTTTATCTATGTCGGTTAAGAGTTCTTCGGCTAAAGCCGACATTCGGCTTTCCGTGTACCTCATGGCCGCGGCTCTATCGCCATCCATACTGCCAAAGTTACCTTGGCCGTCTATGAGCGGGTAGCGCATGGAAAAGAGTTGTGCCATGTGGACCATGGCATCGTAAACCGCAGCGTCGCCGTGAGGATGATATTTACCTAACACATCACCGACCACAGCGGCACTTTTTCTAAATTTTACATTGTGTCTAAGGCCTAATTCGTGCATGACGTATAAAATTCTTCTATGCACGGGTTTAAGTCCGTCGCGGACATCGGGCAAGGCGCGGGAAACAATTACGCTCATGGCATAGTCCAAATACGACTCCTGCATTTCCAGCTGAATGTCTCGGGATTTAATGAGGCCAATGTTGTTTTGTGCTTGTTCGGTCATAAGATTGTAATTTTCAAGTCTTATTTTAGTTCCTGAATCTTGTTTTTAATTAATTTAAAAATACCGGTGTCTTTAGGCATATTTTTACCAATTCGGCTGGTAGCTATCCAGAGTATTAGCATTAATCCTGCACTACTTAGGCAAATTATCCAAATGAGTTTAATTTTTTCCTTTTGCGGTTTTTGTCTAATGTTTTCAATCAAGCTCATATTTAGGAATTAGAAATTAGGAATTAGTCCGCCAGCTGGCGGATTAGTATTTAGCCAAAACCATTATCTTAAAGGTTCCAGAATGACTAATTTGGTGCCTTCTTCCGGTAAATCTTTTTTCTTAATTACAAGCTTGTCCAGTTCTTCTTTTTTTCCGCCCATTTCTTTGACAAATTTTTCCACACCATCTAAATCAAAAATTAATCCGGACATTTTGTAGTGAGACGGAATAACAATTTTAGGTTCAATTTCGTTAACAATTTTCACTGCCTGGGAGGCGGATAATACCGTATTCCCGCCCACGGGTAAAATAAGAATATCAATTTCACCCAAAGTTTCAATTTCTTCTTCTTTTAAGTTCCAGTCTTGAATGTGGGTAAGGTTTAAAATTCTTATGTCCTCACTTTCTATTAAAAATATCGTGACAAATTTATTGTCTTGTTTTAAGGGAAAACCCGCAATACTTACACCTTTGACATCGTATTCTCCGGCATTGTCGGCCATAAAGGGATTACCCGAGATGCCGGAAATGGCAGAATATTTTTTGTCATTTTTGTCTGCCAAAATTAAAATATCCCCTGCCCCTCTGGGTGGGGTAAGGCCGGAATCTTTATGAAAGGGGTCGGTAATGATGGTGGCGTTTTTGGTGGTAATTTTAAAGGCGGAAAGTCCAAAATATTGAATTTGCATAATAAATGCGATGTTGATATACAGATGCATCCGAATTTACGGATGACTACAGATATATAGATTAAAGTTAATTAATACTTTTTTCTTTAATAAAAGTATACCCTTTTTGAAGTAAAAAAGCAAAGCTAAAGGCAGGGTAATTTAGGGCATTTACCCCTTGCTTTAATTGCTGAATTTGCTATAATTGATTAGCTTATTTGGTAAGCGCTAAGTAATAATTATTAACCCTCAAATAAGCCTTAGAATCATAGCGCTCTAATCATTAAGACAAATCAATTGGTTTAATTGATCGACTCTTAATGACAGTCGGTTTTTTTATTCACAGGATTTAATTTTGAGTGAATAATCCGACAAGATTTTGTTGACCAACCGTAGCTTTAGCGCAGGTTGGGTAAAATCGAATGGGTTGTTAAAATGTAAACACTTTAACATTCCATCGATAACATCAAGGATAAAAATTATGACTAATTTAACTGATGACACCAGTGCGGAAAATTTAAGCGTGGAAGTGGTAAACGCACCAATGCAAATTACCAATCCCAAAGCTCAAAGCGCCCAAACCATGCAGGAATTATTGTCTGCCGGCGCGGATATTCGGGTATTAAAACCCGGCGATATGGTAGAAGGTAAACTGTTATCTTCGGGTAAGAATGAAGTGTATATTGACTTGGAAGGTTATGGTTTAGGGGTTGTAAGAGGCAGAGAGTTGTTCGACGACCAAGCCACTTTAAGCGCTTTAAAACCCGGAGATAAAATTTTTGCTTCGGTGGTGGAAGGTGAAAATAAAGAAGGCATTGTGGAGTTGTCTTTAAGACAAGCGGGTCAAGAAAGAGTGTGGCAGACCTTAAAGGGTAAAATGGAAAGCAAGGAAATAATTCGTTGTAAAATTTTAGAAGCCAACAAAGGCGGATTAATGGTAGAAGTCTCCGGCGTGAAAGGGTTTTTGCCGGTTTCTCAGTTATCTATGGAGCACTATCCCAGAGTGGAAGATGGCGACAAGAGCAAAATTTTGCAAGTTTTACAGAGTTATGTGGGTAAAATGTTCGATGTGCAAGTGATTACCGCAGACAGCGGAGAAGAAAAATTAATTGTAAGCGAAAAGGCCGTTCGGGAAGAAGAGTTAGGCCAGAAGCTTTCTCAGTTAAAAATTGGCCAAATTGTGGAAGGTGCGGTGACCGGGGTGGTGGATTTTGGCGCTTTTGTAAAATTCGGTGAAATGGAAGGCTTGGTGCACATTAGCGAATTGGCTTGGCAAAGAATTGAGAATCCCAAAGATATTATTAAAGTGGGAGATGTGGTGAAGGCAAAAGTTATTTCTATCGATAAGGGCAGGGTGTCGTTGTCCATAAAGCAATTACAAGACGATCCTTGGCTGGAAGCGGTGAAAAAGTACCAGATTGGCCAAAAAGTTTCGGGTAAGGTGTTAAAGATTATGCCTTTTGGGGTATTTGTGGAGCTGGATAAAAATATTCAAGGTCTGGCTCATACTATGGAATTGTCCCATGAGGCGGTAAAAAACCCGGAAAGTTTTATTAAAGTGGGTGAAGAGAAAGAATTCCAAATTATTTCCATTGAACCCGGTGAACACCGTTTGGGTTTATCTTTAAAAGCTTTAGAAACCCCAACGAAAACCGAAGTCGCTACTGCCGAAAAATAAATGTAAAATAAAAAACCCTCCCATTACGGGAGGGTTTTTTATTTTACATAGGTTTGGTTTCGCATTTATTACCACCGCAACAGCAACAGTTGCTTTTATGTGTGACTAATTCAACTATGGCAGCCAGACCGACTAAAATATAAACTAACATTTCTAGCCAAGGCATACTGCCGAGAAGCATGTTGACTAAGTTGGTTTGCATGTTAGTAACCCCATAAACTCCCCAGTTAAGACCGCCCACGATAACCAAAATCCAAGTAATTGCATGAAGGACTTTCATTTTTTGTCACCGCCTTTCATTTTAAGATGATTAATTTTTTTGCTCTTTTATAGTATATCAAATTTTATTTTTTATGACTACTGCTTTACCAACCGAATTGTTTGCCGACATCTTCGGAAGATTCGCGTTTTCGGGCAATTTTGATTTCTCCGTTTTGTGCAATGAGTTTTGCCGGGCTGGATAATAAGCAGTGGTGAGAAGCCAGAGCGTCTTGGTAAGCGCCGGTATCCAAAAAAGCAATATACAGCTCGTCGCAGTCCGCTAATTTAGGTAAGAGAATATAACTGCCTCCGGCGGTGTATTTGTCGTCGCTATCGCAAGAACTTCCCGCCAACCAGACTTTTTCCAGTTTTTTACTGCCCATATTATTTACCGGAATTACGTGCCATTTTTGGTGGATGGCCCAAGTATCAATTAAGTCGTTCATAAAACTGCCATCAATTACGTACCATTTATTTTTCCCTTTGTTGTCAACAGTTTTTTCCGCCAAAATTTTATAAATGGTAATTTGTGCCGGAGCAGCCACGTGTCTCCCCCATTCGGTAATGAGGTTCGGGTGTTTAACCCCGAGTTTATCACAATGATTTTTAGCGGTTTTGACAATTTGGGAAATTAAATTTTTTGTGGAATACAAAGGTTTTCTTTTTTCATAAGGCACAGCTGCACCGCCACCAATATCTATCGTGTCCAGTCCCGGGTTTTTTTCTCGCATTTTTGCGTAAACTTCCAAAGCGCGTTTTAGAGGTTGCGTAAAGCCATCGATTTTTTCAATTTGACTGGAAATATGGTAGTGCAGTACCGATAAGTTACGAATCTTACCCAAAGATAACAGTTCGCTCTCGGTAAACCCATAACGATTATATTTTTTATCCCAATGACTCTGGACTTTCACGTCTAAGTTGACTCGAATTCCCACTTCGCCTTTAAATTTTTGCATATGTTCCAATTCCACCAAGTCTTCAATAATTGGAATTACCACCAAACCTTTGCCTTTTAACTCGTCTACCAATTCAATATACTTGGGGGTTTTTGGGCCATTGCAAATTACCCTGATTTTGCTGTTAAATTTATCTTGCTCAATCATTCGTTTAACCAAAAATAGCTCATTGGCACTGGCTACATCTAAATTGGCGCCTTCCGCAATTGCCGGTAAGACGAATTCCTTATTTTGGTTAACTTTCATTGCATAGTGATAGTAGAATTTGCCTTTGTAACCTAAAACTTTAATGTAGGCATTGAAAGTTTCAATTAAGTCGCGGACTCGGTTTTCAATAATTGTGGGAAAAACAATTTCCGTGGACGTGCCGTATTTTTTTACAATATCAAAAATATTGTATTGGAAGTTTCCTTCCCGAACAATAAGCTCGCCATCGGGCCCGATGTCAAAAAAATCGGTATTGAACTCGTCCAAGCCTAAACGCCAAAATTTTTTAAAGCCATTTTTATGTTTGGTCTTTTGCAATTGGTTCATAGTGGATAAAATTAAAAATAAAAAAACAAATTCTTTAAGAATTTGCTTCAGCAAAAATTAAGCCATTGGTTTGACTTGTGTTGATTGTAAGAGAAATTAGCTAATAATAAAAGGTTGTTCAACTCCTATAAACTAATTATTAGGAATAATTTAACACCAAAGGTATTTTTTGTCAATATTTTTTGGTGCCCGAGGAGGGAGTCGAACCCTCAATCCCTTGCGGGCGACAGATCTTAAGTCTGTAGTGTATGCCAGTTCCACCACTCGGGCCAATTTAAATTTTGGAGGTACCGGTGGGAGTTGCACCCACGAATGGTGGTTTTGCAGACCACTGCGTTAGCTGCTTCGCCACGGTACCCAATTTAAAATCTTTCTTTATTTTAAAGAAAAAACATTTTTTTATCAAGGGCTTTAACCCCGCCTTTTGCCGAGAGGCGGGGGGAAGTTCTATGCAAGGATACTTCGGACAGAGACTAAAACAGGTGTATTCCCCTTAGGAGAAATATTCCCGTTGGTATCTGGTGCTTAATAAACCCTGAAAGCGAAGCACAGGTCTTACGGACAAAACTTTATGATCCAAAGTCGGTAAGTATGGCTGTCTGCCATAAAAGAAATCCCCGCCCTAAAGGGCGGGGAGGAGGTTTTTATTCGGCTTTTTCTGAATCAGTTAAATTAGCTAAAGCTACTAAAGTATTTTTTTGTTGAATCTGAGTAATTTTTTGAATTTCGGAATCTTCAGTAAGCTTCATAAGCTCATTGTATTTTTTTTGTGCGCCGTTGACCCAGTTAGCGCTACCGGGTTGTACATACACGCCTTTCATTTTTTGAAAAGTGGTATATTTTTCTTTATAGATGGGTTTTTCCATAAGCGCGGACATATCTTTAAACCAGTCTAAGTGAGTTTCGTATTTTCGCCAAAGTTTATGGCCCGGAGCTACACCAATTCCGCTACAGTTATTGTCCATGTGGCGTTTACAAAAATTGCTTTCTACCCAAGAAATGGCTAACGCTCTTTGCCATTGGGGTTGTTTAACCATTTCCCCGGCAAATTCTGCCAAAGGTGAGCGGTGTTTTTCCAAATATAGTTTAAGGTTATTTACCAAGGGGTCGTTGGCAATTACAGTTTCAATCGCTAAAGATTTTTCTTCGGCTTCGGTTTTGGAATTAAGATTTTTGACTTCTAAATTAGGCTGGTTTGTTTCCACTGTCTCGTTGCCAGCTAAAACCGCGTTTAATGGTAAGACTAAGCCAAGTACCAATAAGGCAGTAATAGTGGTGTGTTTGAAAGCAGTTGGGATAAAAGAAGCTGTCATTTAAGGTCAAACTCCTTTCTGATGGCTAGTTAATAATACCTACTACCTAAAAGTTTAGGTAAGTAAATTAAAAAACGCTTTCAAAGCGCTTTTAAATTAAAATTATTATACGCTTTTTTGAGATTAAAATCAAGCGAAAAATGCTGGTTTTTGGCTTATTTATAAGGAAAAACATATTTTCTGGCACAAAAAAGGGTTAAATAGGCAAACGCAAAAATTGCCTTTAAAAACAGTAAAAAACCACCACTTTAAGTGATGGTTTTTTACTGGAGCGGGTAACGGGAATTGAACCCGTTTCTCCACCATGGCAAGGTGGCATAATACCGGTATACTATACCCGCAAATTGGTGCCTCGGGTCAGAATTGAACTGACGACGCCAGCCTCTTCAGGGCTGCGCTCTACCACTGAGCTACCGAGGCCTGGTGGACGATAAAGGATTCGAACCTTTGGCCTCCTCGGTGTAAACGAGGCGCTCTAACCAACTGAGCTAATCGTCCATAGTAATTAGAATTGTAGACCTGGTTCGAGTCAGTTTAACTGCTTGCATAATATATCAAAAAAAAGTTTTTTTGGCAATAGTTTCCGACAGTTGTGTAAGTGAGTCAATATTATCTTTTTCTGAACTTTTGCAATGAGAAATACTTCCGCATTTTCTGCATTGGTGGGTAAGAAGGTAATGTTGGTTTTTCAGGGCTAAGCCAATGGGTTCCATAAGTCCCCCGCACGGTTGTTGTCTATCTCCGGGGTAAATGTCTACATGTTGGCTAAAGAGACACTGGGGGCAATGGTTGGTGTAGCCATTACCAATGACCTTGGTTTTACAGTTTAGACAAACAAAATCTTCTTGGGTTTTAGTGAATCGTTTCATCTTGATATAGATTATAATATTAGCTATAATTTGTTGGCAAATCAAATTAAGGCCCGGGTGGCGAAATGGCAGACGCACTACCTTGAGGTGGTAGCGACCGCAAGGTCATGGGAGTTCGACTCTCCCCTCGGGCACCA
>CAYTCJ010000010.1:0-26234 GCA_964436545.1 uncultured Candidatus Saccharibacteria bacterium
ACTTTAAAGCCAAATCAAGCTCTTGTCGAACTTGACTCAAAAGCGTAAGTCCTAACTATGCAATATAAAACCAAATGCATGTGTCGCATAGCGGTCTAGTGCGGCGGTCTTGTCCGCCTCCATAAAATAATTATGGCGGATCCGCCGAAGCAATATTTGTTTTATTTTGTTATAGCGCCTCAAAATATAAGAAGTGATTTAACTTTACTTTTTGCGAAGGCGGAAAAACCGGAATTAGGAGAGGTGCGAGAGCGGTTTAATCGGACAGTCTTGAAAACTGTTGTCCCTTTACGGGGACCGAGGGTTCGAATCCCTCCCTCTCCGCCACTAAGCTTTCCCTAAGCTATTTATATTTGTTCTATTTGGACAAATTTTAATTGGTCACAATAATCAATTCTCTATGTCTGAAAAAATCTTACTTGCTTGGCAAGCGCCGGAATACAAAAACTACACTAAAAATTTAGGCTGGTATGTTACATACCTGTCCATATCGGTATTAATTGTCGGCTTTTTCGCCATTGTGCAAACCGACTACTTTGCGAGCATTACTATTGGCATTATTGCGCTCCTAATTTTATTTTTTGCCAACCAAAGCCCGGAAATGGTAGAAAACCGACTTACCGAAAAAGCGCTGGAGCACGGAAATTTACATATTCCTTATAAACAAATTAAACATTTTTGGGTGGTTAATAAAAACCAACACAAAACCTTAAATTTGGAAACCGGGGCTTTTTTAAACTCATTAATGATTATTGAGCTGGGAGAACAAAATGCCGATGCGGTCAGAAATTTATTACTTAACTTTATACCTGAACACGAACAAACCGAACCTCATTTAACCCAAAGGTTTTCCCATTGGATAAAATTTTAACCACTAGCAAAACCTAAATATGCCACTGGAATTAAACACGCCAATTGAACAAATACACAAACTCCCAAAGCCGCAAGTTGCGGCTTTAAAAAAACTTGAAATTTTCACCCTTCAAGATTTGCTTTTGTATTTTCCTTACCGCTATTTAGATTTTTCTTTAGTAAAATCCATTGCCAATATTACTGCCGAAGAAATGGTAAGTGTGAAAGGTAAAATCAAAACTATTAGTAGCCGGTTCTCATTTCGAGGACGGCTGAGTCTTTGCGAAGCCATTATTACCGATGAAACAGGAAATATTAAAGTGGTTTGGTTTAACCAACCCTACTTAACAAAAGTGCTACAAGCAGGCGAAGAAATATTTTTAGCCGGCACCCCGGAAATTTACAACCACACTTTACAATTGGTAAATCCGATTTACGAAAAAGTCACTGACTTCCCTATTCATACCGCCCGCCTTTTACCTTTATACCATTTAACCTCCGGTATCTACCATAAAACTTTAAGAACTTTAATTACCAAAGCCCTGCCGGCTAAAACACAGTTAGTGGAAATTTTACCCAGCGAGCTATTAACCAACCAAAATTTACCTAATATTCAAACCACTATTCAATTAGCTCATTTTCCAGAAAGTATGGCAGATGTAGATCGAACCCAAACTCGACTAGCGTTTGAGGAGATTTTTCTAAACCAATTAGCTGTACAAAAACACCACTTGGAATTAGCCAAAAAATCCACTTTTTCAATTAGGTTTAACCAAGCCTTAGTTAAACAATTTGTCGATAACTTACCTTTTAAACTAACTCCGGAGCAAAAACAAGCCAGTTGGGAAATTTTACAAGATCTGGAAAAATCTACTCCCATGAACCGCTTATTGGAAGGCGATGTTGGCAGTGGCAAAACCTTAGTAGCCCTCATTTCTGCTTTGGAATGTATTTCCGCCGGCCTGCAAGTGGCATTAATCGCACCCACGGAAATTTTAGCCCAGCAACACCATAATACCGCACTTAAGTTTTTTACTCCCCAGCCCAATTTTAACCCTCGCGTGATTTTATTCACCCAAACTTCAGCAAAAATTAACCAAAACGATGTGGCTAAAAAAGCCTTGTTGGCAGAATTAAGTTTAGGTATGCCGGGTTTATACATTGGCACTCATGCTTTACTCCAAAAAAAAGTTAACTTTAAAAATTTGGCTTTGGTCATTATAGATGAACAACACAGATTTGGAGTTGACCAAAGAGCCACGCTTGTCGCCTCGCGAGAAAAAATCCCTCATTTACTTTCCCTCTCTGCCACTCCCATTCCCCGAAGTTTACAGTTAGCTAGGTATGGGGATTTAAGCATCTCACAAATTAAACACAAACCCGCCGGTAGAAAACCCATAATTACCAAGTTAGTAGCTAAGCACAATCGCCTTAAAGCCTATAAATTTATTCACCAGCAAATTCTATTAGGCAGACAAGTCTTTGTAGTTACTCCCCTCATTAACGAATCCGATAAATTAGGCGTAAAATCCGCCAAACTGGAGCAAACTAATTTAACCAAAATTTTTCCTAAATTTAAAATTGGCCTTTTACACGGAAAACTCAAAAACCCCGAAAAGGAAACGGTTATGCAGGCCTTTCTGGAAAATCAAGTGCAAATTTTAGTTTCCACCTCGGTAATTGAAGTGGGGGTAGATGTGCCCAATGCCAGCGTAATGATTATAGAAGGCGCCGAAAGGTTTGGACTTGCTCAGCTCCATCAATTTCGGGGCCGAGTAGGCAGAGCCGAACATCAGAGTTATTGCTTTTTATTCACTTCCGAAACCTCCTCTTTGGCCAAAGAGGGGTTAGGGGGAGTTATAAGCAAGAATGGCGATACTGATAGAACCCAAAAACGCCTGGAGGCCTTTACTCAAACCCAAGACGGTTTTGCCTTAGCCGAATTAGACTTAAAACAAAGAGGGTTTGGCGATCTTTACGGCCAAAACCAAAGCGGTTGGAATTATAAATACTTTGACGAGTCTTATATAAGCTTAATCCCCAAAGCCAAAACTGAGGCTTTAAAAATTTTAAAAAATGATTTAAGCTTAGAAAAATACCCGCTTTTAAAAAGCAAAATTCAAGATAAAATCATTCATTTGGAATAAATCTATGCCGCTCTTTGATAATGTGCTTCACGGTTAGTAATAGCAGTCTGCCAAATAGGCCATAATTTTTTTGGAACCCGAGCTTTCGCTAAATCACTGTCTAAATGATCTATCCTCAAAAATAAAAAAGGGTTTTTTGGATCAAAACCATTCATAAAGCTTTGCCAATTACCATCAAGCAAAAAACTACTAGCGACTTTTAAAAAAACATGGTGTTTACCGCCATATTCATCAAACAATTTCCTATCCTTTACATAGCAAAATTCCGACGGAATTCCATACTTCCGAAGGACAGCACGTGCAACTTCGGATACCTGTTGACATTTATCCTCTTCTTGATAAACATACTCTGGTCGAGGGTCGAGTAAATCGTTGTGGTATTCTAAAACAACCTGAGCAAAAACTTTCCTCATTATTTCGGGTAACAGGGTCTGAATTCTCTCATAATTATTTTGTTCAAATCTCATACACAAGCTATGGCTTCATTTAATGTTCTAACCTGAAAAATTTCCAACTTGTTTGATTTTATAGCTATTTTGCTTTTTGGGCAAATAATTTTTTTAAAACCCAACTTTTCCGCTTCCTTGATTCTTTTTTCCAAATTAGATACAAACCGGACTTCTCCAGACAATCCCAATTCGCCCACCACCACTGTATCTGCAATAACTATGTCTTTTACACTGGAAACAATTGACAAAGCTACAGCCAAATCTCCGGCTGGCTCATCTATTTTTATCCCCCCGACCACATTAACAAAAATATCTTGGTTAGCCAAATTCAAATTGGCGCGTTTGGCTAAAATCGCGGTAATTAACTGCAAACGATTGTTGTCATAACCAGTGGTGGTACGTTTGGGGTAACCAAAATTAGAAATGGAAGTTAAACTTTGAATTTCTATTAGCAAAGCCCGACTCCCTTCCATTACGCTGGTAATTACATTGCCGGAAGCTTTTATATTGTCTTCCCCTAAAAATAACTCTGAAGGATTTTTGACTTCCATAAGTCCGCTACCTGACATTTCAAACACTCCCACTTCATTAGTTGTACCAAAACGATTTTTAACACACCGCAATATTCTTAAGTTGGCAAATCTTTCACCTTCCAGATACAACACCGTATCTACCATATGTTCCAAAGTTTTAGGCCCGGCCAAATTCCCTTCTTTAGTCACATGCCCAATAAGTATTATGGCAATATGTAAGGCTTTAGCTAACCGCATAAGCGTCTGAACTGCGAAAGTTACTTGCGAAACTCCCCCAGCTACCCCACTCGCTGTTTCTGAATACATAGTCTGAATGGAATCAATAATAACCAGCTTCGGTGCCACACTTTCTATGGTTGCCACAACAGAGTTTAAATCTGTCTCAGCTAAAACCGAAAAGTTATGGTTTTTACTTATTCGTTCACCCCGCATTTTTATTTGATTAGCCGACTCCTCCCCAGAAACATACAAAACGCTTTTTGATAGATTAACCGCGATTTGCAAAGCTAAAGTAGATTTGCCAATCCCCGGATCGCCCCCCAATAAAATTAACGACCCCGGCACAATCCCATTCCCAATCACTTCATCGAACTCACTGATACCCACTGGGAATCTCACTTTCGGTTCAAAAGCTAAATCGGCTAAATTAACGGGCAAAACCCCCACCGAATTTTGTGATCTGGTTTTTGCCACTTGTAATTTTTCTTCTAACGAATTCCATTCCCCGCAATTATTGCATTTACCTTGCCATTTTAAAGATTGATATTGGCAATGAGAACAAATAAAAATAGTTTGGGATTTAGACATAAATGAAAAATTTTCAATTAACATTTAACAATTTTCAATAACTAAATGAAAATTGATACTTGAAAATTGAAAATTAATTATTACAAATAATTCCTATTACTGGACAAGGTTTAAATAGTATAGTCCGCGGTCTTGAGCGTTTTTGAAAAATAATTTATCTTCCGCGGGATTTAAAAATAAATCCCGACCATCTAAAGATAAATTTTCCGGCATATACTCAGTTTTTTCCATAGTCTGAGTATCTAACTTAAAGAAAGTATCAGAGGTAAAAACACTTAAATTACCCTCTAAATTAGCAGGATCAATAATTTCTGTAGCACTTTTGGGAGTGGCGAAATAAAGGGTTCGGCTATCGGAAGCCCACACAGCCTTTTGAGGCGCTCCATAAACTCCTAAATTTTTTACTTGACCATCGTATAAATCATACAGCCATAACTGAAAATTTCTGCCATTTCTTTCCCGCTTGCTAAATAACACTTTTTGGCTGTCCGGACTCCATAAAGCTCCATAACTATAGCCTTCTTTGCTTAAATCTTTCCAGACTTTGCCATCAATAGAAACTACGGTAAGTTTATTCACACTGCTATTATTTTCAGTTCTATGGAAGGCAATATTCAAGCCATCGGGTGAAGGATAAATAGTGTCATCACTTTCCCATAATTCCGCAATTTCCTGATAGCCGGTGGTGTCAGGTTTGGCAATATTCAAAGTGGATTTTATGGTCCCATCGGCTTTTTTTTCATTCCAGATGAATACAATTTTATCACCGGAAGGTAGCCATTCCAATTGACTTACCGATTCGGGCAAATCCAAATAATTCCCGGTAGAAAAATTAAAGTAGCTATAGCGAACCCGGCTAGTATTACGATTTAATACGGCAATTAAATCATCGCCATTTTTTGGCCATAAGATTTTTTCAATTTCCGGTTTACTTTGCATTTCAATATTTCGACTTCGGGTTAACTGCAAAGTGCCGTTGCTTAAATTTTCAAAATCCGCCTTCATTAATTTACCCGTTTCGGTCATATAGGTGACCCCATTGCCGTTATAGAATAAAATGGGTGAAATTACCGAGTCGCCTTGAGTCAGCTTAATAAATTTTTCTAAGCTGGTTAGAGTGGTGGTGGGATTATTTCCATTCCCCGTTTCGGGAAAAGTGGTGGGCGTCTCCTGCACAATGGTTTCGTTGGGATTGCCGGTATTTTCGGTTGTTCCGTCCGAATTGTTAGAATAACGTGAATAAACTAAAAACCCCAGCGTCCCCACAATCAGTAAAAAAATTGTGGCTAAAATAATAATTGCTTTTTTATTCATATTGATTGTTTATTTCAAAATTGGTGATTATTTTAACTACACTCATTATACAACAAAAAAACCTCTTTTACAATTTATTTTTTAACCCCGTTTACCCAACCCTCAATGGTGCCACAATATTCCTGAATATTATATGCGTCCTTAAATAAATATGCGGTTTTAGCACTGCAAATATCGTATAAAATCGCCACAATAATTACCGTCAAAATAAATACCACAATAAAAACAATTAAATTCATTAACACAATCTGAAACTTCACTTTTAAACTCAATTGGGGTTGTATTTTTGCCATTAGGTCCGTAGCTTTGTTTAAAGGACTCTTTATGGGCAACTTACGCATTACCCAATTGGCAATTTTCCCCGAACTGACTACCAATCTGGGCCCGATTAACCAAATTATGTCTCCCATAATTGCGCCAATAATAATACTTATCCCAAAACTCGGAATCGCTCCGGCCCACACTAAAAAAGCTAACCGATTTAGGACCAAATCAATTTCTTTATTAATAAGCACTTCTGCTTCTTTGACATTAAAACTTTTTACCCCTTGCCGATTGACTAACAACTCTCTGGCTTTTTGCAAATTAGCTTCGGCTTGTTGTTGTCTCTCCAACTCCGCTCTCTCTAAAGGAGAAAGCTTTTCCGGATTGATGCTTGCCTCTGGATCAGTTTGGGTTTCCTCGCCACCGCGTAACGCAGGGACAGGCGGAACCGGTTTGGGTTGCCCGACTTCCCGCACCGGCGTTTTAACCGCTGGATTTAAACTTGACGCGGAAGCAGATGCCTCTATGGCTTCGGGTAGTTTTTTAGGTTCCGATTCACCCAAACCGGCATTTGCGACTGATCCGCTATTACTTACAATTCCGGCACTTGACCGGTCTCCGGAAATTTTGATTTTACTGCGCTGTGAAGCGCTGGCTTTTAAATTTAAGGCTTGAGTGGTGGCACCTGTCTGATTTTTTACCTTAGTAGAACCGGAAAGACTTAAACCGGATCCTTTACCGGACAATCCCGAAACTAAGCCCTTACCGGAAAGCTGTGTCTCCCGTTGACGCATGACCTTAAGCTTATCTTCGTATGTGGATTTTAAGGCAACAGGCGGGGAAACCGGTTTAATTTTAGATTTTACCCCCAAAGTAGCGGTACTTTTTATTTCACCGGAACTTTTGGCTTGGATATCTTCCTCAGGCTTTTCCGGCTGAGATGTTCCACTCTCTGCGACAGATGCCAAGCTATGAGTTTGTGATGGTAAATTCAGTTGCCTAATAACTTTATTGGCTGAATCCTTAACCGCTTGAGGGGCAGAAAAGCCACCGTTGATTTTTTGTAAAATTTCCAGCAAATTTTTTCTATCATCAGCAGGCAAAACCTCCAAATCTCCTTTGGCCAAAACGTTTAAAATCCTAGCCTTAGCACCTTTAAAGTCCGGAAT
Organism: uncultured Candidatus Saccharibacteria bacterium; assembly: GCA_964436545.1. Lineage (GTDB taxonomy): Bacteria > Patescibacteriota > Doudnabacteria > UBA920 > UBA920 > JBBTRN01. The sequence goes on from CAYTCJ010000010.1 coordinate 7,536, forward strand.
TGAATTGGTTTTATCCAAATACTCCCCGACTAAATTAATATCAGCCGGCAAAGTCTTTTCTCCTTCGGATTGAATTTTGCCTACCTCAGAGGACATCTCTCCGGTTGGTGGTACCCCTTGAACCTCTGTCGGCTTTGCGGTAGCTATCTCGGCTGAAGTGATTGATTGATCCGGTAAGGCTCCTGAAGCGGTTGCTTCCGATTCAATCCTCACTTCACCTTGACCGGCGACGGTTGGACTAATTGTCGCTTGGGTTCTATTGCTCAAAACCGTTTGAGATGTTTGCCCGGCAGACGAACCCGTTTGCTTACCGGCCACTTGGCTTATTGAGGCCTGTCTTACCGCATTGGAAGCTTGCTTAAGCTCACCCGAAGACTTTAAACCCATATTATGAACCACGGCTTGCAAAACAATATGTTCGGGTTTGCTTAAATTACTTAAATCACCTTGCCGTAAAGCAGTTTGGATATTCTGCTTAGTCTGAATATCGGAAATCGCCAAAGGATTTTCCGCTATGTATTTATTCACCAATTCTAAACTGGACTGCAAATCAACTTGAGTTTCTCCCTCGGTTGTCTGATTACTTAAAACTTCCGAGTTCGTTTCGCTGTCATCATCCGCTTCATTGGCTTCTGCTTGGTCGGGTTTTTTCTGGGGCTGAACTGCACCTACTGGCTTCTGCGCTAACTTCACGGAGGTTAATGGAATTTTAGCCATGCCTTCAATGGCTGTTTTAACTGACTCGGGTAATTTATTAAGCAAACTCACCTGAGCCAATTCCTCCAAAAGACTTTTTTGATCCGCTGGTGAAATTTTTTGCCAACTGCCTAAACTTAAAGCCTTTAAAATTCGCTCTCTGACTCTAATGTCCTTAAATACTTCCGGAGTTTGGTTAATAAACTCAGCCACGACTCCCAAAGCTACTTGTTCAGCTGACCTAGCTTTCGGCTGAGGGGGTTTTACAACCGGCTCCTTAACTAATTGAATTTTTGGAGAAACTTCCCTAACTGCTTTTTGGGGTGGTGTGGCTTGGTCTTGAGGTTCATAAACCAAAACAATAGGCAACATTCTTAGCCTGCCCCCAATTTGGGAACTGAAAAAACTTAAACCCAAACTTTCATTTTCTTGTAAACCGGAAACCGCACTTACCGGCACACGCAAAGTCACCCATTTGCCATTTTTGGCAACATCTACAACCGGCATAGTTACCGGAGCTTTTCCCTGCCTTTGCAGTTGCCATTCCTGCGGGTCAAAAACTTCCAAACCCACACCCACCACAGTAATAAAATCTCCGGCTCTAAGCTTGGCCTGAGATTCTAAAATTGGAATATTATTGACTAAAAACTGGCTAATAATGGCCCCAATACCCTTAATGGGCTCATTAAATTGGATTAATAAGGGCTTACCCGGTGTGGGGGTAAACTTTTGCTTTGCCGGCCCGCTAGACGGCAAAGTACTATTGGCACTTGATGAACCAGCTACTTCATCTGCCAGTCCAATATTGGATTGTGGGTCATCTTTGGCCATAATATAAAAAATTTTCAATCTTCATTTAACAATTTTCAACGAACTAATCCGCCTTATTGAAAATTGAAAATTGATAATTGAAAATTAATTTACCTGTTCCTGACTTTCTTTGATTTCCAATAATTGCTTGGGGTCGGTGGTAATAATTTGATCTTCCACATAACTGGCATAAATTTTTATGGCCGCGTGTTTATTTCCAGCAAAAAATATGCCTTCACCCACTTCACTCTCCAAAAGCAAATATTTTTCACCTTCGGTTAAAAAGAAAGTTTCGGCAATCACATTTATTGCCGCAGGTGATTGTTTTAACAATAATTGCAAAGAAGAGTTGGTAACAATGGGTTTACCGTAGGGACTGTTCATAAAATCTACCACATCTTGAGTAATCGTCGTAAGGCCCAAATAATATTTTCTGGCTCGTTTGGCTATCCCAAACAAAAACCGCGCGCTATCTTCGTGTTGCATCAGGATCCAAGCTTCGTCAATTACCATAATTCGCCGTTTTAATTCGCTACGCACAATATTCCAGATATAATTTAAAATTATATACATGGCAATGGGTCTTAGTTCTTCTTCCAAATCACGAATAGAAAACACAATTAAACTATTATTCAATACCACATTCGTTGGTTTATTAAACAAGCCGGCAAAAGTCCCTTCGGTAAATTTCATAAATCTTTGAGCCAAGCTTTCGGCTCCCACCGTGCCGGTTAAAATTTCCAGCAAATCATTCATGGTGGGCATTTCCACACTCTTAAAATCCGCCAGTTCCGCGCTAATATCCTTTTTGGCATAAGTTTGCCAAATCGCCTTGTCCAAAAAAGCTTCTTCGGTGGGATTCAATTTTCCTACCATTAAATTGGCGAGACCTAACAAATTTACCACAGCGGTTCTTAAGATATCGGCATTATCTTCCCCCTCCAGTCCGCTGGGTAAATCAAACGGATTAATGCGCGAATCGCTATTTAAAGATACGTTTAAATAAGTTCCCCCCACCGCTTCCGCCAAATGTTTATATTCATTTTCCGGATCAATAATAATTACTTCCGTACCAATCATTAAACTCCTTAAAATTTCCAGTTTTATGGCGTAAGATTTACCCGCTCCGGACTTGGCAAACACCACACTGTTGGCATTTTCCATGGCAAATCTGTCAAATAAAATTAAACTGTTATTGTGCCGATTAATGCCATATAAAATTCCATCATTACCGGTTAAATCCGAGGACACAAAAGGAAAAGTGGTAGATAAAGGTCCGGTATTCATATTATTACCCACGTCTAACTCATCTAAACCCAAAGGTAAGGTGGAATTAAAACCGGCACCTGACTGCATAACCGCCCGTTTGGTGATAATAAGTTTGGAACCCAAACTGGATTCCAAAGAGGCGGAATACTCATCTAGTTGTTTTAAATTATCGGCATAAACTGTAAAATAAATGGCCACTCGAAAATATCTTTCTGTGCCTTGAATTAACGAATCTCTTAAACTCTCCACGTCTTTATAAGCGGTTTCTAACATGGGGTCGCGCACCTGGCCTTTTTCTTGGTTAATGGCCATTTGTGAGCCAATTTCGCCGACTTTGGATTTTAACTTTTTTAAAATGGTTTCGCTGTCTATGGGATAAACAAACAGAGATACATCTAACGCACCTTCGGCATTAATGACAAACGACAACCAATTAGAAGACAAATACCGCGGATACGTAAGCACAAAAAAACTTCTGGCAAATTTGCCATTTAATTCAAAATGCGAACTTTGAAAATTCAAAGCCGAAGGAGCCAATAAGTCTTTAAGCGTGGTTAAACCTTCGCGGTAAGTCTTATCGACTTCCTGAAGCCGTTTACCGGCATTAGCCTCGCTTTCCAGCTCCTCTAATTTGTGTTTTTTTTCTGCTAATTCTTCTGCGGTTTTGGGTTTAAATAGACTCATAAATAATTTTCAATAATCAATTTTCAATTTTCATTGATTACTTACTTTCATTGCTTTTAAGAGTTGAAATGATTTTTTGAAAAATTTTTGTCAACTCTTGACATTCCAACCATAGCCTTCTGGTTTCTTCACGTTTATCAGGAAAGTATTTGGTTAACATCCTTAACCAAAATTTTGTTTCACCTGCCTCCTTCTTACAAATAAAAATTTTATTTTTAAAATCTTTAAGTGAACTTGCCCCATTAGCCTCCATATAATTTGCCCCAATGCTTGTACCAGATCTAATAATTTGACTAATTAATGGTTTTGAAATTGCATCTTGATTTAAAGTCATATAAAATTTAATAATACTTTCACCAAATTTTGCTGTCCTTTCTTCTAAATTAAATTTATCCATTCCGAATTGAAAATTGAAAATTGTTAAATGAAAATTAATTCATAATTCATACTTAATTTATACTTGCACTTCTGAAAGTTTCATATCACCCAAACTCTTTGGATCAATTACCGGTCCGGATTCAAAATTATACGAATTATAATACAATTGAATAACTTCCTCGGTTTTAAGTCTTACCGCCTTAAGACCCACCTGAGCCAGTCCGGAAGCTACCGATAAAACTCGGTTATCCAATTCTTCTTTGGCTTTTTCAAAATTGGTAATTCTTTCCGCCGCCTCTTTGGCTTTACCGTTCCCGAGTAAACGAGATAAAAACCCGGCCGGACTGGGATTAACACTTACCCCTAAAGGCACAATCACATAAAAATTTTTATTCATAATGCTGGCATTTTCCACTAAACGGGAAATAAACTCGGCATACTCTACCGTCTGCACTCGAAGTAATTCATTGGTTTGTTTTTCCGCAATCTTTTTTAATTTGGAGATATATGCTCCCACTTCCATTTTGCGACTTTGCATTAAAATTTGCACGGAAAAATCCAAAGAGTTTAAAAACCTCTGGTAATTAAAAATAATGGCTTCTTGTTCTTCTTGGCTTTTTAAATCAAAATTGGTGGAAGGCACGGCTAAAACCGCTCTCAACGTGCCGTCTTCTAAAACCACGGTATCGTTCTTAATTTCGGCAATCCTTAAAAAACTTTGGGTGGATTTGCCTACAGTTTTATTTTTCTTTTGCATGTCCATTTGCGTGGCAAATGAATTATGAATATAGAATTATGAATTATGGTGGTTAGAAATTAGTATTCCTTAGCCTGTTCATACTTCATGATTCATACTTCATGATTCATACTTTCTTGGCTAATTGTTCTTCTTCTTCTTGTTGTCGTTTTAAAATCGTTTGGACTTCTTTAATTCGGCTTTGGGTATCTTGCGGGCTTAATGCCGGAACTGTTTCCTTAGGCAATTTTAAATCGGTGAGCTTAACTGTACTGGAAAAATCCAAAACTTGCTTATGAAACACTAACTGTTTGGGTGCAAAAAGAAAAGTGATTAGATGATTTAATTGTAAATACACCGGCCGGCCATTCAATGGAATAAAAGCCAGACCCAAAGCCGGCACCCCAAAAAGCATAAACAAAAATATTAACACTAACACACTTTTAGTGGCACTATATCCGGCAAAAATCAATACCCCGGCAACCGCAACAATCCCAAACTGTTTTAGGGTTAAAGAACCAATTAACTTATCTTCCACCTCGGTAAATTGTGGGACTGGATATTGCATTGTTATATTATAACATAATTTTCAATTAACAATTTTCAATTAACAATATTTTCTTTACTTTTTATTGTTGAAATAATTTTTTGAAAAATCTTTGTCAACTCTTGACATTCCAACCATAGCCTTCTGGTTTCTTCACGTTTATCAGGAAAGTATTTGGTTAACATCCTTAACCAAAATTTTGTTTCACCTGCTTCTTTCTTACAAATATAAATCTTATTTTTAAAATCTCTAGGTGAACTTGCACCATTTGCCTCCATATAATTTGTTCCAATGCTGGTACCAGACCTAACGATTTGACTAATTAAAGGCTTTGAAATTGCATCTTGTTTTAGGGCCATACAAAATTCAATAATATTTTCACCAAACTTAGCCGTTCGCTCTTCCAAATCAAATTTTTCCATCTATGAATTGAAAATTATAAATTGAAAATTATAAATTAATAAATTAGTGTTTTATTCCTCTTAAGACATCGACAAACCTTTCGAACTGTTCTTTATTCAGCGCGGATTTCTGACTGGAATTAAAATTGACTTTCCCGGCTAACACCTCTAATCCGGTATTAATATAACTACCAAACAAAGGACTTTGCTCCAAAGCAGAATAGACTTCAAAAAAACCCAATTTGGCAATAAGATGTTTTAAAGCCGGAATTAAATCTTGAGTTAAAGCGCCGGGAGTTAAAGTGGCAACCTCTTCCAATTTCTCAAAATCTTTTGCCACCGGCAAATTAATAATATTGGGCTTAAGTTTGGCGGGCGTTAACTTGGCTTCAGCCAAAATATTGGGATTAGCCAAACCCGGCACAAATGCCGACTCTGCCACAGCCGGCTTAAACACTTCTCCGTCTTCTGTTTTAGCCTCGCTTATATTTTCCGTTAACGACTCGGTCTTTAGCTTATCCTGCATTTGTTTTAAGCCAGCCTGCGCTTCTTGCAAAATTGTCTGTTTGATTTCCTCAGGCTTTAACACCTTATAACTGGATTTTTCATTATAAGCATCTTCATTCACTACTAATTTATCTACTTTTAAACTTTCCAATTTGGGAAGCTTAAAACCGGCTTGAGCAGTAGCTGGCGTTTGGCTAACCGCTACAGGAGCAGGCTCAGCTGGCATTACCGGAGCCTTGGGTGCTGACCTTACAGGTTCATTATTAGGCTCAGCTGACGTTGCCGGCTCGATTGATTTAACCGGCTTAGCTACGGGCTCAGGTTTTGCTTTAAGCGTAGGCTCCGGGAGGGGCGAAACCTGAGGCTGAAGATTGGTTTCTGCCGTAGGTTTTAAAGGCTTTTCCGGTTGAACTTGGGCTTCTTTTAACGCTTGCTTTACTGCTGACTTCACCACTTCGGATAAATGTTCTGCCTTATGCGGTTTTGCCGTAGGTTGAGGCTTAGGCAATACGGGAGGTTTGGGAGTCACAATTGGTTTTACCGCCGGCTTAGGCTGAATTGCCGGCTCCACAGTTTTTTTAGGAAGCACAGCTAAAGCCGTAGGAGGCAAGCTGGCATGCTCAGGCAATTCCAATTCTTTAGTGGGCTCTTGGTGTCCGGGAGGTAATTCTTTTTCCGCCAAAACCGATTTAACTTTTTGCCAAAATTTAGATGGTTGTTTTAATTTTTCTGCTGGCTGATTAGGAGCAACGGGCTGAACTTCTTCTCTTTTTGGCAAATTTAAAATATGTTTTAAAGGCGGAACTTTAGGTTCAATTTTAGGTGTTGGCACCAATGTGGGAGTAGATAACTTTGCCGGAGCAATAACCGAGAGTAAAATGCTCTTTAACTCAATTAATTGCTCATCGTTCATTACTTCGCACAAATCTAACCACTCCTGCTTTTCTGCAGAAGTAAGTAATTCCGATGCTTGAATTAAACTTTTAATTTTTTCAATGGCTGATGCTTCCATATGGTTTTTAAAATCTAATTTGACAAAAATTTATGTTTAAGCTATTATTTAAATCTAAACGGCTTCGGCCCTCCCCGCCTCTGGCGGGGTTAAAATCCTCAAGGAATCAAATCCTTGAGTTTTTTTGTTAATTTTAAAAATTTACTTTCTGTTAAAACTCCAATTTTGTATTTTAATCTTTTTGCATCTATTAATCTTAATTGAGATAAGATAGCTGAATTTTTTCTACTGTTAAATTCAAAGCTAAAATAATATTTTGAATCTTTTATTACAGAAGTTAAAGGCACACCCCAAAAAACTTGATTGTTAAATTTTTTGAGAACTACGACTGGTCGTAAAAATTCCTCACCTTTGCCATCTTGTTCAAAACCCACATTAGAACCCAAAAAACAAAACCAAATTTCTCTTTCATGAAAAAATACTCTTTTGCTTTCATTGTGTAGCCGAGTTTTAGTTTTATGCCACAAATTGTAATCTTTTATTTGCATAATTCCCATTTTTTATTTCTACTGTTTTTTATACTTCTTTAAAGGTAAACCCATCTTACAGACCGAATACATAACTCTTACTAAATTAACTTTTTATTTTTTGATTGCTTACTCTATTTCTTAATGCCTTAAGCTTAGCGTCGATGTTTAGTGGGTATTGATTCTTATTAGGGATAGAAATATTGTTATTTTTAAAATTTTGACTAACTTTCTTAAAGTCTTCAGTTAAACTACTTACCTCCTGATCCATTATGATTTGTTTAAGGGCTAAAATTTGTTCTTCATCAATCTGTGGATTCTTTAACCACACAAAAATTTTTAATATTTCTGACAGATTATTTTTTTCATCCGAAGATAGTTTTTTTACTTCTTCGCTCTTAAATAAAAACTCAGCAATACCATAAACATCAAAATGAACACTTCCACCATTAGTAAAATTAATAAAATTATTTATCCAATTTCCAATACTAGTTTTAACCGTATTACTTAATACCTCCTTATTTTTTATGAGCGATTCTGATAATTTATTAATAAAATCATTTTTGTAATCTAAATCATTTTCTAAAAAAGCAATTTGTAATAGATTAAATAAGTTGTTATTTTTGTTTAAAAATAGCAAGTCATTTTGTATTAAATCCAATATTTCAATTTTGGGAAGACGCCAAAAAATTTTAAATTCATATTCCAAAATTTTTTGTTGTTGATCTTTAGACAGACTAATTTTTTTACTCGTAATCAAACTTTTTAGATCAATAACTAAATAGAGTAAAAAAACAACTTCTTCATCCCAACTACAAAAATTTTTAAATTCATTTAATAATTCAAAAAAGTCATTGTAAACAGTTTTATTCCCCGCCTTAAAACCTAAATAAATTTTTTCAAACCTTTGCCAAAGCTCAACAATATAATTCTGAATTAATATATTACTGTGTTTTGAAATTTCTACTGCTAAGCCGTCTAGAGCAAAAGGACCCAGACTATTAATTAATAAAATTAACCTACTTTTATTAGATTTAGTAAATTTAGAATTATTTATAATTTGTTTAACTGCTTGAATGGTCATAAGCTAACTATTAATCTTCATCATCTTCAGCATTAATTGCTTTCTGCAAATCTTCTTTTAAAATTCCTCTTAAAGCTTGGGATTGTTGTCTTAAAATATCTTTATACCTGGGATCGCTTGGTTTTATGGCGATTTTCTTTTTTGGATCTTGTGGATCTGGTATGGCTATATCATAGGCTTCTAATCCAACAAGGCTAGTATCTTTTTCTGCTACTGCTGCAACTCTCAAAGCTTGATATTCTAACTTATCCTTTTCCAATTCTAGATCATATATTTTTCTACCGGTTACCTGAGCATCAGTTATGATAGCTTTTTCAACTTCTGATCTAAAATGCTCTTTATCTTTAATTAAAGGCAATAATAATTCTAAAACCTTTGTACTAATATTACCCCTAGAAGCATAAAATTCATGGCCTGCTCCAAAATTTCTTATTAAATGAAGTCCGGACATAGCAAGTACGGGTTTAACAGATCCATCTGGCATAACTTTCCTTGAAACAACGGATTCCCACCATTGTTTGACTTGGTCTATATCATCCCTCTTTTTAAGGTTAATTAAAGCTTCCATTATTTTTTCTTCGTATTTGGAAGCATTTTCATATAACTCATGATCTGTATGCGATAAATTTTCTACTTCTCTTGAAACAATTGCATTATACTCCTCTTGCGTAGTGGAATTATCTTGAGCGAGCTTATGAATTCTATCATAAATACTTTTACCTTTAACAACAAAAGATTTTGTCGCCTGATCGAATTCAACATCAATAGCTTTAGCGTGACCATGATGATTATAAGTCAATTCAGATAAAGTATAATCTTTATACTCATAACCATATTTACCTAATCTTTTTTGCAAATCTGTATTTACATGAGCAGTCATTGCACCTTTATCTTGCATTTCTTGTAGCATACCAATAATATTTTCACGAGTATACTTAAAATTTCTTTTCTTAGGATCAGCTCCAAAATATTTAACCCCAAATCTTTCCAAAAACTCATTAAGGTTATGGTTTTTAGCCATACGCCTAATTTGTTCTGTGAGCATCAATTGGGCGTCTCTGCCAGAACTTCCGCCACTAATGGCTTCTTCATATAACTGAAGGCCGAATACAACTTCATCTTCTTCTGTATCAGTGGTTTCTCCACGACGTTCTTCTAAAAGTTCTTTACCTTTATGCTCATTATATAAAGCCAAAGGATCTTCACCTTTTCTTTTAAATCCTGGCGTTTGGCGCTTAACACTTAATGCCGCTGCTGAGGTTAAATCCTTACTTCTTTGCAACTCATCACTTGCATCTTTTCTAAATGCTTTAATGGTAGAAGGTATATGCAAACCAGCATATAGAGCCTTTTTAAATTTGCTTTGACCTTCAGCTAATTTAGCAGTCTGGTTATTATAATGTTTTTGTATCCACCCTCCAGCTACATCTTTTCCGAGCCACTGTACTCCTTTACCACCTAAAGCCACTACCCCACCTGCGCCCACAAACGGGGCGAAGACACCGGTCTTAAACACTCCATCCACCGCATTGGCGCCAAATACTCCAAAGGACTGGGCAATATTAATTGCCCCAAACAAAAATACCCACAACAAAATATTGCCCGCAGTCGCTAAAATTAACACCGTAAATTTACTATAATCCGTAGTGCCATAAACTAAATTGGTAGAAATACTCCCAAAAATTGATTCGTAATTTACCGCAATCACCGCTGCCATATTTAAGAAAAAGGCCATTACCGGAGTAAAGAAAGCGTATTTAATAAATTCCCCCCACCACTTTTGCCCCATGCCCGAGGTTGAGGGCAAAACATCGGCTGCAAAAGCCAAAGGCGAAAGAATTAAAAATATCCACACCATTACAATTCTCACAAATAAATAACCCAAAATTGCTGTAAAAACCAAAAACCCACCTAGCGCCATAGACATAAAAAATAGCGTGGTAATGGCTGTGGCAAATACGCTATTACTCACCAACTGATTGGTGCGAATAATATCGCTAATCTTCGCTGGCATTAAATCTCTAGCCAAAGCGCCAATCACTTCCTGATTGTTGGGTAAAAATTGGCTTTGCAAAGTATCTGCCACAGCTAAAATTACTTGGCAAATAACCAAACTGAAATTTACAATTAACGCTGCAATAATTAACTTAATTAATAATGGCCGGAACTTATAACTTTCCACCCGAAACAAAGTGGCTAAAGCTATGGCAATAATGGCCACAATAAAATAAATATTCACGACATTTCTTAGCACTTCCCAACCCGGATAAATTACATTTACAAAAGCATCGGTATAAACTCTTACCGATAACACCCCAGTTAATAAAGGTGCGATGATGGTAGTAAATGCCCAAAAAATTCCGTTAACTGCGGTTTGTGCAATGGCGGTAAGCACATCATTAATCAATTTTCCAATGCCACTGGTAGTGTCGTTAAAATTGCCTTCAATATTACCCGCACCTGGAACCGTTGCCGGTGGAGGTTGCTTTTCGTTATCTATTGCCTCTTGCTCAGTTTTGTAATGTTGTACATACAAACTTTTACCAAAATTCTGTGCGGAGATAAAATCATTAGGTCTGCCTAATAAATGGAAATACATCCCCGGGATAATATATATTTCATGATAGGCTTTAGGGTCTGATGACGAAACCGGGGCATACATTCCCAAATTTTTAAAATTATTTTGTGTAACTTCTATTACATCGTTATATAATTCATCTCCCACTTTATAGACTTTTTCTTGCCCAATCCCCGCACCATTTAAATCGTTAGACCTAACCGGACTATCGCATTTAATATATTCCGTCCCTTTAAGGGGCAACCAAGTTACTCCGGCCGCTGCTCCGGCCGCTGCTCCGGCACCGGTCGCCACACCAGCATTAGCACCTAAATACAAAGCCACCAAACTAGAACCACCCGCATTTATTGCTGCTGCTCCGGCACCAGCTATCGCCCCTCCAGCCAAAGCCCCTGCCGCTCCGGCACCAACAATTATTACGGTATTACCAATTGCACTCCCAACAGTAGCCACGCTTTCCAAATAACATGGAACCGGAGGCTTGTTCCCTTTTTCAATTTCAGACTTAATATAATCAGGATCAACCTTAGAAACTAAGCTTGGTCTAAATCCAATAATAGTTTTATTTATGGCAGTGAGGCCCTCAAAAAATAATTTATCCCTATTCATTACCAACTCTTGTTGGAAGCTTCCACTAGAATCCTTTAATCCGGCCAATTTTATGATTGTTCTAACAAAAAATGAACTCTTCCCAGCCTCATCCCCAACTCGAACAAAATTTGAGCTTTGCCAAGGACCATTTTTTGTTCTGGCTACTTGAATCTCTGTGCTAATGGTTATATCACCGGGATAATAAACTTTAGGGACAGTAGGCAATTGAGCCTTAGCTGTATACGCATCAAAAATAAACAAATTTGCACTAACTAACACTAATAAAACCACTCCAAACACCAATTTAGGGTGGAAAATTCCTGCCAGCACACGTTGGAAAATTTGTTTTGTTTTTGGTCTCAGAAAGTTCAAAATATTTAAGAAATTTTAATATTTTTTTTCAAAACTTTATTTGATTATACCACAAAAATTAAAAAAACTCCAAATTAGGAGTTTTTTTAATTTATTTAATGCCTTAAATGGCTTATCCACAATCACATACTATGAAATATAAACAATCTACACCTCACCTTGACCTTGAATTACGAAACACTCATATGGTTCGACCTTATGGAGAATAGTGTGAGTACTTAAGCCAAATTTTAGGTTCTCCACAAAGCTTGCCCTGAATGTAACTGAAGAGGTCGAACCAAAAAATTTTGCAGTTTCGTAATTTAAGGCCCTTGAAAGTGTAAAAAACATTTGATGACAGACAGTTAGTCTATAAAGCATTGCTTATTTTTATCTTCCCCCCTGCTTCACCTCCTACTTCACCTAATAATTCATTCCTCCCCAATCCCTACCCCTTTTACCAATTAACTTACATATGTAAGTTAATTGGTAAAATAAAAAAATATAAAAGTAAACTTTAAAAGTAAACTTCAACCGGCATTTTAAGCCTTTTAAAATTATATTCTTAGACCTTTTCCAACAATTAAACTATTTAAAAATATAACAGCAAAGAATTAAATTTTTCAAAAATTTGTTGGCAAAAATAAAAGAAGACCGAGCAGTCTTCTTTTATTTATTCCAAAAAGTTTTATTGTTTACCTTAAGGATTCAGTCCTGTCGCCCCGAGGGTGTTCGCTTAAATTAATAGAAGCCCCTCTTACCTGTCCACAAAGATTATTACAATAAGCTTGATCTCCGGTGTCTGCCATACATGCAGTTAAGCTGGCATAATTACCTCCACACACTACACCAGAACCGCCACTTGCGCTTCCGCCTGTACCGCCCGAGCTTCCGCCTCCGGTTCCGTTAGTTCCAGTAGACGCACTCGCCTGAGTTGATTGAGGCGTAATGGTAATACTCGCTCGGTTAGTTAATAACACATTATTTTTATCATAAACCTTTAATGAATATTCCCCGCCTCTTGAGGTCTTAATGGCCACCGAACCATCTTTGGCTAATTTATTCACTGCTGCCACAGTTACTGTGGCATTACCAATTCTGGTAGTCTCGGTAATCACTCTCCCCGCGCTATCTCTTTTTACATCAGAAATACCATCTCCATTAATGGTGACATAATCCGCTCTATCAACATTCACCATTTCCCATGACAAAATGTATTCGTCTTTGCCATTACCCGGTTCATACCCAAAGTTAATTCCATTTTCCAAATTCTTTCTGGCTGATTGTGCATCAACAAAACTTAAACCATAATTTACCGCCTGAGCTAAATTACTGCTTTCTGATAATAATGATGCTTTCAAATCTCCGCCAAAAATTAAATTGTTCGCAATATTAGCTCCAATATCACTAATCCAACTCATAAAGAACGGTAAATTGTTATCGTTGTAATCGCTCATGCTATTCGTAAAAGCGCCAAAAGCTTTATCTACCCCTTTATTTACCAATTCTGCGGGCGAGGCAATGGCTTCACAAATTTTTAACACCGGACTCTTATAACTGGTCGGCATGGCCTTTAACTGCTGGGAGGCCTTAACATAATCGGCTTCCGCTTTTTTTAAATCGTCTTGTAACCTTTGCGTTTCCCGGTCATTGGTGAATTGAGACCTAGTACTGTATGCATTTTTTAAATCATTTAATAAATCCAATCTGTTTTTTAGTTGATCACTGGTCTGTGCCCACTTCTGGTCAATGGCTTTTTGTTCATTCACATTCCCCGAACAATTCCTAGGGGCTTTAAGTCCGCTACCCAAGAGAATTTCATTTTGCGCCGAAGATAAGCTCACGCTGTTAATCTCCGAAGCTCGGTTCTCATAAACCGTCTTCATAAAAGCCGGGTTAGTCTGCGGATCACCAAACTTGCCCAATTTCAAATAAAAATCCGGATCATCGGCACTAATACTACTGGCGGTAAAAGTTGAACCATTTAATTCTAAAGCGTCGGCTGCCCGTTGGTAAATTGCCGAATCTACTTTAGACCTTAGTAAAGGATTGGTAATTATGGACCGCAAAATTAATTGCTCCTGCCCATCTACGGCTCGGTCTTGAATTAGTTGAGCCGTATATACATTGCTGGCAATGGCATCGGCATATTTAAGCACGTCATTAATTTTATATTTGGAAGTTATGGTGTTTACCAACCTTTGAGAGACGACTTTTGTGGTTTTCAACAAAATACTTATGGTAACCGATTTCCAAAAATTTTGAGTTGCTAAACGATACTGATGATTTAATTGTTCCAGACGTTGCTCCACCGAAGCTTTTTCCTTGGAAAGTAAATCTAAAACCGTTTGCTTTTCTTGCATTTGTTTAATACTGGGGGGATTCAAAGCCTTGGTGGAAGTAATAGATGGCTCTAAACAAGTCCTTAAATGGGTAGTTAAAGTTCCAATCTTACTTAATATCATATTACTTTCCCCTGCATCGCCGGAGATAAATTTTAATCCCCCAAAACTCCATTTATTTATATCCTCAACTGTTTCTAAAATATCAGTAACTTTTTTGGCTTTACAGGTTAAATCACTAGCCTGTTTAAGACCCTGATTAAAAACCTCAACTGCCCTACCTAATCCTATGCTATCTAATAACCCGCTGGAAGAACCCACCAAAGCCCTTTGGACCCCATCATCGGCTACCGGCACTTTAGTGCCTGCCGAAACTTGTGCCTGAGCCACAGGAGATAAAACCAAAACTCCCACAATTACGCAGGTGAAAATTTGAATAATTATTTTAGAAGATCGTTTATTCATTGGTTAAAATTAATTTTTGATTTTTTTCCAGTTCCAAATCTATATCTTGCTGAGCTTTTAAAAATACGCTGAGAGCATTCCCCACCACTTCCGGGTTTTCGTCTGCCTGAATTAAATTATTTAAAATTACTACAGCAGAATGGTATTGCAATAATTTTAATTTATGGAGTTTTACTAACGAGTCCGGAACCACTAAGGAAGATAACCGCTCAATAATACCGTTAACATTTTTCACTTGGAGATTGATTTGCTGTTTATCTAAACTACTTAAGGCCTCCTGGAAACTGGGGGTATTAATATACTTATTTTCCAATTCATTGGTTAACTGAATATAAGCCTGTTGATTGGCTGGCGTGGCAGGTACAGTTTGAAAAATTTTTATATGATTTAAAGATAAGTTATAATCTTCGGATGAGATACCTAAAACTTCGCCTAAATCTACAGCCGGATTTAAACTCCCATCTTCCCCGATAATCATAGGCCCTTGGCCCGCAGTGGAAGCTCCGGCTACCAACGGTTGGTTTAACTCTGCCGGAGTCTCATAGGCATAATATTTAGGCAAGTTGGCGGAACTAACTGTCTGCTTGTGCTTAGAAAAATTAAACAGCTCCGGCTGTTTAAACCAAGTAACCGATAATAAAAACAAAGCCACAAAAAAAACTGAGGCCAAATGTCCCAAGTGTAAACTATTATCGCTGGGAAGAAGATTCGGATTGGTTTCTAAATTTTCCATATTTTTATTTTAATTTTAGAATAAGTTCTTAATAACTTTCAGGCCTTAGTCCACTCCCCACTACATATAACGTTGGCGGACACGGTGGAAAAATTCTGGCCAAACCTAACATATTTAAATTTATATGTGTAGGAGCTTCAATAAAATAATCATAAATAAAGGTAGGGAAAAAATTAAACACTCCTGGACTTGGGCCTATCACAGTTACCAGCATACAGGGCGGGATAGGAGTTGGGGTATAAATATCAAATGCGCCGGCTAAAAATTTTCCTCCTACGGGAATAGTCCCGGTCAAAGCACTGCTTTGTGCCTGAGCGGTTTTAATTTTTAAAAGATTGGCAAAGATCGCGACTGCTTGGGGTTTGAATAATTTTTCCAAAGCCACTTTCTGGTTTAAAATTTCATTACACGGTTGCTTATACTTAGACTGCGCATCAATTTTTTTACAAGCTTCCAAATTATTATTCACCGAGCCTTGAACAAACAAACAATAATTTCTCTCCCCTGCTCCATCACCCCTGTTTAAATTATCACAAGCGGTAAGTTGTTTTTGTTTTATAGCCACCTTGCTTTCACAAAAAGCTTTTTCATTTTTATCGTTTAAATTTTCACAAATTAATTTATCTTCGTTGGTAAGCGCGACTTGAGAAAAACATTCGTTCCTTAAATTTTCATTTTGTAAAGTTTTACATTCGGTTAAAACTTTTGCTTTTTCATTTGTAAAAGATGCAAAACACTTGGCTCGCCAAACTTCCTCGGAAATTTCATAACATAATTTTATGTCTCCCGCTTCCAGGGCTGTAAAAATTTTACAGCCCTCAACTCCTCCGGCTTCACTACTAGGCTCACACTGCTTAACCTCGACTGGTTCTACAACTGGCTTTAATTCTTTTAGCGAAACTTTTTTTCCATTTTTATAAAAATTAAATTCTTTTTTATTTACCACTACCACATCTTTTTCTGTTAAGCCAATTTGTTTAACCAGTTTATCTTCCACTAATTTTTTTACATTGGCCTCCAAAAAATATATGGTCGGTTGGTTGGCTAATTTAATGTATTGAGCCGTGGGATAAAAATCCACCTCAGCTTCACTCACTACCTGAATATCGCGCCACACATTGTTGTAAGATAAAAATATTTCTGCCGAAGGAAAAGCGATTTTTAATCCAAACGGACTTACATAATAAACCGTAGGACTGCTAGCGCTTTTAATTAATCGGGAACCGGAATTATTATTAGCCTGACCACTTAACAAAAAATTGAAGATTCCCCAAACACATAGTGCACTTACCAATAATCCAGAGAAACTGGCCTTTAAAAATACTTGGATTATTTCTTTTCTCATACAACAAAATAGCCAATTATATAATTAGCAATATTAAAACTTACTTGATGATAAAATTGGGTTTTGGGCAAACAGATTATTAAACTTTTATTTTGAAAGCTTAATATTTGCCTGGTTTTTGTTTCGCTTTAGACTTCTTTATCTAAATCTAATATAATTATAGCATATCCAGTAAAAAATTGCAAGAGCTACCATGATAAAAAAAATTGCATTCCTACTCCTGTTTCTCAGCTTTGGATTTTTAGTATGGTTTGTAAGTTTTGGACTCCTAAAGTCACCTAAAAAAAATATTTTATACCATACTCCCCTGCAAGTTGGCAAACAAGAAATTTATGTCAAAGTAGCTAAAACTTTAGCCGAACAAGCTCAAGGCTTTTCCGGATCAGACCCCATTACCAACGAGCAAGGCATGCTGTTTGATTTTACTAATGACCCCGGCATTAAAACTTTTTGGATGAAAGATATGAACTTTGATTTGGATTTAATTTGGATAAGGCACCAACAGATTATTGGCATCACAGCCAATGTGCCCAAACCAAAAAAAAATCTCCCGGCAAACCAATTAAGTCTCTACACCTCACCCGGCGTAGTGGATATGGTGTTAGAAGTTAACGCCCAATGGAGCGAGAGAAATAAAATTGGAATTGGAGACAAGGTTCGACAAATAAAAAAATAGCTCTTTGGGCAATTTGGATGGTGTGTGGTTTTTAAAATTTAGAATTTAGTTTTTCCGTAAGTGCAATCCACTGCTCAATGGTAAGCGCTTGGGGTCTAATTTGCGGATTGATGTTTAATGCTTCTAAGATTTGCAACACCTGTTTTTTTTCTAAAGCTAAATTTCCGGTAAGCGTGTTGTGTAATTGTTTGCGCTTGCCCACAAAACACGCTTTAAGAATTTTAAAAAAATTCGCCTCATTCGCAATTGAATATTTTGGAGTCTCAAACAGATCAATTTGCAAAATGGCACTGTCAACTTTGGGAACGGGGAAAAAACTTTCTTTCTTCACGATTTTAAAAATTTTCGGCTCGCCAAAAATTTGCACCGAAATCGCCAACACATTTAACTCCCCCGCTTTGGCTACCACTCTTTCCGCCACCTCCTTTTGTACCAACACGGTAATGGAACGAGGTTTGTGGGAAGTCGTTAAAAATTTTTCTAAAATCTTTCCGGTAATGTAATACGGGATGTTAGCCACAACCTTGTATGGCGCGGAAGAACGCGGAACTCCATTCGGAAAAACGCGGAATAGTTGCGAATAATTTTGGCGACCTTCTGCGTTAGCTTCCGCTACCTTCAGCGATGATGGCAAATCAAATTCTAAAACATCGGCAATTACCACATCCAACTGGTTGGGAAACTCTTGTTGTAAGTCAGTTAGCAAGGGTAAAAATTTGGGATCCTTTTCAATCGCCAAAACTTTACTCCCGCGCTCGCACAACTTACGCGTTAAATTTCCTATCCCCGGACCAATTTCCAAAATTACATCTTGCTCTGATACCTCAGCACACTCCACCATACTGTCCAACACGCCATCGTCAATCAAAAAATTCTGCCCATAAGTGTAGTTTGGACTTAAGCGATATCTTTTCAACAAATTTTTTAGGTCTTCGTTTTCCATGGTTTAAGAATTTTTAATTATGAAATTCATAGGACTTACGCTTTTGAGTCAAGTTCGACAAGAGCTTGATTTGGCTTTAAAGTT